>JALUWJ010000201.1 GCA_027019605.1 Henriciella sp. | reverse complement strand
ATTCAAGACCAGAATACAAGCGATACTGTCTCAAAACGGCATCGAGATTTAAGTCCAAAAAGCGCTATGGAATCTCATTCGGTCTGACAGGCGAATTCACCTTTCGACGGTATTCATCGAAAGGGATGCTCAAAGCCTGCGCGCTTTCGCGGATCTGATTTAGATAATCATATTCCAGATACCACCACCTGAGGAAATCTGCGCCAATGAACGCCGACATTCTCAGGTCTTCGGGCATTTGTTCCCAGTTGCTGAGCGTGAATGTCAGTCGCCATTTGAGCTCCGCGCGATTACAAAGCGTGCAACGTTGGTTTGCTTCCCGCAACGCAGATGCGGCCGCCTCCGTGAATTCATTCGCGTGCCGCACTCTGAGATACGCCAGTAAAGACCAAACAGTCGGATGGTACGGATCTGCGTCCAAAGCGCGTTCTAGTATGGCAATCGAAACTGGGTCGTTTTCAGGCCCCTCGACGCTCAGAACAGAGGCGACTGCGATCCACTCTCGGGGATCGTTCACGTCGTTCCCTTGTAAGAGCCGCGTCGCTGCATCTGCAGCCGCAATCTGCCCAGATTGAACCGCAGAGATCCTGGTATCGGCAGAAATTGTTTGTAGCGCTGAAACCAAGCCAAACAGGGCGAGTGCCACTGCGGGTAAGGCTTGTAAAAGGCGATACATCAACATGGTGAACGGGATCTCTGCGGGTTACCGATTATTATGGAGCATCTCTGCGAAATCGTGTTATTCGTCTTTGAATGAAAAGCAAAAAGCGATTTCTTGTTTAATAACACCAGATTTGATTAAGAACTGATCAATATACTCCCTCTAACATTAAGCCGTAGGTAACGAGAAGTGAATCGGATGCGCTACTTAGCGAGTCAAAGCGAATTGGGAGGTCAAACGGCAGACACTTTGTCGGTTGGACCCTTGATCGCCGGTCGTGAAAAGCCAGACCAGCAAGCGCAGAAATGGCCATTATGGCGTACGGTCGTTGCCGTGACTCTGTTCTGTTCAGCCTTTTGGGGGCTGTTAATCTCGCTTCTCGTTTAATCAAGCGGCAGCTTGGTATGATGAATGCATAGTCCCTCGTCTTGAATTAAAGACGACGATACGCGTCGCAATGGATTTCGCCCTCGCGAAAGACTATATGTTGCGACGAAGGGACACCCAACCAAGACTATGTTCGACCATATCTCTCGCTTTCAACGCTGGTTCTCGCGTTCAACCGACGCGGGCGCTGCTTGGTTCGTTTCGGCGTTCAAGCACTTAACCTCGGTTGCAAACCGTGCGGTCATTCTCGCGACAAAAGTGCTGAAACAAACGGGGTATGAGAAAAGTGAACGGCGGTCTCAATCAGGACCCTCAGCGCAAAGTGCTCGCGCTTCAACACCTGAAAAAGCCATTGATCTAAAGCGCCCTGAAGGCCCCTTGCTGCCTGAAGGGGAGGTCGTTTATGCCATCGGTGATGTGCACGGCCGTGCAGATCTTTTGTCAAAATTGCTAGATAAAATCGAAGCTGATCGTGCTGGCCTAGAGCAGAAACCAAGCCTGGTTTTCCTCGGTGACTATATCGATCGCGGTCTACAATCTCGGCAAGTGATCGATACGCTGCTGAGCGACCGGCTTGATGCGTTCCAAGCTTACTACATCAAGGGCAATCATGAGGATGCGCTTCTCTCGTTTTTGTCTGATCCGAGTTTCGGACCAAAATGGGCGGCCTATGGCGGACGGGAAACCTTGGTGTCCTATGGTGTGAGGCCTCCGCGTAGTCTTTCATTCAACGCGGAATGGGAACAGGCGCATGATGCTTTTCTAAAAGCAATTCCCAATGCCCATCAGACCTTATTGCGCTCGATGCCGACAAGCGTTCAAATTGGCGGATATGGTTTTGCGCACGCAGGATTGCGACCTGGCAAGAAATTCGCAGAGCAAAATGATCATGACCTAATGTGGATCAGGGATGAATTCTTGAACGAGAATGGGACTTTCGATGTGATGGTTGTCCACGGGCACACGCCTGTTGATAAGCCACACAATGACCACAGACGGATCAACGTAGATACAGGCGCTTACTTTACGGGGCGCCTGACGGCTGCGAAGTTAACTGGAACCGATGTGGCGTTCATCGCCACTGACACGTAGATCGAAGAGGAATTGCCGCATGAAGCGCTTTGTTATTGGAATGGTCGGATTGCTGATGGCAGGTGTTTCAGCTTGTCAATCTTCAACGGTGTCGGACGCGAGTTCTGAGCTAGATACGATGGCGGAACGCACAGTGGACGAGTATCGTCTAGGTGCATCAGATCAGTTGCGTGTAACGGTCTTCGGCGAACCAGAGCTATCCGGTGAATACGTATTAGATGGAACTGGAACAGTTTCATTGCCACTGGTTGGGGATGTCCAGGCCCTCAATCTGACCGTTCGAGAGTTTCAGAGCGCGGTTGAGGCGCGCTATGCAGATGGGTATTTGCGGGAACCTCGCGTGAATGCTGAGGTGTTGAATTATCGTCCATTCTATATTTTGGGTGAAGTGCGCCAGCCGGGCGAATATCCTTACACGAATGGGCTGACGGTCTTGAACGCGGTTGCGACTGCCGGCGGCTTTACCTATCGAGCAAACGAGAGCTTTATCCTTATCAAAGGCGCCGAAGACTCTACAGAATTTCGGGTGAAACTCGATCCATCCACGCCCATATTACCTGGCGACACAATTCGTGTTGTAGAACGGTTTTTCTAAGCGATTCGCCTGACACGAGAGTGTAACTTTCCTCCGCCGAATATTTCGGGTATGGAATAAAAAAAAGGGGACCCCCTATGATTGGAAAACTTTTGTCGTGCGTGGCGGCGGGTGTATTGATGAGCGTTTCTGCTTCTGCAGATTCAACCACTAAGTCTGAGCTTGGCGGTGAAGCATTGGCATGGACCGTAGCGGCTTACGCATCATGTGAAACGCCGTCTCTGTTGCAAGCTGATTTCAAAGCTGAAACAACCAAGATGCAAGCTAGCATGGTCGACGTGCTCGCGGCCTTGGAAATCCTGTCGGAAGCCGACAATGTTTGCGGCCAGATGAACACATTTGCCGTGAACATGCTCGCGCTCGCAGAGAGTGACATGGCCACGCTTGAGGCACGTCTGGGCGCAGAACGACCTGCAGCAACGCCAGTGTCGTTCGATGTCGAGGAACCAGAAGGTGCTGGCGCTCAAAACAGTATCATTCTTTCGAGTTCTGCTGATCTGCCGCCATTGAGTGGCTCGTCAAACCCGCCACCCTCTGACTACCAAGAGTAGGGTGTTCGCCGCGCCTTTGATGCACCCATCGAACATATTTTGTTTGTTCGATTAAGGTGAATTACATCTTTTCAGGGGTACTCGCTGGGCTGGACGTTAATGTAAGCAGGCACGACTAAAATGAAAAAGAATCTCCTCAAAATCAGCTCTTTGAGCGTGGTATGCGCGGCAATCGGATCTGGCGGCGCATTTGCGCAGGCCGACGAAGATTTCTTTATCCGCAATAAGTATGAAGCTGTTACGGATCGCGCACAGCCTGAGTTCGATCCCCTTCCGATTCGAACAGATGGTTTCGAGATTAGTCCTGAAGTCTCGTTCAAAGCGGGGACGACGTCAAACCTGTTCGCGGCCAGCGAAAACGAGGTCGATGATTATTTTCTGGGCGTCGTGCCGAGCATTGCGTTGAATTCAACGTGGAGCCGTCATGCGCTTGGTCTGCGTGGCCAAGTGGATCACATTGAATATGGCGATACATCCTCAGAAAGCCGGACGAATCTCAATCTCGGCGCCGATGGACGTATCGATGTAAGCCGAGAAGTGAATCTGTTTGGCGCGTTCCAGGCAGACGACCTTACGGAACCTCGCTCAAACATTGCCAGCTTGGATAATGCGACCGAGCCGGTCGAGTATACTCGTGTCGGTGGGGAAGCCGGCTTGCAGTATCAATCTGGCCGTCTTCGAGTGCGCGGTGCGGTCGGATTAGAGAGTTTCGACTATGATGATGTCGAGCTCGATAATGGCTTGTTTCAAGACCAAGACTTCCGCGATCGTGATGTTACGTCTGTTGTTGCCAGAACATCATATGCCGTCGAGCGCGACTGGGCAGTCTTCGCCGAAGTCGACCACAGTGAAGCAGATTATGATGCTCCAAACATCTTTACGGCCTTAAATCGTGATTTTTCGAATACTTCGCTACGAGTGGGTACAGACTTTGAGCTGCGAAACCTAATTCGCGGCGATATCGGTATTGGGGCGTTCCAAAGTGAATATGACGATCCAACGGTTGAAGATGTCAGCGGGCTGTCGGTTGATGGGAGCCTGCAATGGTTTGCGAGCCAGCTAACGACTCTTAGCTTCGGCGCTGGACGTGGTGTAATTGATCCGGGTCTGGTCCAATCAAATGCCGCTGTCAGAACGAATGTGAGCGCCAGGGCGGATCATGAATTGCGCCGAAACGTGATTATCACTGGCGAAGCGAGATTCACCAATTTCGACTTTGAAAATGTTGATCGCAATGATGACCGTTGGAACCTCAGAGCGGCTGCGACCTGGAAAGTAAACCCAAATCTCTGGGTTGATGGGTCTTATGAGCTGACGGACCAGTCCTCAAATGTGCAAGATTTCTCTGACAATCGTTTCTTGATTGGTTTGCGTATATTCCCGTAATCGACCTTATTTTGGGCACAAGTATTGCCAACATCGAAGACAGAGTGTGCCAAACGAGGACGTGATCGTGAACAAACCGTTTCGACTGGAATCTAGCTTTAGCTCCGTGAACAAAGGTTACACGCCTGACTACGGTGGTTTGGCCGAAGAGAAAATAACTGATCCAAACCAAATCGTTCGCGCGTTCAGACGCAGGCTGCCTGTGTTCTTTTTGGTGATTCTGGCCGTGTTTTCGACAGTGGCGTTTTTCACGTTTCAAGCCGTTCCGATTTATTCAACCAGTGCGTCTGTGATAATTGATTCCCGCGAAAAAAATGTTGTTGACTTTGGGTCGGTGTTGTCAGGTTTGCCGCCAGACTCTGCTATCGTAGATACGGAAGTAGAGATTCTTCGATCCCGGAGCTTGGCGAGGAAAGTTGTCCAAAAACTCGATCTGACGAAATCACCTGAATTCAACCCGTTTCTGCGTGAACCATCATCGATGGATCAGGCCAAGGCAAGTGTTAAGGGTCTTGTTCTGGGGCTGTTCGGTGGAGGGCGTGATGACAGCCTTGAGACGGAATCGTCGCAACCAGACCCACGCTTGGAAATGGATGTTACGATTTCTACCTTTCTTGCGAAAACAAGCGCGTCTCGTATTGGAGCGACATATGGCATCTCCGTAGGCGCGGACAGTCGCGATCCGGAAATGGCTGCAGCAATTGCGAATGGAATTGCTGAACAATACCTGGTTGAGCAGCTGGATGCAAAGTATGAGGCTACGCGTCGCGCTAACGCGTGGATTGAAGACCGCCTGGCTGATTTGCGGGATGAGCTCAACGATGCAGAAAGTCTCGTAGAGGCCTATAGATCTGCGTCAGGTCTGTTTATGGCCGGGGCAACCACACTGAACGAACAACAAATGACAGATCTCAATGCTCAGCTGATTGTTCAGCGAGCTGATTTGGCGGAACGCGAAGCTCGACTTAACTCTGTACGCCAGGCGGCCGAGGCAGGCAATTCAGCAGATGCGAGTTCTGAAGCACTGCAGTCTGCGGTGATCGCGGATCTGCGTCGCCAACAAGCAGAAATTGATCGAGAAAAGGCGGATTTGGAGAATAGGTACTTACCAAATCACCCAGAGATTCAGCGGATAAATCAGCAAACATCGAATATTAATGCTCAGATTAGAACAGAAATCCGGCGCATTGTGTCCAACCTCGAGAATGAAGTAACGATTTCTCGTCAGCGGCTGAACAGTTTAGAGCGCAATTTGTCTTCGATGCGCGCGACATTATCAGAAAATAATCGCGCGAGCGTTCGTTTGCGAGAATTAGAACGAAATGCGGAAGCTGCTCGAACGACTTATGAGACTTATCTCGAGCGTTACAAGCAGATTGACGATCAAGAAAATTTAGCTGAAGCAGACGCGCGAATTCTTTCGCAAGCAATGGTGCCTACAGCCCCATCTTTCCCAAAAACATCGCTTAATCTCGTTATCGGTCTTCTTCTGGGCGGTTTCGTTGGTGTCGGCGTTATTGTTATTATTGAGACACTCAATAGTCAGCTTTCCACTGGTGAAGAGATTGAGCAGAGCTTTAAGGTGCCCTTCCTCGGAGTGTTTCCGTTGCTTTCGCGGGTAGATCGTAAAGATCCCGCGAAGTATTTGGTCAACAATCCGATGTCTAGCTACGCAGAGGCATTGCGAAATTTACGAGCTTCTTTGATTTTCGCAGATCTCGATTCCAAAATTCAAACTGTGACTCTCACATCATCTCAACCTAACGAGGGAAAATCTACCCTAACTTATGGCTTAGGCAGAATGTCGGCTATGTGCGGATCTAAGACCTTGATCGTTGATGGAGATTTCCGCCGTCGTCAGTTATCTACGCGTGCTGTCAGCGATGTGGGAGAGCTTGGATTCTTAGAGTGTTTGTTCGGAGAATGCAGTGTCGAAGAAGCGGTTAAGGTCGACGAAAAAACAGGTCTCCACATATTGCCACTTACTGAGAACAGAAACACGCCTCGAGATGTTTTTGGCTCAAAAGTATTCAACGATCTGCTCGAAGAACTGAAGAGAGAGTACGATCTGATAATTTTTGACACAGGCCCAATTTTGTTGATGTCTGAAACACGCGTGCTGGCAAGCAAGGTGGATCAGGTGGTTGTTGTGGCGCAATGGTTGAAAACCAATCGATCTGCTTTGAAAGAAACTTTGTCAGTATTAGCTGATTTTGGTGCGTCTATCACAGGGGTCTTGTTGAACCAGGTGGACGTGAAAAAATACCACGACCGTGGATATGGCCATTCAGGATACAGTTCTTACTCGAGCTACTATTCTGATTAACGCCAACCGCGGACATAGTCTCCACGTTCGCGAGGGAATCTGCTTATCATGAGTAGGGAAGGCTCCGCGGTATGAGCATAGAAATAATCGGTGTGCTGTTAAGTGCGCTTTGTCTCGCGGCGATGTTTCATTCACGGGTTGCGGCTCTAACAGTTTTATGTGTTGCAACGCTTTTCCAAGCATCGGCCGCTATTACGCTGCACTCCTTGGGGGGGTCACCGATACCACCAGGCTATTTGATGATAGTCTTTTTGGGTTTGGCTATTTTGATCAGAGTGGGGGGTGCCCAGCGCCTTTTGCAGACGCTCGACTTAAATCGCCCTGAATTCTTATTAATACTATTCGTCGCTTGGGCGATTATTACTGCGGTGTTTATGCCCAGATTATTCAGCGGAATGTTTGAGGTTTTTCCTCTCGGAGCGGACAAGCCTGGCAAACTCCTTCGCCAGCCTATTGCTCCGCTAACAAGTAACCTGGCGCAATCAGTTTATTATGTGGGAGACTTGGCGATTTTTCTGATGGTCGGTGCGCTGATCTTGTCATTGAAGAGTCTGAGGCCGATAGCGATCGCAGTTGTGGTTTCCGTTGCTTTCAACATCTTGTTTGTAGTCATTGATATGGCGACTTACACCACCGGCACGGCCAGTATTTTGGATTTTATTCGAAATGCAGGTTATGTGCAGAGGGCAAATGACGTTGTTCTCGGTATGAAGCGAGTAACTGGGTTCTTCTCTGAGACTTCGTCATTTTCCATACACGCTATGGGACTATTTGCCTTCACGTTTAGGCTTTGGCGGGGCGGAGTCTCAATACCCTATACAGGCCTGCTCTCTCTTGCGACATTTATCGCATTGGTCATGTCGACATCTTCTACGGCATATGGGGCTTTGATCATATATCTGATGATCGTTTTGCCGCGTGATTTTTCTCGCACCGATCCAACCTTGCCGAATGGAAGCGGAAGAGTTGGTAGAACTAGTTTTTTGGTCTCTTTGATCCCATTTGCAGGCTTTCTAGCCGCATTTGCACTCGCGCTCCGCCCTGATTTGCTAAATCCGATAGAGGACATGATAAATGAGATGCTGGTCAACAAATTAGACTCTGAGTCTGGCGTTGAGCGCATGGAATGGAACATGTTGGCCCTTCAGAATGTTTTTGACTCTTACGGTTTAGGGGTAGGGCTTGGCAGCAACCGAAATTCAAGCTTCGCGATAGCTTTGATCTCTTCTACGGGAATCATCGGGGTGTTTTTGTTTTTGTTATTCTTGGCGCGAGTGTTTGGAACAAATCACAGGCGAATATTTATGAACCGGTGGGCGCAAGAAGATAAACAAATCGCGGCAGCTGCAAGGTCTGGTTTGATTGCGCTGTTGATTGCCAAGTCTTTGTCTGGAGGGACTTCGCTTGGCATTTTGTTTTTTGTTTTTGCCGCAATGGCATCCTACAAAATACAAGATCGACCTGGTGCTGTATCAGAAAGTCATTCTTCCAATGGCGCATAAGTTCCCGGTTTTGAGCGCTCGGTGTAGGATATGGCATCACAGCAACGAGTGAAGTGGCACAAATATTGAAAAGTTTTGATAAAGGATTCGCTTATGGATGTGCACATAATCGTAGCTACCAAGGGCAGGCCTAATGAATGCTATAGGCTCTTGGATCTGCTCGCCACCCAGACTTTGTCGCCCACTTCTGTAACGTTTGTGGGTGTTGATGATTCTGACACCACGGGATTGTCCGAGCATCCCTCATTTGAAGTGCTCGGTGGACATGTGCTTTTCGCCAAAAAAGCTGGCCTTCCCGTGCAGAGAAACGCAGGCGTCGAACACATTCTGGATAGGTTTGCCGGCGACAGAGAATCCTTTTGTGTCTTTTTTGATGATGATTTTCGACCTGATGAAAATTGGCTCAGCAATGCTGAGCAAGTTTTTCAGGACAACGAGGAGGTCGTTGCCCTCACCGGACAAGTACTCGCGGATGGAATTAAGGGAGCAGGTATTTCGGAAGGAGATGCGTCTCTGTTTTTGAGCGGCGAGCTGGCACCGGAAAAATGTTGGGCGCAAGGGGATAGACCTAGGGCGGTGGATTCACTTTACGGTTGTAATATGGCTGTGCGAAGCTTGATTTTTTCCAAAGCGCGATTTGATGAGCGGCTTCCATTGTATGCATGGCAAGAAGATCGTGATTTTACGAGTGCAGCGAGAAGTTTTGGACGCGCAATATACCACCCGTCTCCGCGTGGTGTGCACCTTGGGGCTAAATCTGCTAGAAACAGCGGCCTCAAAATGGGCTACTCGCAAATAGCGAACATGGTTTACTTGCGCGCGAAGGGGAGTGTGTCCACGCGTGTTTGCGCCAAGTTTCTCGCTAAGGCCCTTTTGGCGAATACCGTTAAGAGCGTCGCCCAGCATCCATACATAGACTATCGTGGTCGCCTGCTCGGTAATATGGTGGCGATTTCGGATGCTGCTCGCGGTCGTTTGCAGCCCGAACGCATTTTATCATTGAAATAACAATAGTTCCGGGACGATCGGTATGAAACTTTCAGCGATTATTTCGACCCTCGGGCGACAGGCCGAGTTAGATGTATTGTTTAGAAGTCTTGAGGCGCAGACGTTCCGCGACTTTGAGGTGATTATTATTGACCAAAACGACGATGACCGTTTGTCGTTTTTGGACAATGCAGCATTCAGTTTTCCGATCAGCCGCATTCATACCCCGAAAGAACGTGGTTTGAGTATTGGTCGGAATCGCGGGCTCGAGTTCGCGAAAGGTGAATTTATTGTATTTCCGGACGATGATTGTTGGTATCCAGAGGATCTATTCGCGCGCGCGATCGATGCGATGGAATCGAAGAGTTTGGATGGATTGACGGGGCGTGCGGCGAATGAAAGCGGCCAATCCATAAACGGACGTTTTGAAACGAAAACCCAAACTGTTACGCGGCAGAACGTTTGGACGACTCAAATTGAATGGATGGCATTTTTTCGACGAGATCTTCTTGAAATGCTTGGCGGCTACGATCCGGTAATCGGCGTGGGTGCAGCCTCACCGTGGCAAGCTTGCGAGGGTCAAGAAATTGTTCTTCGAGCTCTCGAAAAAGATGCAAACATTGTCTTCGATCCTTCAATGTACGGACACCATGAATCTCTTTATTCACGTCGACCCAGTTCGCAGCTAATACGTAAGTCGCGCAATTATGCACGTGGTCACGGTCGCGTGCTGAAAATGCACGGATACTCTTGGGCTCATATGGGGTTTTGGGTCGTTCGGCCGATCCTAAAAGCAGCGTTTAACTTGATGCGTTTTCGCCCGGCTTTAGCTGAGCAGGCCGCCAACGTTGCGATTGGAAGGGCAGAAGGCTATTTCGACACTTCGCCTATTCGTAAGCACTCTGCCGAGAGAGCATAACCGTCTTCTGAAAAAGAGAGATTTCCGCCTCAGCTCGTTCGCTGGTTGGGAAGAAATATCTGCTTGCCGTATCAATCTGCTGGTAGTCTCATGACAACAGCTCGTCAGCAGTTATTTTGATGTAATGCGTTGAGTCATTCTCGTAATATACAGAATGAGCTGCTTTTCGAAGCCGTCTGGGCGACCGTTCAGCATCCAAACAATCAACACCAGAGTAACATAGCAGATCGATCCAATCGCAGCGACCGCGGCAATTGAGAAGAACAATGTTAGTTGATTGTTATAGTCAATAAACTGCTTCAGTCCGAGCATAACTAGCGCCATTGCAATGAGTCCCAATGCTGGAACTAAGATGGTTTTGATTTGCTGCCACACGCTCAGATCAATCAATCGTTGCACGACCCAGGCTGAAATCATGAAATAAACAACCGCTCCTAGGATTTGGCCTATCAAGAACCCTGGGATTCCGTGAGTGACGTAGCCCACGTACATGAGGGATGTCTTAAACAAGAAAACACATCCGGTAATCAGCGCGACATAGATAGTTTTGTCAAAAGCGTACGCCACGCTGCCCGCGGGCTGAACCGCGGTTTTGAAAAGCTTGCAAAAAGCGAGAATCGTCAAGAACAAAGGCGCTTCTCCCCACTCTTTGCCGAACAGGAGCATAACTATGGGTGCCGAAAGTACAGCCAGCACCGTAAAAACTGGACCGGTGAGAATGAAAACGGTCCTGGTGCCTAAGAGGTACCCTTCTCTAAGCGTTCCAAGTCTACGAAGCTCCGAAAACGACGATATAAATGGTTTAAATACTGGCCCAATGAAAATCTGAGATACGGTCCCGTTAAGATTGCTAGCAACGCTATAGTTCCCCGTCGTCGTTCTTGAGGCAAACTGCGCCAAGATAAACACTTCCGCCTGCCAGCTCGCAGCCCCAAAAAACTGTGAGACTGTTGCCCAACCAATCATGTTTGAGAACGTACTCCATGATTTGAGCGAGAGCTTAGGCAGGAACGGTACAAAAAGGTAAGAGCCGAAGACCAACAAAATGGGAGAGATTACCGTCATCATAGCCAGTGCCCAATAGCTTTGGGTAGCTAATGCAAAGGGCAAAGCAATCAACGCGGTCAATACCTTTGCTCCGCAAGAAATCAGCGCTTCCGGATAGTAGTTCAAACGCCGGGCAAACAACACGATCTTGGGGTTTATGAGCCCCCGAAAACCAGGGGCAAGCGCCAACACTGGCATCAGAGCGTAAAGCCTGGGTTCGTCGAAGAGAAATGCGGCGACTGGTGTCAAAATCAAGATAATTGCTACGACCACGAAAGACCGAATCAGCGAAATCGTGAATGCCGTATACAACATGTTCCGGGTTACTCGAGGCGTGCGTATCAACGCCTGGAAAACTGGCACTTCTAGAATCGCTTCAGTGACTTGTACAAAGATCATCGCGATCGCGATCAGCGCAAAGTCTTCCGGAGTCAGCAGCCGAGCGAGAAGTAGAATCAGGAAAAAATCGATAAATCTCGCAAACAGTTGAGCGCCAGCGAGAGCGAGACTTGCGCTCGCTGTTCGTTTCATAACATTAGATTGCATCGGGCGATCCTTTGCAGCTAATGCGTATGCGCGTATGGGGCTGGAGCATGCAGATGGCTTAGGATCCTCTGCGTAGGAAATTAGATATGTGTATTCCGATGGTGGCCATTGGTCCCGTCATGACCAATCTGCCGTGCAGCCACTCAAAGTTGCCGCGCCGCCTGATTCTCAAAATCACCAAGACCGCATTCAGAATGTCTAAAAAGCCAATCGGTTGAAGAAGTTTTTTGTCGCCTTCGTTTCGCATACCTCGCCCAACGGATAAGAGACCCGGTAAACCCTTCAGTGCGTCCCGTGTGGGGTGATCTATGAACACGTTGGTGATTTGTCTCAGTGCTTCTGTGCAAGACTGATCAGAATCAAACAAAACTGCGAATTCCGCTCCATTTTCCGTAACGAATTTTCTGACCTCAGTTGCGATCGCTTCTTTTCCTTCTCGCTCGGTTTCGTTGATGTTTTTGCAAACGGGAACGACCGTACCATTTGGGGCTTGCGCGTACCCCGTGGTGGTTCCATGTGGGGCCATGCTAAGGAGATGTTCAGCGATGGTGGTGTATCTCCATATACTAGGGATGGATTCAACTTTAGCGTCTTCTGCAATCGTTGGCAGCATTGCCGAAGCAACTCCGCAACTTGAGGGCGGCTGTCGTTTTTCTGATAAGTACAGATAGAGGCCTCGCGTCCGATCAACGCCAGCAATATTGGCGATTTGAGCTTGAACATTTAAATGCCAACCGATGTCCGCGATGGCCCAAACTTCGTCGCTCATCATATGTTCTTGTTCGAGGAATTTGAGAACTAGCGCTCGTTGGTTCGCGGCAGCGTCTATTACGTGTTCGGCCAAACCTGATTGCAGTAGATTTTCTTTGAGTGCGCGATAGTCGTCGGCAGATAAAGCATCTAATTCGGTGAGGTTTGCGGGCAGGCTGGTTTTGATGGCGTCCGTGTCCAGATTCAAATACTGATAAACCTTTTTCGCAGTCAGTTCTTCACTCTGGTTGGCTATCCAATCTAAATCTTCTTCAAAATTGTTGATATTGGCAAAGTAAAGAGATGCGCGAGAACTATAAAAGTAATCGCATTTCACGCTGGTGACACCCAGGTTGTGAAGCGCCTCTGCCGCAACCCAGGCCTGATAGCCGTCGCGAGCTGCAAACTTCAGTCGATGTACTCCTTGTGCCTGGGCTTGTCGTATCGCCCAAAGAGCCCAGAACATTGCCACCAACCCCAGAAAATCGCTGACGAAGCGGGAAGTTCGATGGCTTTGATCTGCGCATCGAAATCGTCGAATGGTTCCAACCAGGACTGACTTCTGAAGGCGCGTCGTGTTTAGCTTTTGGAGTAGTGTTCGCTCATATCGATTCAGCTGTTGTCCCCGATAGTGTCTTGCTCTCCAGCCAGCCAAGCGAGCGCGTAAAACGTCGCTACGGCGATTGTCTCCAGTCATCCGATATGATCTAGGATTGCCGCCCAATGCAGCTCTGACTTTAGTGTATAGACGGCCTGTATGCTTTTGAGCGCCTTCGCAAGAGGAGACGAAAATGTGATCATTGTTCTCCCATATACCCAAGTCAATCAGAACGCTCTTTAGAAACTTGGTCGAATGATACATGTCTGAAATAAAGACAATGGTCTCACCCTTAGCTCGTTGCTTTCTAAGTAAATTCACAATCTCAGCGTTCGGGTATAAAACTTGACGTTCCGCTTCCTCTTCGAGTTTTACACCGAGAGTTGCGCAATCGCTGCCTAGGTCCGCCGCTAGAAGAGTCCAAATCTCGTCAAGCGTACATTCCTCGACACCAACCCGCGCCTTGGTTTCGGCACATCGACGTGCAGCGACAAAAGCGTCTTCTCCGATTCTGGCTTCATCAACGATGCCGTCCTTTAAGAGCTTTCGGTGGATGAGGCGAAAGACGTCGCTGGGTGCAAGAACTGCGCGAAAAAGAACTGTGTCGAACAGATCGTAGCACGCGAACTTCTGTTGATGCATAATTTTTCCTCTAAGGAAATGCGGATACATATGAGGTACTTGTTTGGCGTCAAACGGTTCAGGAATCGTGCCAATCACCGCCTTATGATGGTTGAGCGCGCTACTAAGTCGCTAAAAGCCGCATTACGTTGCTGTAGTCTAATGTTTGGGTGTTTAATTTAGGCAAATGGAACTGCTATTTTTGCGGGAATTTTCAACCTGATGGGGGGCGAAGTTCTCGACAAATAACACCAATCAATTTTTCGCCCGCTTTTGACCAAGTGTATTTTTCAGCTTGTTTCTTGCAATTTTCAGCTCGGTATTGTCGCTCTGAGGGGCGCTCGGATGCGATATCCAATATAGCATTTACCCAGCCTGTGGGATTATCTGGGGCAGCGTATATGGCAGCATTTCCGCAGACTTCGGGCAGCGCACCAGTGTTGGAACAAATCGCGGGCACGCCCAATATCATAGCCTCGAGAGGAGGAAGCCCGAAGCCTTCAGTTCTAGATGGAAAAAGCAGACTATTGGCTGACTCCAACAGTGCTCTCAATTCAGAATCCGACAATCGTCCAGCGAGCAACACGTTGGGTGGCAGGTGTAAGCCTGCTGCTTCGAAAGCCTCTAGATCCGCGCTTCCAAATAAAACCAGGGTTCGGTTTTTAAGGCGTTGATCCTGGTAGGTCCTCAGCAAAACAGATACATTTTTGTGCGTCTGCACATTTGCCACGCCCACGTCATAGTTTCCGGGCTCGAGTCTAAACCTCTCAATTACGGAATTGTCGGGTACCATATTCAGAATGTGATCTACACCATTGTGGACGACATCAATTTTGTCGCGCGGAGCGATACTGTTGGCAGCGAGCTGGTCGGCCGAAAAATTCGAAACGGTTAGAATTCTTCGAGCCGATTTTCCAATCCGCGGCAGTGCAAACTTGTACCAAGCACGGAAAGCTCTTGAGTAGCTATCGGGCGTTTGAAAAACTTGCGCGTCATGGATCATTGTTATGCTGTTGGTTGACGCTAATGGTGACAAATTACAAAGATTTACAAGTAAATCCCCGGTCGGAGCGCGCGGTAAATCCAACTGTTCCCAAGCTTGTCCAGAAAAGCGTCCGAAACGAACCAGTTTAAGATCATCACGAGGTTTATCGTATCTCGTTACTTTTGGCGCAATCAGACGCAAGTTTAATTCGGATCTTAGTTCAGGATTGGCATCAAGGTGTTGCAACACTGATAAAATGAGCTCTCGCGCCACGCGTTGAACGCCCGTCTGAGGGGCATCGAGAAAACGCCCATTGAAGCTAATACTGTGCACATGCAGCTCCTTTAAAAGCCTTCTTGCTCGATTTGGTGCGTTGCAGCAATCTTTGTTCCACTGTGATAGAGCAATAATGCCGTATGGACAAAAATCACTCTGCATGATCTTGGTTCGTCGAAGAGCAATTGGGCCCTAAAGGAGATTTGCAAAATGGCAAAAGGTCTAGTGGCACTATTCGGCGGATCTGGCTTTATCGGCCGATACGCGGCTCGAGCGCTTGTCGAAGCAGGCTATCGGGTTCGTGTTGCGGTTCGGCGCCCTCATCTTGCCGGCGATGTTCGTCTGGCTGGCGCTCCTGGTTGGGTCGATATCGTTCAGGCGAATGTCCGCAATCCGCAATCGGTTGCCGCGGCTGTTGATGGCGCCGATGCGGTCGTGAACCTGGTCGGCATTCTCTACGAAAAAGGCCGTCAGAGCTTTGAAGGCGCACAGAGAGACGGCGCTAAGAACGTGGCGGAAGCTTGCAAAGCAGCGGGCATAGGCCGTTTCGTACATGTGTCAGCCATTGGGGCGGACACAGACAGCTCGGCCGACTATGGTAAAACCAAGGGCGAGGCAGAGTTGACGATTCGCGAGCTCGTGCCGACAGCGACGATCCTTCGCCCGTCCATCGTGTTTGGCCCAGAGGACGATTTCTTCAATCGCTTTGCGGCAATGTCGTCTCACCCGATCTCAACGGTTGCTCCGTTTCTACCAGCGATTGGTGGCGGCGAGACCAAGGTTCAGCCTGTTTATGCGGGCGACGTTGCAGACGCGATTGCCGCGGCCGTTTCGAAGAGTGATGCAGCTGGCAATACTTATGAGCTGGGTGGACCGAACGTCTATACGTTCAAAGAGCTGTACGCGTTTATCGGCGAAACGATTGACCGAAAGCGATTCGCATTGCCGTTACCTTTCTTCGTCGCAAAGCCGCTTGGTCTGACCTTTGGGGCGCTGTTCCGGCACGTGCCGCCGCTTTCGTCCGGAATTTTTGGCCCACCGCCGATTACCGGCGATCAAGTCGAAATGTTGAAGTCTGATAATGTTGTCTCGGACGATGCCTTGACGCTGAACGATCTCGGAGTGTCTCAAATCGAAACGGTCGAAGCGATTGTGCCGAGTTACTTGTACCGCTTCCGCCCATACGGGCAGTATCATCAAAAGTCTGAAGCGGTTTAAGCTTTAACCGCTTTCAGACATTAGGGACGCAATGTCATTCCCGTCTTCATCCTGCAGGAAATAGACGACGGGATAGACGACGCCCTTCCGGACAACCGCGACGCCGTCGACGATTTTGGGTTCGAACCGAAGCGTGGAAACTGCGTTTCGTGATGATGCGACGAATCCGGGGTGTCCGCATTTAACCTCTAGATTGATGACATAGCCTTCCGGACTAACATCGAAATAGTTGTCGCAATGGGCGCCAATGCCCTGGCTGGCAAGGTCGATCGGATAGTCAGGCACTGGCGGTTCGATCGGCTGGGTGTCGCGGTCGGCGAAACTGGGCGAAGCTGACAAGGCCACCACGCCAAAGGCGGCTGCAAGCGCGGCGCCGAGGCCGCCAGTGGTTTTGATGGGATTGCGGATGAGGGTCATCGATATGTCCTTTGCGATACGTTTGGCTTTCATCCGGCGAGACCGGCGCAGATAAGCATCAACAAAGGTGCGCACGGCATGGCTGACCGTGATCCCTTCTTCTTCACACGCGCGCTTGAAGGCTTCTTTCTTGGAGTGCGGCAGGCGCACTTCAATCATTTCAGTCTTCTTTTCCGGGCGTGGTTTCGTCATGCCGCTCTCCGAAGGTTCGTCGGTGCCCGTATCAGGACCGCTTCGTGAGGGCGTGAAAACCGAAAGCCCGTTCATACGCCAGACTTTTCGTGTCCGGACAGGCTTTCGGTCTTATTATGATGGGGCGAACGGGCCGTGTTCTACTCGGTCTCGTCCGTGTCAGTCTCTGAGTTTGTCGACGTTTCTGAGCGCTTTATCTTTTTGACGATAATGCGCGTGTCGCCAGACTCACTGGATTCTTTGAAGACCGTCTCAGTGTCGAAATCGAGGTCGATATCGATGTTGCCTTCGCCGCCGGCTTCGGCGAGCGCTTCCTGAATCAGGGCTTCCAGCTCTTCTTCAGAGAGTTCTTCGCCCTCGCCCATGCGTTTGATGGTAATGCGCTTGTCGACTTCGGTGGTCACCTCGCCGTGGATTTCACCATCTGCAGAGTCGCTGAACTTCAAGACTTTCATCGTCTTGCGGGTTACTTCCTGGCCGTCCTCTTCAGAGGCGGTCTCGCTGTCATGGATGACGATGTGATTGCCAGCGGCTTCAAGCTCGGCCTGGCTGACGCCGCCAGAGCCATCTGTATCGAGTTTTTTGATGATGTCGGCATCATAGCCCGGAGCGATCTCGCCCTCTGTGAGCACGCCATCATTGTTTTTGTCGAGCGCCTCAAAGGCGGTGGCGTCGGCGGCTGAAGGTAGGGCGGTAACGGAAAACACGCCAATGGCGGCGCCCGCCGCGGTGGCGAGGGATTTAAAGCGATGTCGTGCGAGGGTCATGGTAATCTCCTGGACCGGATGGGGTTGTTCGGCCAGTCGAGCCTCCTCGATATAGTCAGCGATGTAGCGGCGCAGAGCTTCCGAGGCGCTTTCGCCTCGTTGCTTTGTGGCTGCCATGAAGTCTTGCTTCTGTTGGTATGGCAGACGAATGTCTAAGCTTTCGCTTTTCTTTTCTCGGCGCTTCATCACGTACTCGATCAGATTGGCTGGACCAGTGGCCCGCACTTTTCGACATATCGCTCTCTATAAAAGGAGGATCCTGCCAAGACGCCAGTAAAAAAGTGTCAGGACAGAATTTTTCCCTTTTAAATCAATCCCAAGACGGGTGCCGCGAGGATGAGGCCTGCGCCCAATAGAAGCCGATAGATGACGAAGGGCAGGAAACTCATTCGTTTCAGAAGCGTCATCAAGGCGTGGATGGAGGCGATTCCAGAGACGAAAGCGAGGGCGGCGACGATCATTCCGTCCCGCAGCGTGACAATGCCGCCTGCGGTGTCTGCGTCCAGCAATCCGATTGCGCCGTAGAGCCCTGCTGCTGCGAGAATGGGCGCGCCGATTAGCATGGAGAAACGAGCCGCCTCTGTGCGTTCATAACCAAGTGCGCGCGCGGCGGTCATGGTGATGCCAGAGCGGCTGGTGCCAGGGATCAGTGCGGCAATCGCTTGGGTCGCGCCAATCATCACTGCGTGGCCGAGCGTCATATCTTTTTCGGTGCGGTCTTTGCCGCCCGCGACATCCGCCCACCAGAGTAACAGGCCAAAGCCGATGGTGGCGCCAGCGACGGTCCACACACTGCGGAGATGCGCCTGGATACTGTCCGGAACGAACATTTCGTGCGCAATCGCGGCGATGATGGCGATCGGGGTCGCGACAATGATGCAAAGCGCGAGATGGGCCCCGCGAGACAATTGTGCCTTTCGAAACCCCGCGCCGAGCAGCTCAAACCCGCCGAGCGTTGCAGCAGCGACGTCTTTACGGAAATAGATCAGCATCGCTGCAAGAGTTCCCAAATTTGAGACGGCATTGATCAGCAATTCGTCCCGCCCTTCCAAGGTAAACAGGTTGGCAGCAAGCAGCACATGCCCCGAAGAGGAAATCGGGAGCCATTCGGTGATGCCCTGTACAAGGGAAATGATAATCAGCTGGAGCAGTGACATAGCGGGTCCGCAGATTTTGAACGTGGTCTAGCCTCTTGCATAATTCTCGCCATCGCGCACGCGGGATTTGCAAATATCAAATTGATATATAAAATATGAGAATGGTTTTCACGCTGCGCTGGTGAGTGGATTTGTAGCAGTAAATATATATCAAAACGATCCACATAGGTAGAATTCGCCCTTGCGACGCCTGTTTTGGTTGCGCATAAGCAAAGCTCTACCCTTGGGAGCTCACTATGGCAGAAAAAATGCTGCAATTCATCAAAGTTGACCGCGCCATGCCGAAAAAGCGCTCGGCGAAGACGCGTAAAACTGACTTTAATGAGATCTATGGGGATTACGCTCAAAAGGCCGCGCGAGACCAGGCGTCACGCTGTTCACAGTGCGGGGTTCCGTTTTGTCAGCAAGGCTGCCCGCTCTCAAACAATATCCCAGATTGGTTGAAGCTCGCGGCCGAAGACCGCTTGGAAGAAGCCTATGCGGTCTCAAGCGCGACCAATAATATGCCAGAGATATGCGGCCGTATCTGCCCGCAAGACCGTCTCTGTGAGGGCATCTGTACGATTGAGCAGTCTGGCCACGGCACAGTGACAATTGGCTCGATCGAGCGTCATATCACAGACACCGCTTGGGAAGAGGGTTGGATCAAGCCGATCAAGCCGCGGCGCGAGCGCACGCAGTCCGCTGGGATCATTGGCGCTGGGCCTGGTGGTTTGGCAGCTGCCGAACAGCTGCGCCGGAAAGGCTATCAAGTCACCGTCTATGACCGCTATGATCGCGGCGGCGGCCTGCTCGTTTATGGCATTCCTGGCTTCAAGCTCGAAAAAGACATTGTTGAACGTCGCATCAAGCATTTGGAAGACGGCGGCATAACGTTCCGTTTCAATTGCGATGTCGGCCAAGATATTAGCCTGACCGAGATCCGCGACAGCCATGACACCGTCCTGATCGCGACGGGCGTTTACAAAGCGCGCGATCTGAAGGTTCCAGGCGTCGGAGCGGATGGCGTGCATGCGGCGCTCGATTATTTGACCGCGTCCAACCGCGTTGGTTTCGGCGATACGGTTGAAGCTTTTGAAGAAGGCCCGCTGAACGCTGATGGCAAGCGCGTGGTCGTTATTGGCGGCGGCGACACGGCGATGGACTGCGTCCGCACGGCGGTGCGCCAAGGCGCGAAAGCTGTGACTTGTCTCTATCGCCGCGACCGCGCCAACATGCCGGGTTCGCAGCGCGAGGTCGCAAACGCAGAGGAAGAAGGCGTTAAATTTGAGTGGCTGTCTGGCCCAGAAGCTGTGCTTCACACCAAAGCCAACAAGGTCAAAGGCGTGAAAGTCCGCCGCATGAAACTGGGTGCACCAGACGCGTCCGGCCGTCAGTCTCCAGAGAAAACTGATGAGACGGTCGACATGAAAGCCGACATGGTGATCAAGGCGCTCGGTTTTGATCCTGAAGACTTGCCCGTTTTGTTCGACGAGTCCGCCCTACGCGTAAATCGTTGGGGCGCGATTCAAGTCGACTTCAAGACCATGGAAACGAGCCTGCCTGGAGTCTACGCGGCGGGCGATATTGTGCGCGGCGCGTCTCTGGTCGTGTGGGCCATTGTCGATGGCCGCGAGGCGGCGGAGCAAATGCACAAGTCCATGCGCGCCGCTGCGAAAGCGCGCAAAGTCGCAGCGGAGTAGAGCATGCATTTAAGCTTTACGCCGGACGCGCCGGCCATGCCCGAAATCAGCTTCGACGACTTTCTTGCCGTGGACATCCGGATCGGCACCGTGACGGATGCCGCGCCTCTGGAGGGTGCGCGCAAGCCATCGATCAAAATGGTCATCGATTTCGGTGAGACGATTGGTGCCAAAAAGAGCTCGGCTCAAATCACCGAACATTATGCGCCTGATACTTTGATCGGCCGTCAGGTGATGGGCGTCGTGAACTTCCCGCCGCGCCAGATCGGCAAGTTCATGTCGGAAGTGCTGACTTTGGGGTTTGCCGATGATGCAGGCGCCATTCGGCTCGCTGGCCCGGATGCACCGATCGCCAATGGCACAAGGATAAGTTGAGATGGCAGACGTGCACAATGGGCGCTGCCTCTGCGGCGCCATCGAAATGCAAGGTCTTGGCGAGGCGAGCGTCGCTTCCTGTCACTGTGAAATGTGTCAGCGTTGGCATGGCGGCCCGTCCCTTTCAGCGAACTTCGCCGATGGCATCCAGATCACCAAGGGTGAAGACAATGTCGGCTGGTATAGCAGTTCAGACTGGGCTGAACGCGGCTTTTGCAAAACGTGCGGCTCAACCCTGTTCTATCGTTTGCTCGACGGTGGATTGATCATGGGCGAGTCCGGATCATTCGACATGCCCAAAGGCCTGAAGATCACCGAACATTACTTCATCGATGAGAAGCCTGACTATTACGACATCACCGATGATGCCCCCCAACTGACTGGCGCCGAAGTGTTTGCCAAATATGCCCCCGATGCAGAGGAAGCTCCGCAATGACTGAATTCGTACAAAACTATCTCGCCAATCGTGATCGCCTGATCGATGCGCATGCTTACAATCCTGAGGATGAGCATAGTGCGTGCGGCGTCGGCCTGGTTGCCGCACTCGACGGCAAGCCGCGGCGTGAAATCGTCGAAATGGGCATCAAGGCGCTGAAGAATGTCTGGCACCGCGGCGCGGTCGATGCGGATGGCAAAACAGGCGACGGCGCCGGCATCCGGGTTGAGGTTCCACAGGAATTCTTTCGCTACCAAGTCAGTCGCTGCGGTCACGAGCCGACCGAAGATCCAATCTGCGTCGGGCAAATCTTCCTGCCGCGCACCGATCTTGGCCAGCAAGAAGCGGCGCGGGCGATCGTGGAAACAGAAATCCTCCACTTTGGATTCTATATCTATGGCTGGCGCCAGCCGCCGGTCGATGTCTCTATCATCGGTCAGAAGGCACAGGACACGCGTCCCGAAATCGAACAGATCATGTTCCGCGATGATCGCGCACGCGATCCGGAAGAGCTGGAGCGGGCGCTTTATATCTGTCGCCGTCGGATTGAACGCCGGGCCCGCGAGGCGGGCATTCCAAGCTTCTACATCTGCTCGCTCAGCCACAAATCGCTGATCTATAAAGGCATGTTCCTCGCCGAGGATATCGACAATTTCTATCTCGACCTGAAGGACGAGCGGTTTGAGTCTGCGGTTGCGATTTATCACCAGCGCTATTCAACCAATACGTTCCCGCAATGGGCCTTGGCGCAGCCGTTCCGGATGCTCGCCCACAATGGTGAAATCAATACGCTTCGCGGCAACCTGAACTGGATGAAAAGCCACGAGATCAAAATGGTCTCGGGAACGTTTGGCGACTATGTCGACGATGTAAAACCCGTGGCGCCGCAAGGCAGCTCGGATTCTGGCGCCTTGGACGCTGTGTTCGAGATCCTTTGTAAAGCCGGCCGCACGGCACCAATGACGAAGGCGCTGCTGATCCCGGAAGCTTGGTCAAAACGCGCCTCGATCATGCCGGAAAAGCATGCGGCTCTGTATGCCTATTGTAACTCTGTCATGGAGCCGTGGGACGGCCCGGCTGCGGTTTGCGCCTATGATGGCCGTTGGGCGGTTGCTGGCTTGGACCGCAATGGTTTGCGTCCGCTTCGATATGCGCTGACCGGGGACGGTATTCTCGCGGTTGGGTCTGAAACCGGCATGTGCCCGCTCTCAGGGCATGAAGTCGTTCGCCGTGGACACGTGAAAGCGGGCGGCATGATTGCCGCTGATCTGCAAACCGGGAAGTTTTACGAGCACGAAGAGATTGTCGACGAGCTTGCCGAAGAGCACCCTTATGAGAAATGGCTCAAGAACGTTCGCGACCTTGATCCGGAAATTGGGCCAGGGCCAGAGCCGCGTCTGTTCGAAACCGAGATGATGATGCGCCGGCAAAAAGTTGCTGGCTTCACGCTCGAAACTTTGGAGCTCATTCTCGCGCCGATGGCGGAGAATGGCAAAGAGGCCATCGGCTCGATGGGCGATGATAGCCCGGTCGCGGTGCTGTCTGAACAATTCCGTCCGCTCTCGCACTTCTTCCGTCAGAATTTCAGTCAGGTGACCAACCCGCCGGTTGATCCGCTGCGTGAAGACCGGGTGATGAGCCTCAAGACCCGGTTCAAAAATCTCGGCAACGTGCTGACGACGGATGAAACCCAGCAGGATGTGTTCGTCCTGGATAGTCCGGTGCTGTCGACGGGCATGTATGAGCGCTTGACCAAGATGCTAGGCGACGGTGTCCAGAAGATCGATTGTACGTTCGAGCTGGATGATGCGACCGGCGACGGACGGGCCTTGAAGGACGCGCTCTCGCGGATCCGTCAGGAAGCTGAAGATGCCGTGCGTGCTGGCCGGGAACACATCGTTCTCACCGATGAGACGCAAGGCGATACGCATGTTGCGATCCCAATGATCTTGGCAACGGGCGCGGTTCACTCACATTTGGTGGCGCAAGGCCTGCGGACCTTCTGTTCGATTACGGTTCGATCCTCTGAATGTATCGATACGCACTATTTCGCTGTGCTGATCGGTGTCGGGGCGACCTGTGTAAATGCTTATCTCGCTCAAGATGCGATTGCGGATCGCCATGATCGCGGTTTGCTCGGCGACATTACGCTCGGCCAAGCGGTTCTGAACTTCAAAAAAGCGATTGAGGCAGGTCTGTTGAAGATCATGTCTAAGATGGGGATCTCTGTGATCTCTTCTTATCGGGGCGGCTATAATTTTGAGGCGCTGGGTCTTTCACGCGCTCTGGTCGCGGACTATTTCCCGGGGCTTGCCAGCCGCATTTCTGGTCTTGGCCTTGCGGGCATTGAAGAGAACGCGGTCACCCGTCACGAAGAGGCGTTTGACGAAGACGTTGTTGCACTGCCGGTTGGCGGGTTCTACCGACTGCGGGCGCGGTCCGAGCCGCATGCCTTGGATGGAAACTCTATCCATATGCTTCAGGCCGCTTGTGATCGCGGCGATTACAGCCTGTTCCAGAAGTATACAGACGTCATCGAAAAGCGTGATGAACCGATCCAGCTGCGCGACTTGCTCGATTTCAAACCTGCCGGTCCAGAAGAGCCATTGGAACGCGTGCAATCGGTCAATGAGATCCGCAAACGCTTTGTAACGCCCGGCATGTCGCTCGGCGCGCTAAGCCCAGAGGCGCACGGCACGCTGAACGTCGCCATGAACCGGATCGGTGCGAAGTCGGTTTCCGGTGAAGGCGGCGAGGTGCGCGAGCGCTATCGTCCGCTGCCAAACGGCGACAATATGAACTCTGCTGTGAAGCAGGTCGCCTCTGGTCGGTTCGGGGTCACCGCCGAATACCTCAACAATTGCCGTGAAGTGGAAATTAAAGTCGCACAAGGCGCGAAGCCTGGTGAAGGCGGGCAGCTGCCTGGCTTTAAAGTCACAGAATTCATTGCCAAGAACCGTCACTCAACCCCGGGTGTGACCCTGATCAGTCCGCCGCCGCACCACGATATCTATTCGATCGAGGACTTGGCGCAGCTGATCTATGACCTGAAGCAGATCAATCCGGATTGCCGGGTCTGTGTGAAACTGGTGGCTCAGTCAGGTGTTGGAACGGTCGCTGCGGGTGTCGCAAAGGCGAAAGCAGACATCATTCTGATCGCTGGCGGCGTCGGCGGCACCGGCGCTTCGCCGCAGACCAGTATCAAATATGCTGGCTTGCCTTGGGAAATGGGGCTTGCAGAAGCCCACCAGGTGCTCAGCCTGAACAATCTTCGCGACAAGGTTACATTGCGGACCGATGGCGGTCTGCGCACAGGCCGCGATATTGTCATCGCCGCCATGCTCGGCGCCGAAGAATATGGCATCGGCACTGCCAGCCTGGTCGCCATGGGGTGTATCATGGTGCGCCAGTGCCATTCGAACACCTGTCCCGTCGGCGTGTGTACGCAGGATGAGTCATTGCGTGCTAAATTCACCGGCACAGCTGACAAGGTCATTAATCTGATGAGCTTTGTCGCTGAAGATGCGCGCCGGATCCTGGCGTCGCTTGGCCTGAATTCACTGGATGAAGCGATTGGTCGAACCGACCTCCTCGCTCAGGTCTCACGCGGTGCGCCGCATCTGGACGATTTGGATTTGAACCCGCTTCTGGTGCAAGTCGATACGGCGACGGCAATCTCTTATGAGCCCAATCGCCGGGAAGATGTGCCGGACACACTCGATGCTCAAATCCTACGCGATGGTGAGCCATTCTTTGCGCGCGGCGAGAAGATGCAGCTCACCTATGAGGTGCAAAACGTCCAGCGCACAATCGGCGCGCGCGCCAGCTCAGCGATCGTTCGCAAGTTTGGTGAAAAAGCGCTCCCAGAAGGCCGCTTGCACATCCGTCTGACTGGAAGTGCAGGGCAATCGCTCGGCGCCTTTAGCGTTCAGGGGCTGCTTCTGGATGTGATTGGTGACGCGAACGACTATGTCGGCAAAGGCCTTTCCGGCGCGACCATTCAATTGCGGCCGCCCGCTGATGCGTCTTATCAGAGCGGCGAAAACACGATTATCGGCAATACGTGTCTGTATGGCGCGACCAGCGGCAAGTTATATGCGGCGGGACAAGCTGGTGTTCGTTTCGGCGTTCGAAACTCTGGCGCCGAAGCGGTTGTTGAAGGCTGCGGCGCGAATGGCTGCGAGTATATGACCGGTGGCCGCGTCGCCATCCTCGGCTCTGTTGGCGACAATTTCGGCGCCGGTATGACGGGCGGCATTGCCTATATCTGGGACCCTGAAAAACGCTTTGAGCATGTTGCGAACCCGGATGCGATCGATTGGTATCCAGTTGGCGATATGGATCAGAAGCACATTGATGTGTTCAAAATGATGCTCGATATCCATCAGGAGCGGACCGGGTCTGCCCGCGCGGCTGAATTGCTTCAAGAATGGGATCAAACCGTTTCTGAGACACTGATGATCGTGCCTAAAGAAATCTCAGACCGTGTGCTGGGCGACACCAAAATCGAAAAGGTGGGTTAGGGCTACAGTGACAGGCCTTGCACTTCGCTGCGGACCTCCCCACCTTGGCGATCGAGAGTGAATTAGAACAATAGGCACCCGTTTCATGAGCAAACGCGACTATTATGACGTGCTCGGTGTAGACCGAAATGCGGACGAGAAGGCCCTTAAGAGCGCCTATCGGAAGCTGGCAATGAAGTATCACCCGGACCAGAACCCGGATGATGCTGAAGCCGAGGCGATGTTTAAAGAGGTTGGCGAAGCTTACGCCGTCTTGTCTGACGCTGAGAAGAAGGCGGCTTATGACCGTTTTGGCCATGCGGCCTTTGAGAACGGCATGGGCGGCGGCGGGGGCGGTAACCCCTTCGGTGGCGGTGACCCGAACGATATTTTCCAGGACATTTTCAGCCAGGTCTTTGGCGGCAATCCATTTGGCGGTGGCCGTCGTCGCGGCGGGCCGCAGCGCGGCGCTGATTTGCGCTATGACATGGATATCTCTCTGGAAGAGGCATTCAACGGCAAGGACGCGACGATTAACGTGCCAACCGCGGTTGATTGCTCGACCTGTGACGGCAGCGGTGCTGAGCCTGGAACGAGCCCGGAAACGTGCCCCGCATGCGGCGGTGCAGGCCGGGTTCGCGCGCAACAAGGGTTCTTCACCATGGAGCGCACCTGCGGGCGCTGTAATGGCAAAGGCCAGATCATCGCAAAACCGTGCAAAACCTGCCATGGCGCGGGTCAGGTTCAGGAAGACCGCAACCTATCGGTCAAAATCCCGGCCGGGGTCGAGACCGGCATGCGGATCCGTTTGTCCGGCGAAGGGGAACCGGGAGCGCAAGGCGGACCTAAAGGCGATCTCTATATCTTCGTGAACGTCGATGAACACGATATCTTCGAGCGCGACGGACCAAACCTCTACTGCCGAACCCCTGTTTCAATGGTCACCGCGTCCCTCGGCGGCGAAATTGAAATTCCGACAATTGATGGCGGGCGCGCGCGGGTCAGCATTCCGGAAGGTGCACAAACCGGCCGCAAGCTGCGTCTGCGCGGCAAGGGCATGCCAAGCCTGCGCGGCAATCACCAGACGGGCGATCTCTATATTGAGATGTTTGTTGAAACACCGCGCAATCTCACCGCGCGCCAGAAAGAAATATTGCGCGAGTTTTGCGATTGTTCAGGCAAGGATTGTAATCCAGAATCCGAAGGCTTTATGGGCCGCGTGAAAAAATTCTGGGACGGCATTGGCGGCGAAGACGAAGCCACGAAACACTAAAGCCAAGCTTTAGTTGAACCTGTAAGCGCCGTGGTCTACGACCCATCTCAAACGAGATGGGAGAAGATCCAGTGAGCGAACAAGACCTCGGCTTTGATACCAAACAAATTCATGCGGGCGCTGTTGCGGACCCGGCGACCGGTGCGCGCCAAGTGCCGATTTACCAGTCGACGGCCTTTGTGTTTCGCGATGCGGATCATGCGGCGGCGCTGTTTAACCTTCAAGAGGTCGGGTATATCTATTCTCGCCTGACCAATCCAACGGTGGGCGCGCTCGGCGATCGGATCGCTCAGCTTGAGGGCGGCGCTGGCGCGGTCTGTTGTTCTTCTGGACACGCGGCGCAGCTGATGGCGCTCTTCCCGCTCATGGAACCTGGCCGCAATGTTGTGGTCTCGACGCGCCTTTATGGCGGCTCTGTCACGCAGTTTACCCATACGATTAAACGCTTCGGCTGGGACGCGACCTTTGTTGATTTCGACGATCTTGATGCGGTTAAAGCTGCCATCAACGAAGACACGCGTGCAATCTTCTGTGAGACCATCGCCAATCCGGGCGGCTATGTTACCGATCTTGAAGCAATCGCGGCGATCGCGAATGCGGCGCAGGTGCCGCTGATTGTCGATAATACCACGGCGACGCCTTACCTCTGCAACCCGATCCAGTATGGCGCGACTTTGGTCACCCACTCTTTGACCAAATACCTGACCGGAAATGGCACAGTCACAGGCGGCGCGGTTGTCGATTCTGGCACCTTTGATTGGTCGGCAGCAGGCAAATTCCCATCCTTGACCGAGCCTGAGCCCGCTTATCACGGTCTTAAATTCCAGGAGACGTTCGGCCCGGCGGCATTCACATTCCACTCAATTGCGGTTGGCCTGCGTGACCTTGGCATGACCATGAACCCGCAAGGCGCGCACTACACGCTGATGGGGATTGAGAGCCTGTCTCTGCGTATGCAAAAGCACGTCGCCAATGCTGAGAAAATCTCGGCCTGGCTGGAAGGCCATGACGCGGTGTCGAGCGTAACCTATGCGGGCCTCGACAGCTCACCTTATAAAGCGCGCGCGCAAAAGCTTTGCCCGAAAGGGGCGGGCGCTCTGTTCACGGTGCAGCTGAAAGGCGGCTATGAGTCGTGCGTGAAGTTCGTGAACAGTCTCGAACTGTTCAGCCATGTTGCGAACCTTGGTGATGCGCGGTCCTTGGTCATCCACCCGGCCTCAACCACGCACCGTCAGTTGACGGACGAGCAGAAAATTGCGGCTGGCGCGGCGCCGGACTCCGTCCGTCTTTCAATCGGGATCGAAGAAGCGGATGACTTGATGGCCGATTTGGATCAAGCGCTGAAAGCGGCGAGCTAGCGGCGGCGCTCTGCAATCTTGTTGGCGGCGCGGGTCGCGATCATCTCGATCAGGCCCGCATCGTCGAGCGATTTCATATCCACGGGCGTCGCGAGATTATTGTTCTTCGCGATCTTTTTCAGCTCAGTCGCTGAGAAGGAGCGAAGCGTCTCGCGCGCGCCGTCTGGCCCGTCTTTGTCGACCAGCTCAAGCGCATTGAGCACATCGGCGGCCTTAGATCCGCGCAGCTCAACCTTCACGCCGAGCGCTTTCACCACCCGATGCGCCAGCTCCGGATCAGACCGAAACTCCCGGCGCAAGGTTTCAAGAAAATCATCGAGGGCATCTTCGGGTGTTTTCATGGGATGGGTCCTGCTCGCTTGAGTTTCGAATGATGTTGCTTAAGCCGCTGTCACAAAGGTGGCGATGACTTTTTTGAGGCCGGCTTTTTCGAAGGCGACGGTGAGTTTGGTGCCATTGGCGTCCATGACTTTGCCGTAGCCGAATTTCTCGTGGAAGACGCGCTGGTTGAGTTTGAAGCCGGACTGGCCGGACTCGGAGGCCATCAGCGTGGCTTTGCCATCTATGACCGGCGCGGAATCGTACTTTCCAGCATTCTCTTTCAGGCGCTTCCAGCCAGGGGAGGTGTAGTTTGAGCGCTCGCCAAGATCTTCGACGGTGCCGGTGAAGCCGTCTTCGCTGCCGGGTAGGGAAGAATATCCTGTTTCGGCTTCAGCCTCGACCTGGTCATGCGGCAGTTCGTCGACAAACCGGCTCGGCAAGACGCTTTGCCAGCGACCGAAGATTTGGCGATTGGCGACAAACGAAATGCGGCAGACTTCGCGGGCGCGGGTGATGCCGACATAGGCGAGACGGCGTTCTTCTTCGAGCCCTTTGGCGCCGCTTTCATCGAGTGAGCGGCGTGACGGAAACACTTCTTCTTCCCAGCCTGGCAGAAAGACCAATGGCCATTCGAGGCCTTTGGCGCCGTGCAGGGTGAGGATTTGTACCTCATCGCCGTTCGATTTGCCGCCCGTGTCCATGACCAGTTCCACATGCTCGAGGAACCCAGTGAGATTGTCGAACTCGCCCATCGCGTTGATCAACTCTTTCAAATTGTCGAGCCGGGTTTGGGCCTGCGGGCTGCGATCCTTTTGCAGCATGTCTGTATAGCCGGACTCATCGAGGATGACCTGTGCGAGCTCGGTATGGCTCATGCCGCTATTATGGCGGTCGCGCCAAAGATTGATCTGATCGATGAATTGGGTGAGCCCGCGTTTGCCGGGGCCTTTGATCTCGTCGGTCTGCAGGACCATTGGTGTGAGCGTGAACAGGCTGCGGCCATCATCGCGGGCATAGCGCTGCAGCTTCTGCACCGTCGTATTGCCAACGCCGCGTTTCGGTTGATTGACCACACGCTCAAAGGCGAGATCATCATCGGTGGAACGGATCAGGCGAAGATAAGCCATCGCATCGCGGATCTCAGCCCGCTCGAAGAAACGCGGGCCGCCGATGACGCGATAGGGAATGCCCAGAATGATCAGGCGCTCTTCAAACAGGCGCATTTGCCAGGAGGCGCGGACCAGAATGGCACAATCCTCATAGCTGTTCTTGCCGCCTTTGGCCGCCCAGGCTTCGATCTCGTCGCAGACCATACGCGCTTCAGCTTCGCCGTCCCATAAGCCGCGGACTTGCACTTTCTTGGCGTCCGGATCGCCCGCCCAGTCGCCGCCAACAAACAGCGTCTTGCCAAGCCGGCCCTTATTGTTCGCGATCACCGCTGAGGCGCAGGCCAGGATCGGCTCGGTCGAGCGATAGTTGCGTTCCAGGCGGATCGTTTTCGCGCCGGGAAAGTCTTTCTCAAAGCGCAAAATATTGTCGACCTCAGCGCCGCGCCAGCCATAGATCGACTGGTCATCATCGCCGACACAGCAAATGTTCGAATTACCCTGTGCGAGCAGGCGCAGCCAGAGATACTGCGCGACATTCGTATCCTGATACTCGTCGACCAGGATGTATTTGAACTTGCGATGGAAGTCGGCGAGCAGGTCCGGGTTGTCCTGGAACAGCGTGATATTGTGGATCAGAAGGTCGCCGAAATCACAAGCGTTCAGGACCTTTAGGCGCGCCTGATAGGTCTCATAGCATTTAATGCCTTTGCCATCGGCAAACTGATAGGCTTCATCGCCGGGGACTTTGTGGGGCAGCAGAGCGCGGTTTTTCCAGCCATCGATCAGACCCGCGAGATAGCGCGGGGTCCAACGTTTCGCATCAATATTCTCGGCTTCAATAATCTGTTTGCAAAGCCGGATCTGATCATCGGTATCGATAATTGTGAAGCTGGATTTTAGCCCAACCAGTTCAGCATGGCGCCGCAGGATTTGCGCGGAGATCGAGTGGAACGTGCCCAGCCAGCGCAACCCTTCGCCAGCATCGCCGGTCAGCTTCAAAGCGCGCTCGCGCATTTCGCGCGCAGCCTTGTTCGTAAAAGTCACGGTCAGCGTCTGGCTCGGATAGGCGAGGCCGGATGCGATAATGTGCGCCAGCCGCGTGGTCAGCACGCGCGTCTTCCCGGTTCCAGCCCCCGCGAGCACGAGCAGCGGGCCCTCCGTGGTCAGCACGGCGTCCTTCTGTTCCGGGTTCAGACCTTCCAAATAGCCCGCATTATCCCGCGGCACAGGAGCCCGCGCAGCAGCCATTTCAGAAATTGATGGGCGATTCGGTCCCGACATGCTGGGAATATAGACACGTTCTTCGCCCCCCGCGACTCCTTCTCCTCTTCGCGGCTGCGCTTTTAGCCCTATGTTTGTGGAAACCTCACTCCAGAGCGACCATGACCGACACGCCAGACATCGAAAAAGACCCAGAACGTAACCGCCTCTCGGCGCGATTGGGGCGGACGATGAAGGTGGGCACCAATCTATCGGGCGCCGGGCTGACCTTTGCTGCCAACGCGATGTTTGGCGGAGAGAAAGGCGATGAGCGGATTGCCAAAGCTTTGGCGGCGGCGCTCGGGAAGTCGAAAGGGCCGCTGATGAAGGTGGCGCAGATGGTCTCCACTGTGCCCGACTTTCTGCCCGAGGAATACGCGGATGAGCTAAGCCAGCTGCAGGCGCAAGCACCGGCTATGGGCTGGCCCTTCGTTCGCCGCCGCATGCGGGCGGAGCTGGGCGCAGATTGGCAGAGCAAGTTTGCCGCGTTCGGCAAAGAGGCCGCCCACGCGGCGAGCCTCGGCCAGGTCCATCGCGCCACCCTGCATGATGGTCGTGAGGTTGCCTGTAAGCTGCAATATCCGGACATGGCCTCAGCCGTTGAGAGCGATGTGGGTCAGCTCAGAATGCTACTCGGTATGTTCAAACGCCTGGATGGCTCGGTTGATCCGTCAGAGGCAATTGACGAGATCACCGATCGCCTCCGTGAAGAGCTCGATTATGCCCGCGAGGCGAAGCATATGCAGCTCTATAAGCACCTGCTGAAAGACGCGGACTATGTCACTGTGCCGGACCTTGTGCCCGAGCTGAGTACCGATCGTCTGCTGACCATGTCCTGGGTCACCGGCGACCGGCTGAATGACTATGAAGACGCGCCGCAAGAGGTCCGCAACACGATTGCGCGGCATCTATTCTGGACCTGGTGGAACCCATTCACAGGCGCGGCAGTGATCCATGGCGATCCGCATCTCGGTAATTACCAAGTGACACGGGAGGGGCAGGGTCTCAACTTGTTGGACTTTGGCTGCATCCGTATCTTCCCACCAAGTTTTGTGGCGGGCGTGGTGGATCTCTATCGCGGTCTGCTCGCGGATGATTTCGACGCGGTCTATGCCGCGTTCGAGAAATGGGGCTTCAAAGGCCTGAACACTGAATTGGTGGAAGTGCTCAGCATTTGGGCGCGCTTCATCTATGGCCCGCTCCTCGATGACCGTGTTCGCAGTGTCGCTGATGGCATCAAGCCCGGCGAGTATGGCCGCAAAGAAGCCTTCGCGGTCCGCAAGCTTCTGAAAGAGAAAGGGCCGGTCATGATCCCAGCCGAATTTGTCTTCATGGACCGGGCCGCCATCGGTCTTGGTGCGGCGTATCTAAGGCTTGGTGCGGAGCTGAATTATCATCAGCTCTTCGAGGAGAGTTTGGACGGATTTAGTGAGACGAGCTTAGCTGAAAATCAGGCACAAGCGCTGTTGGCTGAAGGGTTAAACTCAGTAAACTCCAGCTAGGAAGAACAAGAATTGGCTTAGAGGCGCCCTTGCTCCTCGAGGGCCTACGATCGTGTTGCATCGAACGGCTTGAGGTTGCTCAAATAGCAAAAAACCAGAACGAAAACCGTCTATCATGTTCTATCGAAAATACGTCGTTCCTTTGCTTTTGCTTTAACGCAAAACGCCTCCCATCTTGTGCCGCAATCATTCGGCGCGATTTTTGAGCGAACTTGTAAAGCCAATTGTCGATTATTTAGGGGGGCGATATCCAAGTAGCTCAATGTCAGCGCGATATAGATTGTGAACCAAATTGGCTGACTCTACATCATAATATTCTCTAAAATCGCTTCTTCTCGAGCGATTTTCGAATTGAGGGATGATATTGAGACCGGTTGCCTGAGCAACGGCATCCAAGCCGTCGTTGAAATTCTCCACGCGATGGAGGTTCTGAACGAGAGAGCGTCCAGAAAAGTCGCATAGGAAGTAGGATTGTGGTAAAAAGTGGAGCCAGGACATCACGGTTGCACGAAAGCCTGGGCGATTCTTCAACTCATTGATAAAATGAGAGAAATCAGTGATTGGCTGCAAGAATTCCTGCATCGCTTTATCATTTGGATGGTTTCCTTGTTTCAAATAGTGAAATGCGGAAACAAATCGATCCCAAGGATCGCGTATGTAGGCAAACACATAGGCAGATTCGAACAGTTTTGGGTCGGTCGTGCGATACACAGTTGCTGGTATATGAGTATCAGGAGGAAGTGTATCGACTTTCATCGAGCTATAAACACTTGTGCCTGCGTTCTTTGGAATGTGGATGAAGATCACATTTTTCTCGTAATTCCAGTGTGTTAAGCAGTCACCAGACTTGGAATACTGTAATCGAGCGTGATAATAACGCTGGGAAAGCCCCATTCGTTCAATTCCGGATTTTATCGCGAACTGAAGTCTCATATTCGTTTCCTAGATGCCCATTTTTTCAGTGAGCGTTCTTCTTTGCTTGCGAGCAATGCAATTCCAACACCAAGTCGGAATCTTGCTTCAAAAATATTACCCAAACGATGATTTCGCGTGCAGCTTGTCAAAGTGTATATTTTGCGAGGTATGCTTCTGCTGAATGAAGGCAGAACTTTAGCCAGCACCATCTGCCGTTCCCCATAACAGGCACCGCAACAAACCCTTTCCAAATGCAACCAAATGTGCGAAATGCGCGGCTTGTTGCGAGCAACGTGCAAACCTAGCCCTTCTGGACGACATCCCGGACGAGGCTGAACCCGCGCCGCCCTCCCTCAAAACACAGGCCACCTGGCCGCGTATCAACCCGCCGCAAGGCGACAAAAGAGAGTATATCGATGTCGATCACAGCTGAGCGTAAAGCCGAACTGATCAAGAAATTTGCCCGCACCGAAGGTGATACGGGTAGCCCTGAAGTCCAGGTCGCAATCCTGACCGAACGGATCAACAACCTGACCGACCACTTCAAGGACAACAAGAAAGACAACCACTCCCGCCGCGGGCTTCTGGCGATGGTCGCCACCCGCCGCAAACTCCTCGACTATGTGAAGAGGAAAAGTGACGAGCGTTATCAAACGCTCATCGGAGAGCTCGGCATTCGCCGCTAGGCTCTCACAACAGCCCGCCCAGGCATTCGGCCGCGGCGGGCTTTTCGTATGTATGAAAGAAAGCAAAACGTATGTTTGATAAGCAATCAGTCTCGCTGGAATGGGCCGGCCGGACACTTAAAATCGAGACAGGCCAAGTGGCCCGTCAAGCTGACGGCGCGGTTATGGTCACTTATGGTGATACAACCCTGCTGGCGACGGCAACCTTCGCGAAGTCTGCGAAGCCGGGACAAGACTTCTTCCCGCTGACCGTCAACTATATGGAAAAATACTACGCTTCAGGCCGCATTCCAGGCGGGTTTTTTAAGCGTGAGGGGCGCCCGACTGAAAAAGAGACTCTGACGTCTCGTCTGATCGACCGTCCAATCCGTCCGCTTTTCGTCGACGGTTTCAAAAATGAAGTTCAAGTGGTTCTGACCGCGGTCTCTTATGATCTCGAGAACGACCCGGACATTCTCGGCATGATTGGTGCCTCTGCAGCGCTGGTTCTGTCTGGTGCCCCATTCATGGGCCCGATCGGCGCTGCGCGCGTGGGCTACAAGGATGGCGGCTATGTCATCAACCCAACCGTCGAAGAGCTTGAAGAGTCAGAGCTTGATCTTGTTGTTGCTGGCACAAGCGACGCCGTGATGATGGTTGAATCAGAAGCAAATGAGCTTTCTGAAGACGTTATGCTCGGCGCGGTTATGGCTGGCCACGATGCGATGCAGCCGGTGATTGATGCGATCATCAAGCTGGCTGAAGCGGCGGCAAAAGAGCCGTTTGAGTTCGAAGCTGAAGATCTCTCTGAAGAGCTGAACGCAATTCAGAAACTGGTCGGCAAAGATCTTTCTAAAGCTTACCAAATCACGGAAAAGCTTGAGCGTCAGGCCGCTGTTGGCGAGGCTCGCGAAAAAGCGGCTGAGGCTCTGGTTGCGACCGAAGAGAATGAAGACGGCATGGACGCGAACGTGTTCAAGTCCGCCTTCAAAAAGGCCGAAGCGAAAGTCGTTCGCGGCGACATCATCAAAACCGGTAAGCGGATTGATGGTCGCTCGCTCGATCAGGTTCGCCCGATCGAAGCGCAAGCAGGCTTCCTGCCGCGCACACACGGCTCTGCGCTGTTTACCCGCGGTGAAACACAGGCGATCTGTGTGGCAACGCTCGGAACCAGCGATGATGAGCAATTCATCGACGGCCTGGACGGAACCCGCAAAGAGAAGTTCCTGCTTCACTATAACTTCCCGCCATATTCAGTTGGTGAAACCGGTCGCATGGGTGGCACAAGCCGCCGTGAGACCGGTCACGGAAAGCTGGCCTGGCGCGCGCTTCGTGCGGTTTTGCCAGAGCATGAAGAGTTCCCATACACGATCCGCATGGTCTCAGAGATCACAGAGTCAAACGGCTCGTCTTCTATGGCGACCGTTTGTGGGTGCTCTCTCGCAATGATGGATGCCGGTGTGCCGCTGAAGCGCCCGGTTTCTGGGATCGCGATGGGCCTGATCAAAGATGATGAAGGCATTGCTGTTCTGTCTGATATCCTGGGTGATGAAGATCACCTCGGAGACATGGACTTCAAAGTGGCCGGGACTGAAAAAGGCCTGACCAGCTTGCAGATGGACATCAAGATCGCTGGGATCACCAAAGAGATCATGGAAACCGCTCTGGAGCAGGCCAAAGGCGGCCGCGCTCACATTCTCGGTGAAATGGCCAAAGGTCTGGACACCGTTCGTGAGCAGCTGGCTGACAACGCCCCGCAAATGGAAATCATCAAGGTTCCAGAAGACAAGATCCGTGAAGTCATCGGGTCTGGCGGTAAAGTCATCCGCGGCATCGTGGATGAGTCTGGCGCCAAAGTGAACATCGATGATGATGGCACGGTTCAGGTCTCTGCTACCGATCGCGAAAGCATCGATAAGGCCCTGAAGATGATCAAAGAGATCGTCGCAGAGCCAGAGGTCGGCGAGATCTACGAAGGTAAAGTCGTCTCAATCAAAGACTTCGGCGCGTTCGTGAACTTCTTCGGTCCGAAGGATGGCCTGGTGCACGTCTCGCAAATGGCGAATGAGCGCATTGGTCACCCGAAAGACGTCGTTTCTGAAGGTCAGCAAGTCTATGTGAAACTCATGGGCTTTGACGATCGCGGTAAGGTTCGTCTGTCGATGAAGAACATCGATCAAGAGACCGGTAAAGAGGTTGAGCCAGAGGCGTAAAACCGACGCTTTCTGTCGCAAAATTAAACCAGAATGAGAAAGGCGCCCTTGACGGGCGCCTTTTTTCTTTGGTTAATTCGTCCGGTCTGGGACATATTATGATCCGATCCCGGATAAAAATGAATTGACACATAACTGTCACATAAGTTACAGACGGTTATGTTACAGAAATATGACAAACTAAAATCCTCCCTGCTGCTGGCTGTCGCGGCCGCCGGAGGAGCAGCAATTTCAGGTGCTGCGAGTGCTTCAGAAGCAAACTGCGCCCTCGAAAATGGCTATTCGAGCGAGCTCGCATCCTATGTCGCAGAGGCGACATCCTGCATGGACGCTGCAGATAATATCAATACGACCGTCGCGGATGGGTTGTTTGCCGAGCTCAATGCTGAGCGCGTGGCAAATGGTCTGGCACCGCTGAAACGCCGTTCAACGCTGGATCAAGCGGCCTTGTCGCATGCGCTTGATATGTCCGTGCGCATCTATGCCGGACATGTCGATCTAGAGGGCCGGGACCATTTGCACCGGATCCGTGCGTTTGATCGGACAATGCTGGTCGGCGCGTCGGGTTCGAACGTCACCATTAGCCGAGCTGCAGACACACCTGAAATGGTGCATGCGCATCTCAAGGGCGATGATTTGAACGTCACAAATATGATGCGCGACAGCTTTACCGATGTCGGTATCGGTGTGGTGGAAGAAGCTGGCCAATATTATGTGGTTCAGGTCTTCGCAGCAGCTGAAGGCGACCTGAATGAGGCTGTGCCGATTTCAGTTGCGGGCACGGCGCCGCTTAAAGCCAAACTTTCCAGCAGCGACCAGCGCCTGGTGGCTTGGGGCCTGGTTGACACCAATTCAGGTGAAATGCTGGCACGCAGTACAATGCCGCGTATCCGCTACAGCGCGCTGGATGGTGCAGATGCGGCGATCAATGTGCTGGTTGGTCTGCACAGCAGCACCTATGTCCTCAAAGGACCGTTGGTGAGCGGCCGTAACTAAGCTGTATTAAAGACGATAAAAGAAGGGCGCCGGATCAAGATCCAGGCGCCCTTTTTATTTGGAAGCAATGCCCGGCGGCTAGCTTCCCCATTCCATACCCATGGTCTTCTTCATCCAATCGGCAAAGGTCGCTGGCTTTTGCAGCGCTTGCGGATCGAGCGATCCATATGAAACAATCGGCCCGTCTTTTGACTCAAGCCGGATGCCGCTGATCCGCTGTGAATTGCTCCAATTGCCGTATTCCGTGCTGGGGTCGAGCAGCAGCATCACTTGCGTCCCGCCTTGTCCTTTCTCATCGGCGCCAAAGACCAGTCCGTAGACTTTCTCTCGCCCGAGGAAACCTGAGGAGTGCGCCTGGCGTTTGCCGTCCAGAAGCACCTCATCCCACAGCATATTACGGCGCCATTGCAGAACATGCATCGCATCGCCATTCACGACCTTGATATCGACTTGGTGAAGTCCGAGGCGGACAATTTCTGCATGCATGGGAGGCTCCTTCTTATTGATAAACAATAATGTTGGGCGGAGCGGAAGTCAATAAAAAAGCCCGGACCAACGCGCCGGGCTTTCTAAAATGGAATAGGGTGGTCCTACTCAGCCATCGCCGTGATGGTGGCCGTGCCTGCGCCGCCTGTTGAAAGCGTGTAGCCAGCGCTCTCGCCAACTGCTTGGGCAACACCGTCAAACGTGGCGCAAACCTCGCCCTGCTCAGGGATGTCGGCGCACAGCACACCGGCTTCCTGGTCGAATGTGTAAGGCACGCTGATATCGCCTGTGGTCGCCATACCGGTGGCGTCATCAAACGTCCATTCCTGCGTGGTGCCGTCATCATTTGCAAAAGATACGGTAATGGTTGCGGCCAATGCTGGCGCAGCGATAAATCCAGCGGCGAGCGCCGCAGCGATAAACTTTTTCATGAGTCCATCCTCCCAAAGGTTATAAGTGTCGGGCGGTTGTCCGCACAACGCGCTATGGTTAACGCAGCAGCGCGTGTTGGGCAAATGACAAGCTAGGAACGTTCCGAGACGGAGAGCACATTGCCATCAGGATCCTTGAACCAAAGGATGCGCGCGCCGCCATCGGGGCTTGCCCAAATGCCCTTTTCGTCCTGTCCCATGCCGTCGAAGAGGGTGAACTCGACGCCGCGTTCCGACAGCATCTTGTGCGCGGCCAAGATGTCCTCGACCTGCCAATCCAGGACGGTAAATGGAAGTGGGGTGAAGCTCGGCACTTTCGAGAGCCGAAGCTCGCTCCCGGCCATTTGATAGACCAATGCGTAGGGCTCATCTGAGGCGAGGGTGAGCCCGAGCTTTTCCTCATAAAAATTTCTCGCCGACTCCGCATCCGAAGTGGCGAGAAAAATCGTTGTCTTTGCAACTTTCAAATCCATTTGGCCCTCCCCGATCTTGCCCTATCATCGGGCAAGTCGGTTTTGGGTCAATAGGTTACTGGCCCGCAAAGCGAAGGAAGCGGTTACGCAGATCTTTGTCAGTCTTGAAGACGCCGGTAAATTGCGTCGTGATCGTTGCGACATCCTTATGGTGCACGCCGCGTGTGGTCATGCACTGATGCTTTGCATCGATCAGGACCGCAACGCCTGCTGGCTGCAGGGCATCAGTGATGCAATCTGCGACCTGGGCGGTCATGGTTTCCTGGGTTTGCAAGCGTTTGCCGAAGATTTCGACGACGCGAGCAATTTTTGAGATCCCGACAACGCGGTGGGTTGGCATGTAGGCCACATGCGCTTTGCCCAAAATGGGCACCATATGGTGCTCACAATGGCTCTCAACATCGATGTCTTTGAGCATAACGATATCGTCATAGCCCTGAACGTCTTCGAACGTGCGAGACAGCTCTTTGACAGGATCCATTTCGTATCCAGCGAAGAACTCTTGATAGGCTTTTGCCACGCGTTTCGGCGTATCGATCAGGCCTTCGCGGCGTGGATCATCGCCAGCCCAGGCAAGCAATGTGCGGACAGCGTCCATCGCTTCTTCCATGCTCGGGCGTTTGATTTCGTCAGCGCGTTCGATTTGATCTTTTGGTGTGATGGCATCCATGGCCATGTGCGAATTCCTTAGTCTGAGGGACGGAGGTCGAGCCGAACCTGAGGTAGACCATTCAAGGACCCTGCCAGATAAGGACTTAACGCCCGCCCGGAGTGTGTACCCTCAGGGCGATGACAGTAACATAGTGGCGAATTCCACAAGTTACCAGACTCTCTCTACGGCAGACGCTGCCGACTGGATTTCAAGTTTTGGTGAAGCGCGCGTGTTTTTGTGCGGGCCGCCGAGCGACTCTCTAATCCCCATCCATGCGCAGCGCGGCCACAAAGGCCTCTTGCGGGATCTCGACTTTGCCGAATTGGCGCATGCGCTGTTTGCCGGCTTTTTGCTTGTCGAGCAGTTTCCGTTTCCGGGTCGCGTCGCCGCCATAGCATTTCGCGGTCACATCTTTGCGTAGGGCAGAGATGGTTTCGCGGGCGATGATCCGTCCGCCAATCGCCGCTTGGACCGGGATTTTGAACATTTGACGGGGGATGAGGTCTTTTAACCGTTCGCACATTTGACGGCCGCGGCTTTCGGCGCGGTCGCGGTGGACCAGCATGGCGAGGGCGTCGACTGGCTCGTCATTCACGAGAATGTTCATTTTGACCAAGTTTTCGGCGCGGTGGCCAATAATCTCATAGTCAAAGCTCGCATAGCCGCGCGACATCGATTTCAGGCGGTCATAAAAGTCGAACACAACCTCGTTGAGAGGAAGCTCATATTTGACCATAGCGCGCCCGCCCACATAGGAGAGTTCCTTTTGAATACCTCGTCTGTCCTGACAAAGTTTCAAAATGGAACCTAGGTACTCGTCTGGGGAGTAAATGGTCGCCTCAATCCACGGTTCGCGCACTTCTTCAATCTTCACCACGTCTGGCATGTCTGCCGGATTGTGCAGTTCAATCTCTGAGCCATCCGTCATGGTCATCTCATAGACCACGCTTGGCGCTGTCGCGATCAGATCGAGATCAAATTCGCGGCTCAGGCGTTCCTGAATGATTTCAAGATGCAAGAGCCCGAGGAAGCCGCAGCGAAAGCCCATGCCGAGCGCGGCGGAGGTTTCCATTTCCCAGGTAAAGCTTGCATCATTCAGGCGCAATTTTCCCATCGCGGCGCGCAGCTCTTCGAAATCGCCGGCGTCCATCGGGAACAGCCCGCAGAACACCACTGGCTGGACGTCTTTATAGCCTGGCAGGGCGTCTTCGGTGCCAGCTTTATCGGTCGTAATCGTATCCCCGATGGCGCAATCTGCGACTTCCTTGATCGAAGCCACGAGGAAGCCAACCTCGCCCGGGCCCAGCTCATCCACATCGGTTGGCTTGGGTTTAAACACGCCAACCCGGTCGACATCATAAGTCGCGCCGGTTTTCAGCATGCGGATCTTCATTTTCTTTTTCAGCACGCCGTCATGCATGCGAACGATCACCACAACCCCGAGATAAGGATCATAATACGCGTCTACCAAGGCGGCCTTAAGCGGCGCATCAGCTTCGCCGTGCCCCGGCGCTGGCAGGCGTTCGACAATCGCTTCAAGCACATCCTCAATGCCGAGGCCGGTCTTGGCCGAAATCTCAACCGCGTCAGAGGCATCGAGGCCGATAATGTCCTCAATCTCTGCCTTGACCGCGTCAGGATCGGCGGCGGGCAGGTCGATCTTGTTCAGGACCGGAACGATCTCATGGTCCTGATCGATGGCTTGGTACACATTTGCCAGCGTTTGCGCCTCAACGCCTTGGCTCGCATCCACCACGAGCAGCGAGCCTTCACAGGCCGCGAGGCAGCGGCTGACCTCATAAGAGAAGTCAACATGGCCCGGCGTGTCCATAAGGTTCAGCGTATAGGTTTCGCCATCCTTGGCCTGATAGTCCAGGCGCACCGTTTGGGCCTTAATCGTGATGCCGCGCTCTTTCTCAATATCCATTGAGTCGAGCACTTGCTCCGACATTTCACGTTCGGTCAGACCGCCCGTCTTTTGGATCAAGCGATCCGCCAAAGTCGACTTGCCGTGGTCAATGTGCGCCACAATGGAGAAATTACGAATTTTGTCGCGTGGTGTCATACGCGCGATATAGACTTGCCCGATCCTTTAGGGAAGCAGAGGTGC
>JALUWJ010000200.1 GCA_027019605.1 Henriciella sp. | reverse complement strand
GTAGGTCGCCGCAATATTTGGCTGCATCAGCAGACTGGAGACATATTCATGATTGGCACAAAGCAAACCGCGCTGCGCGCCATCGGCTTCAACCGGCAGCGGCACAAAGCCGAGATAGTCATTGTTATACCCAAACTGCCGAAGCTGAGCCGCTTCGCTTTGGTTCATTGGATCAAATTCAGGACTGTCATCGAACAGTGGGTCGCCCCATCGAATGACTTGATCCGTTGTATAACCGTTCGGCACGTGATGGGTCTCATCCATACCGCGCGTGATTTCTTCAAAACTGAACGAGGCGGTTTGAACGGGATCTGGTGTTTCAGCGACCACTGGTGCCGGGCTGGACGAGGCGCACCCTGCAGCCATCAACCCTGTCGACGCTGCCATGCCACCGAGAAACCCACGGCGGCTGAGCCGCGCTTCAATGATGTCGCCAATGGTCCGAGCACCGTTTTTGATGCGCGGATTGGACGATGTGTTTTCTGAATGATCCATGCCTGAGGCTCCTAAAACAGATTTGTCCCTTGCATAAACACGTAGTGCGAAAGTTTTAGGACTCACGCAGAGGTCTATTGTCGCAGCGCCTCACAAAGCATGACTTTCGAACCTGTCGAAAATCAGACTATACCAGTGAAATAAATGGAGGGGAGCTCATGGGGCGGTCACTAAATACCGGAATATGGATCATCGCGACCGGCGTGATTATCGCGCTTCTCTATGTCGGGCGGGAAATCTTCGCCCCGTTCGCACTTGCGGTTTTTCTATTTTTGATCGTTGAAGGCTTTGCGCGCGTCATTGATGAGCGTCTGTCCCTGCTGAACCGGGCTTGGGCGCGGGGTGTTGCCATCCTGGTGGTGATTGGCGGGTTCATCGGTTTCTTGGCCTTGATGGCGCGGGGGATCAGCGAATTCGGAAGCCAGGGCGATGCCTATCTGCTGCGGATCAATGGCCTGATCGCGGATGTATATGCCTCTCTTCATCTCGCAAATGCACCGACTTTGACCGAGCTTTTCTTCAATGAATCGGGGCAAGCCTTTTTGGGGACAATTGCTTCAGCGACCAGCGGCTTGACCGGTGATTTGGTGCTGATTTTGATCTATGTGGCGTTCCTCTTCCTGGCTCAATCGGCGTGGCCGCACAAACTCGATCGCGTCTTCCGTGATCCTGAAGACCGTCTGCAGGTGAAAGAGGTTGGTGATGCGGCGAGGCGCGGGATCGAGACCTATTTGTGGACGCAAACAGTGATCAGCGCGCTGATTACGGCGCTGACCTATCTCACCTTGTTGGCTTTGGGCGTTGAGAACGCACTGTTCCTTTCGACCCTCATTTTTGTGCTGAATTATATTCCCACGATTGGGTCCATCGTCGCCGCATTGGTGCCGCCCCTTTTTGCGCTCGTGCAACCGGAGATAGCGTCCTGGATTCCAGGCGACGCACCGAATGACAGCTACATTTTCGCAGTTTTGGTGTTCGCGGGTGTCAGCTTTTGGCAGTTCTCGATCGGCAA
>JALUWJ010000199.1 GCA_027019605.1 Henriciella sp. | reverse complement strand
TCGAACGTGGCAGTTTGGCATCGCGCGCGAGCTTTGGGACGTTCGCGTGGATCAATGCGACGTGGGCAAAACAACCGCGCACCTATCACGCATTCAACCAGGCGGGATTGTCCGGCTGGAAACGGCTCCAATCCGATTTGGAGATTCCGATCAGATGGGGCGGCTCGCTTGAGTGGTTCCCGTCCGCGGAACGGCAAGCAAAATTGGTGGGTCAGATCGCTGAGCAAGTGGTCTGGGGCGAGCCGGCGCGGATGATAAGCCAAGACGAAGCTACCGCGCTGGAGCCAAATTTGATCCCAGGAACACCGGAAGAAATCGCGTATTCTCCTAATGATGGCGCTGTGGATCCGGTGCTCGCCACGCAACGTCTTGCAGCGGCCGCACAGCAATCCGGTGCAACAGTGTTAGAGAATTGCGATGTGCAAAACATCACCGCGTCCGATGAGGGGGAGACGCACCTCGAAACGACATGCGGATCATTCGAGATAGACGATATTGTGCTCGCCACAGGCGCTGATCCGAACGCGCCTGAATTGCTTGGTGGTTTACCGATTCCGCAACGCTCGACCCCGGGAGTGATTGTCATCACGACCCCGCAACCGAGATCAATCAATCGCATCATTGTTGCGCCTGGTGTCCACATTCACCAACGCGAAGACGGCCGTATCGTTTTAGGAGAACAGGACGGCGCGCCTGACACACAGGCGCATTCGACGCGCCTTCGCGATCGCCCAACCAGGTTCCCCGATCCGCTCATTGCGGAGCAGCACGCAATGCGAATTCTAGAAATCGCTGAACGCTTCGTGCCTGGAATAGGCTCTGCAGAGATTGAAGACGTCGTTATCGGATGGCGACCACTGCCAATTGATGGTCATCCGGTTATTGGCCGCAGCCCAAACCGATCATCCGCATATTTCGCGATTATGCACAGCGGGGTGACGCTTGCCCCCATCGTAGGAGAACTCGTCGCCAAAGAGATTCTGAGCGGTGTCACCGCCAATAATCTGGACGCCTATCGCCCAGACCGGGATTTCCAAACAACGCGGCGTTACTAGCTTGCGGCTAAGCGTTCGCCGCTTTCGCCGCACGCTTGCGTTCGTGTGGGTCCAAATGGACCTTGCGCAGGCGGATGCTTTCTGGCGTGACCTCGACCAGCTCGTCATCGGCGATATAGGCCAGTGAGCGCTCAAGCGTCATTTGCAGCGGCGGCGTCAGTCGCACCGCCTCGTCAGAACCACTGGCACGGACATTGGTCAGCTTTTTGCCTTTCAGGACGTTCACCTCAAGATCATTGTCGCGCGTATGCTCGCCGACAATCATGCCTTGATAGACCTTGTCGCCCGGGTGGATCATCATCGGACCGCGGTCCTCCAGGTTCCAAAGCGCGAACGCGACGGCCTCACCTTTATCCATGGCGATCAGCGTGCCTGTGCGTCTGCCTTGGATCTTGCCTTTATAAGGCGCGTACTCGAGGAAGACGCGGTTCATGATCGCCGTGCCGCGCGTGTCGGTCATCAGTTCGCCCTGATAGCCAATCAAGCCGCGTGTCGGCGCGTGGAACACCATACGGGTTCGCCCGGCGCCGGACTGTTTCATCTCAATCATCTCAGCTTTGCGCTCAGAGAGTTTCTGCACGACCGCGCCGGAGAACTCGTCATCGACATCGATGACGACTTCTTCGATCGGCTCCAGACGTTCGCCGCCTTCATCTTCTTTGTAGACGACCTGCGGACGCGAGACGCCAAGCTCATAGCCTTCCCGGCGCATCGTCTCGATCAGAACCGCGAGCTGAAGTTCGCCGCGGCCAGAAACGATGAAAGATTCAGCTTCGGTTGAGCGCTCCACTTTGAGCGCGACATTGCCCTCGGCTTCACGCTGCAGGCGATCCCAGATCACGCGGCTGGTGACTTTATCGCCTTCAGTGCCGGCAAGCGGGCTGTCATTGACGCGGAACGTCATAGAGAGAGTTGGCGGATCAATAGGCTGGGCTTCGATCGGCGTGTCGACGCTTGGATCCACAAATGTGTCAGCCACGTTAGCTTTTTGCAGACCAGAGATCGAAACAATGTCGCCGGCTTCGCCGACTTCAATCGGCTCACGCTGAAGACCGCGGAACGCCAAGACTTTTGAGACGCGTCCACTTTCGATCAAAGTGCCGTCACGGGCCAGGACTTTCACGGTCTGGTTGGGTTTGACAGATCCAGAGCTCACGCGACCGGTCAGGATGCGACCGAGGAAATTATCAGCGCCAATCGTCGTGGCGAGCATCCGGAACGGGCCCTCTTCGACTTTTGGTTCTGGCACATGTTTAACGACCAGATCGAACAGCTCGTCCATATCGGTGCGCTCTTCTTCATACTGGGTCGACATCCAGCCATTCTTTGCCGAGCCGTAAAGGATCGGGAAATCGAGCTGGTCATCATCGGCGCCAAGCGCATCGAACAGGTCGAAGACTTCGTCGATCACCTCATCCGGGCGACGCTCAGGTTTGTCGATTTTGTTGACCGCAACGATTGGGCGAAGACCAATTTTCAACGCCTTGGACACCACAAATTTGGTTTGCGGCATCGGGCCTTCAGCGGCGTCGACCAGCACAATCGCGCCGTCCACCATAGACAGAATACGCTCAACCTCACCGCCAAAGTCGGCGTGTCCGGGCGTATCAACAATGTTGATCCGCGTGTCGCCCCAGACAACGCTGGTCGTCTTGGCTAGGATGGTGATCCCGCGCTCTTTTTCGAGATCGTTGGAATCCATCATCCGCTCGGATGTGGCTTCGTTCTCGCGGAACGTACCGGACTGTTTCAACAGGCAGTCGACCAAGGTTGTCTTACCATGGTCCACGTGGGCGATAATCGCGATATTGCGAAGAGAAGTCGGCTCAGTCATCGGGAGGGGCTTTCGAAGCGCTATTTGTCGTTGCGCGCGCCATACACGGGACCGAGGCCTTTGGCTATGGGCTGTGGACACAGGAAGCACGCCAGCTTTCATCTTGGCGCTGACAAAGCACCAGAGATTGGCTATTTTAATCTCGGGGTGGATGTTGAGAGGGACGCGATGCGTTTGATTTTCCTGGGCCTGCTGGCCATGGTTTCGTTTGCACTTGATGCGGTTGCGGAAAAGCGCATTGCTCTCGTGATTGGAAATAGCGCTTATGAGACGACAGGCTGGGCGCTCTCCAATCCCACCAATGACGCCGAACTGATGTCGATCGCACTAGAGAGTGTGGGCTTTGAAGTTCATCAATTGCTGGATGCCGACCGCAACCAAATGGAAGAGGCGTTTCAGGACCATGCAGACCGGCTGAAGGATGCAGGCGAGGACGCGGTTGGGTTCTTTTTCTATGCTGGGCATGGCGCGCAGCATCGCGGGTTAAACTATCTCGTCTCCACCGATGCCCGATTGCGTTCGGCGGCGGATCTTATGCGCCAACCAAAGCTCGACCTGCTGATGGACTATCTCGACTATGCCGGGAACGAGACCAATTTCATCGTGCTGGATGCCTGTCGCAACAACCCGCTTCCACCCTCGATGCGCAGCGCACCGCAGGGCCTCGCCAGCAGCCAAAAGGTCCGCGGTACGCTGATCGCTTATTCGACCGCGCCCGGCATGGTCGCCGAAGATGGCGAAGGCCGGAACAATAGCTCTTACACGACGTCGCTCGCAGCCTTGATCACGCAACCTGGCTATTCTGTTGAGACCATGTTCCGCGTCGTGGCCACGCGCGTAGAGGACTTAACCGAGGGCTTCCAGATCCCATGGACAGAAAGCGGTCTTCGCGGTGAAGCTGATTTCTGCTTTGCCGGCTGTGATCTGCGCGGCGAGAATGATTTGGAAACCGAAGCGCTCGCAGAGGCCGTTTCCAGCAATGATCCGATGATCTTGGAAGTGTTCCTCGACCTCTTCCCAGAGACCAAACACCGCTCATTCGTTGAATCGCAAAAACGGCAATTGGAAATCGAGCGTAGCGCCGCTCAGGAAATCGCGGACGCCAAAGCCGCGAATGAGGCCGTGCGGGAATTGTTTGGGGTCGACCAGCTGATTTCCGAGATGATCTCGCCTTGGCAGGACGAGCCGATTCAGATCACGGCGCGACTGGGCATGGAAACCCGAATTTTAGAGGGAGATCCGGCATTTGCGAAACTTGAGGACGCACTATTTGTGTTCTTTGAAGAAGGGTCCAGCACGCTTTCCGAGCAGGCTCGATCACATCTCGACCTGTATCTGCAATATACCGCTAAATCGCACATTCTCGAAGCTGGCCCGAAAAGTCTGGCAATTGTCGCAAGCTGTAGTCCGGATGAGCCAAGCATTGAGATCTGCCAGGAGCGCGCGTTTGGCGTCGAACAATATTTGCGGGAGAAGGGTTTGTACGAAACCGCGATCCTTCAATCAGAGAACTGGGGCTCAATCCGCCAACTCTCCGCCGGAGATAGCGGGATCGATGCCAATGAACTGAACCGCTACGCCGCGATTATGCTGCTCAGCCGATAGGGTTTGAACTGAACACGATCTCCCAGACGATATCGTCTAGCGGTCTTCAATCGTTTCTTCCGCTTCCAGCATGACTGCCGGGGTGTCGTTGTCGAGCATTTCCATCGGTGTTGCCGCAGCGGCTTTGGCGCTTGCCCAATCCCCTGAATTGACGCGCACAGCATAGGCGCGGGTCTCGAACACTCCGGCTTCTGGACGGGCCGTCGCCAGCACATTGACGTAGTGAACGCCATCATACTGGGGCTGAAAATCAATCCGCCATGTGTGCGTGGTGACATCCGACATTGCAAGCTGAACCACGCGGTTTGCTCCAAACACCTCAATGCCATCCCCGCCGCTCGCTTCGAGCGTGAGCGTGCCGCTTGGATAGCCCTCATTCACGGTGATCTCCACCGAACCATTGTCGCCAACCGCCACGGTTTTGACCTCTGGATGGGAGAAGCTTACCGACGCACCTGGCTTCACCGTCGTGATCGGCGGCGCCAGAGTGACCTTGTCCGCAGACGCGTCTGCAGTCACCTCTGTGATCTCAACGGCTGCGCTTTCCGTCGCAGGCTGCTGAGCACATGCCGTGATCATTGCCGCCGTGGCACAAGATAGAAGTCCGAAAGTCTGTGTCGTTTTGATCATGATATCTCGCCTTCTTTTCTTAGGTCACAGTAAAGCTGAAGCAGCTATCGGCGGCCGTGTCGGTTTCGAAATTGTTGAAGTCGTAAATTTCGATCGCATAAGTTCCAGCATCAAGTGTACCGGTCCAGACTTCTGATCCGTCATCTCCAGATTCAGCGAGACGGTTCTGCCCACGACTGTCTCTGGTGAAAAGGCTTCCAGTCTCCCAGATCCGGAAATCCGGATCCGTCGTGCCCGCCGGGCCCGAGGTTTCCGTCGCCGTCATGGTCAGCGCGGTGGTTGAAGTGAGCGTCAGGGTGATGAACTCACGAACCCCATGCCGGTTGCGTTCGCCATTGACCGCTGTCGAGCAAACCGTCACTGCGCTGCCGCCCAAGGTCGCTGTCTTGTAGATCGGAAGCGATTGCGGAAGCGCGCCATTATTGGTCTCGCCGACGCCGCGCGAGCCACTGCCATTGATATCCTCAGCTGCAAGCAAGGCATCAAGCGCCGTTCCGTCGACCGTGGCTTCATCCCGCACGCGATTTGCGAACGCAAAAATCGTCGTGAAATCAGGATTGTTGATATAGTTTGGATCGGTGAACGCGTTATAGATCGGCGCAAATCCGCCATCAATCGTGTCGGCACCGTCATCAACACTATCAAAGATGTCGTAAAGCGTTTGCTGGACAGACGCCTCGTTGAACCAGCCTTGGTCGCGCGATGAGCTTGCCACTTCGGTCAGATCTGCTTCGACGCTGAAGGCAAATCCGCTGGATTGCTGCGCGCCTGTGGTGTCGCGATAGACCGGATCATCCAAAATCATGCCGGAAAAGGCGTTTCCCCAGCCTTCGCCAAATGACAATCGCGGGTCGAGGCGCGGGGTCAGACTGTGCGATCCGCCGGGTGAGTCAGAGCGCGCCAGCTGATCCTCAAAATAGTGACCGAACTCGTGAACGACGACATGCGTGTCATATTCGTCCGTGTCATTGTCAGCCGCGCCCAAAATTCGGATCGTCGGGACGCCGCCGCTACGCGTGTATGAGGAGGTTCCAATCTCGCCATCAGCAACGTTTCCGTCGGTGGGAACATTGTTGACGCTCCACAGCACCTGCAATGTCGGAAAATTCACGTCATTATCGACGGCTGCGATATCTGTGACCGCCTCATAGATCCCGTCGAGAATGGCAAAAGGCGCAGCCGCGCGCGCTGCATCGGACGTATACCCGCCTGCGCCGCTATTCAAACTTTGATCCCAACCGGAGCCTGCGTTCAGATTGCGGGTTGAATCGGCCGCGCCGGAAGACGTTAGGCTACCATTCAAGATATAAATGGCGTTGCTGCTCGTATTATCGAGCACCTGGATATTCCACGTCGCACCGGTTGTGCTCAGCATCTCACTTCGAACCCGCACACGAACATCGGTGTTTGGGTCGACCGAGACAGAATAATTGCCACTGTCATCGGTTGTATCTGTATCCAGCACGGTGCCGCCTGCATCAACCACTTCGACCGTGACGCCGCGCGCCGGATCTTGGCTGATCGCATTATAGTTCAAGCGCGAGCCAACGACCTGGGTCGCAGATCCAGCCGCAATCTGATGCGGGACTTTGTCAAACGAAACTTGCCCAGAGATCTCGACCGAGCCCGCAGGTGGTGGCGGCGGCGGAGGGGGTGGAGGCGGCGGCGGTGGTGGTGGTGGTGGCGGCGGTGGAGGCGGAGGCGAAATTTGTGTCGGCGGCGCGGGGGAATCGCTGCCCCCTCCTCCGCCGCAAGCTGCGACAAGACCCGTTGCCATGATCAAAGCAGTGGCATTAACAACGCGCTTAAAGTTTGGTGATCGGTGATGACTCACGAGCGCTCTCCCGGCAATTTTTTCAACCTTAGCGGGAACGCTTCCGTTCGACGACTAATGAACGGTTAACGCAGTATATATTCCCAGTGTCTCACTGTTGCTAGAAGTCGCCTCCGGATGCAAGCCGTCTGACTGGTGATGACAGGAATTTGAGGATGTTTGAGGGCATTGGTCGTTCAAATGCACCTCAAGAGGTGTGTATAAATGACAGAAAGCGCAGAGAAAAATCTCTGCGCCTCCCGCTCTCGCCCGCGTCATGTCCCGTGCCTGCGGGGAAGATGGTTACTCTACTTAGGTCGTTACTCTACTAAACTCGGTACTCTACTTAGCGGTTGGAGCCCTTGCGATCTTTGACGTCTTCCTCTTCGGCGATCGCACGATCTTCAGCGTCAAACTCGATCTCTTCAGAAACACCTTTGCCATAATCGCGGGCTTTCTTGGCGAGGCGCTCTTGCGTCACTGACAGAGTGCCGGCGCTGACGGCCATTTGCTTGTTTGAGCTGACACCCACCGCATCGGCATCCCCGAAGCTCGCGAATTCTGCGCCCAGGAAGACCACTTCCCACCCGCGGGCTTCTGCCCGATCTAGCGCGGCTTTAGCGCCTTCGCGTGTCACTTCGCGGGACGAGTTCTCATGACCATCCGTCATGATCACAATCACCGCTTTTTCTGGATTGTCTGCCTCGGCCATGGTGATGGTCCGATTGATCGCATCAAACAGAGGGGTCATGCCGCGTGGGCTGACCTCATCATTGGTCACATCGGTCCACGCATCTGGCTCGATCTCTTTGCGCAGCACATCAAACTGAAACCCTTCTTGATGGTCGAAGACCGCCAAGGTCACTGAAGTTTCAAGATCGTCTGCCTCACCATCTTCGACTTTGCCGACGGCGGCGGCATAGGCATTCACAGAGCCAAGCGCTTCGTCCCAAATGTCAGACATTGAGCCGGTTCGGTCGAGCAGGATGTAGGAGGAAACAGCATTCATGAACGGCGTATCCGCAATTGGTTCTGGGGAAGGTTTGGTTTTCGCATGCGCCCCGAAGGCCATGGCGGCGGCGGCAATTACGCCAGCGACTGTCAGACTTGTGCGTTTCATGTGGTGCGTCTCCCATTCGTTTTCGAATGAAGAGACTGTCGCTGGCAAACAAGGCGATGGGCTGGCCGCAAACAAGGCATTTTAACCTTATTTGTGTCGCCCCCGCCCGAATTCAGTCATGCCCCGTTCAGGTTCCGGACTTGCCCAAACCTATGGCGCAGCTATGCCTGTAGAATGATGAAAATCAGATCATGCCTCAGTGTGCTTGCGCTTGCGCTGTCTGGATGCGCCACACAAACGCCCATGCCTGAAACGCTTTCCGTTCCAGCCGACTATGAGCTGGTCTGGGCGGATGAGTTTGATCAGGATGGCCTGCCTGATCCAACGCGCTGGGCCTATGACACGCATCGCAATGCCGAAGGCTGGTACAATGACGAGATGCAATACTATAGCGCGGCGCGCCGAGAGAACGCTCGGGTCGAAAACGGTCAGCTGATCATTGAGGCCCGAGAAGAACCTACCCCAGTCGAAACCTTCCCCGACACAGACGGGCAAGCCTACACCTCTGCCCGGCTGTTCACGTCAGAACGCGCGGCTTGGCAGTATGGCTATTTTGAAATTCGCGCCAAACTGCCCTGCGGGCGCGGACTGTGGCCGGCGATCTGGACCCTGCCAGAAGGGGCGAGCCAATGGCCTGATGATGGCGAGATCGATATCATGGAATATGTCGGCTGGAACCCGAACGAATTTCACGCGACGGTGCATACGCGCGATGTGAATCACACGCTCGGAACGCAGTTTGGCGCTTCAATGACGTCGGAAACGGCTTGCGGCGCGTTTCACACACACAGCCTGCACTGGACGCGAGACGACATTTTTGTCGCCGTCGATGGAAAGACCTATTTTCACTATCCACGCGGGCGCAAAGGCTTTGGCGAATGGCCTTTTGATCGCGCCCACCACCTGATCTTGAACATCGCCGTCGGCGGTTGGGGCGGCCGAAACGGCATTGATGAGGCGGCATTTCCAGC
>JALUWJ010000198.1 GCA_027019605.1 Henriciella sp. | reverse complement strand
CGCAGAAACACAGGTCATGGCCATGGATCTGGCCGGGGTCGCGGTGTCCTCCGGCTCGGCGTGTTCGAGCGGTAAGGTCAAACGCTCGCTGGTTCTGTCAGCGATGGGCGTCGACGATGATCTCTCTGAAAGCGCGATACGGATCAGTTTCGGTTGGGATACAGCGCCGAGCGATTTTGATGCGGTCGCTGAGACCTGGCTACAGGCCGCGCAACGGACGGTTCTGAAGACGGCTTAGTCACCGATGTCTAAGCCGGATCTTCAATTCTCGGATCAGCGTTTGGCAGACCTATACGATCTCGGAAACACGGGGACGGACGACCGCGATTTTTATCTCAGTCTGGCCGATGATGGGCCGCAAGACATATTAGACCTTGGTTGTGGGACGGGGCTTTTATCTCTTGCTTATGCAGCCGAGGGGCATCGGGTCATAGGCGTAGACCCCGCGGCGGCAATGCTTGCGGTTGCAAGGCGCGCAGCGCTTGGCGACCGAGTCACCTGGGTCGAGAGCACAGCTGAAAACTTCCGTTCAGATCAGGTATTCGACTTGATCATTATGACCGGGCACGCGTTCCAGGTATTGCTGACCGATCAACAAGTTGAAGCAGCGCTGGCGACCATGGCGAGACATCTGAAGCCGGGCGGTCTGATCGCATTCGAGTCCCGAAATCCGGCTCTCAATTGGGACGCGGTCTGGGGGCGAGCGTATGAGATGGAAACGCCGCAAGGCCGCGTGCGAGCCGTTCGGCGAATGAAAGATACTTCGCGGGGCCGAGAGTTTCTGAGTTTCGCTTGGGACTACCATTTTCCCGAAGATACGCTCACGTCCGATAGCACGCTGAGGTTTCTAACAGCGGATGCGATCACCAGATTTGCTGATCAAGCGGGGCTCAAAGTCGAGGCCGTTCTTGGAGATTGGCGAGGCGGGCTATTCGATCCCGATTTTTCTCGCGAAATGATCTTTAAATTGCGCCACAAGAATGCTGAATAGGCGGCCAAATAGGAGGTATGAGTTTGTTTTCACATATGATGGTCGGATCAGATGATCTCGAAAAATCAAAAGCGTTTTACGATGCAACATTCGTCGCCTTGGGCGGCAATCCAGGCATTGTCGATCCGAAAGGTCGTCTCGTCTATCTACACAATGGCGGCGTTTTTCTGGTTACAAAACCAATCGACGGTGAGCCATGTACCCATGGAAACGGTATGACAGTTGGTTTCGCCATGGACAGTCCAGAGCAGGCCGATGCATGGCATGCGGCGGGCGCAGCTGCCGGCGGCAAACCGATCGAAGACCCTCCCGGTTGGCGCGAAGGTGGAGGCCAGCGCATGTATCTTGCCTATCTGCGCGACCCAGACGGCAACAAGCTTTGTGCGCTTCATCGCGGGTAGCGACAGACAATAAGTAAAATCCGGCGGCGATGTGCGCGCGTAACAAAGGCATGAACCAAGAGGTCTTGCCATGCGTTACGTCCTGCTCATCGCCGCTATTTTGTCTGTCTTGCCCGTGACCGCTGGCGCAACAGAAGAACCGCCGCACCAGACCCTGGTCAAAGATGGCAGATACGAGATCCGCCAATATGAGCCGACCATCGTGGCTGAGGTCGAGATTACCGGCGATATGCGCCGCGCTGGAAATTCTGGATTTCGGCCGCTGGCAGACTTCATTTTCGGCAACAATACCGCACGCTCAAAGATCGACATGACGGCGCCCGTCACGAGGGTGAAGTCGCAGAAGATCGCGATGACCGCGCCGGTGACGCGAACGCTTGAGGATGATGTCTGGACGGTGGCGTTCGTGATGCCGAAAGAGTGGACGATGGAAACACTACCCGTCCCGAATAATTCAGATGTGACCCTTCGCGAAGTGCCCGGCGAGCTGATGGCAACGGTCAAATTTTCCGGCATTGGACGCGAGCGGGTGTTTGAACAGAAGCAGGTCGCCTTACAGGCCTGGCTGTCAGAACAGGGTTATGAAGCCATCGGCGCGCCTAGATATGCTGGCTATGATGCGCCTTATGTGCCTGGTCCTTTTCGCCGAAATGAAGTGATGATCCCGATCGCGGCGCGCCCCGCGGATCGATAAGCGCGACATTCGTGCGTTTTGGTGTCGAATAGGGGTGAAAAAGTGAGCCAAGTGCTCCATATTACGACCAACTATTTAGGAGCACGGCATGGATTGCTGCGGCGGCATCGAAGAACACGACGAGGATTGCGTGGAAGTCAAAGTCAAAGACAGCATTGACGAAGGCACGGTTGCGGCTGCGAAAGCGCTGGAATCTGAGAACTATTCGGCTGGCTTTGCGACTGAGATTGAGACCGAATACGCCCCGAAAGGGCTGAGCCCTGACATCGTGAAATTCATTTCCGACAAGAAGGGCGAGCCAGAGTGGCTGCTTGAGTGGCGTATGAAAGCCTATGAGCGCTGGCTCACAATGGAAGAGCCGGACTGGGCGATGGTGCGCTATGAGCCGATCGACTATCAGGACATCTATTATTACGCGGCGCCGAAAGCTGGCGCTAAGTATGAGTCGATTGACGACGTTCCAAAAGAAATCCTCGAGACCTATGAAAAGCTCGGCATCCCGCTTCGCGAGGCTGAAGTTCTGCTCGGTGTCGAAGGGGCCGCTGAAACTGCAATCGAAGCACGGACGGAAGGCGAGCGCCCGAAAGTCGCGGTCGACGCTGTGTTCGACTCCGTCTCGGTGGCAACCACATTCCGGGAAGAGCTGAAGAAAGCCGGTGTGATCTTCATGTCGATTTCCGAAGCCGTGCATGAGCATCCGGAACTGGTGAAGAAATATCTCGGGACAGTCGTTCCTCAATCGGACAATTACTTTGCGACGCTAAACAGCGCCGTCTTTTCAGATGGCACCTTTGTGTATGTGCCGCCTGGGGTGCGTTGCCCGATGGAGCTGTCCACATATTTCCGAATGAATGCGGAGAACACCGGGCAGTTTGAGCGGACATTGATTGTCGCCGATAAGGGATCTTACGTCTCCTATCTCGAAGGCTGTACGGCGCCGATGCGCGATGAAAATCAGCTGCACGCTGCGGTGGTTGAACTGGTTGCGCTGGAAGATGCCGAGATCAAATACTCGACGGTGCAGAATTGGTGGCCTGGCGACGAAGACGGCAATGGCGGCATCTATAATTTCGTGACCAAACGCGGGGATTGCCGCGGAGCGCGTTCGAAGATCAGCTGGACCCAAGTCGAAACCGGCTCTGCCGTAACCTGGAAATATCCGAGCTGCGTCTTGCGCGGAGATGACAGTGTCGGCGAGTTTTACTCCATTGCGGTGACCAATGGTCGTCAAATGGCGGATACTGGCACGAAGATGATCCATCTCGGCAAGCGGACCCGGTCGCGGATCATTTCGAAAGGCATCAGCGCCGGAAAATCAGACAACACGTATCGCGGCCTCGTTTCGGTGAATAAGAAAGCGGATAAGGCGCGTAACTTTACTCAATGCGACAGCTTGCTCATTGGGGATCGCTGCGGCGCGCATACGGTGCCGTATGTCGAGAACCGGCGCGCTGACGCGCAGCTGGAGCATGAAGCGACGACGACCAAACTGTCAGACGATCAACTCTTCTATGTACGCCAACGCGGCATCGGCGAAGAGGAAGCTGTGGCACTGCTCGTGAATGGATTTGTCCGCGAAGTGCTGCAAGAACTGCCAATGGAGTTCGCGGTCGAAGCGCAAAGCCTGCTGAAGGTGAGCCTGGAAGGCAGTGTTGGGTAGGCCGCTTAAACTTGCGCAGCCATAACCGGACACGAGTCGAGCGCCTCAAGCAGGCGATCTGGTGATGCGTAAGGCACAAACAGATCCCCGGCATCTGCGAACATGATCGGCAGGCTCAGTCGCTCAGCCTCAGCGACAATGGATTCTTTCCATTTTTTGGTTGTCTCTTTGCCTGACAGGATCACCGCGTTCATGGCGCGGCAGGCGTCCGGATTCCACTCAGTGTCGTCGATCAGAGCTGAACGAAGTTCGTAGAAGTATAGGTCTGGTTCTAATTGCTGCAGAAACACTCCGGCGTTTCGGAAGTCCGCTAGATTGGCTTCGATATAGGCAATATCGCCTGCGCTCTTCTGGGCAAATTGGCGATAGAACCAAATCGGATCTCGCCGCAACACTGCGCGGAGTCCTCTCACGGCGATCTTCAAACCGCTTCTCGAGAGGACGGTTTGTCGGATCATGCGTTTCAACCAGGCTGGTCGAATGACATCCCAAATTGCAGGATTAAAAAGCGGGTTTGAGAATATGACGAAATCGACCGCATCGCTCATTTGACTTAGCCGAAGACAAATCGAGTTCGACGTTCCCAATCCGAGCAATCGGACTCGCTTCAGGCCGAGCGCGTCGATCAACAGTTTGATCAGCGCGGCTTCGGTCGCAATCGGGGCGTGGTGCTTAACTTCCAGCTTTTGCATAAGCGCAGAAGGGAGGGGGCGCGTGTGACCAAAGCCTGGTCGGCGTACAAATATGACTTGGTAGCCAGCACTGCGCATCTGTTCGCAAAATTCCGTCGATGGCGGCATCGGAAAATCGATAGAGTTGATGATGAGCAGAGGGGTAAGCTCCGACAGTCTGTCTCCATGGATCAATACCTCAAGTTCGATTGAGGTATCGGGCAGCCGCACGCGTTTGAGGTCACGTTGCTCTGCTCCGACGCGTCGCCATTCTGGCTCCGAGGTCGTTTGAGTGGCCGAATTCATGTCGGCAGCGTCTAAGCCTCACGAACCGAATTGTCTATTCCTGGTTGAAATTTAAGCAAACGGCACGCGTTTTGCTGCTATCTCGCGTATGACTTCGCCTGAGACACGAAAATTAACGAACCTGTGCCGTTTTTGCGTCCTCCTGCCATTCTTTGTGATGGCCGGGTGTGCGTCGGCACCGTCAGCTGATCGAACCGTATTGGTGGAAAACTATCAGGCTGCCGATGCCGTCAAAGTTGCGAACATCTCGGACGCGCTTGAAACGTTCATGAGCACGGACTCCGATCGCTTGATCCTGCTTCCCAATCGGTTGGATCGCTCAAAGCTCGATTACTCGATGGACAGTTTGTTGGTCATTGATCGCTGGCTCGCTGACATTCACACGATCAATCGATTGCAATCTGATATCGGTGGGGTTGGCGAAACATTGGTTCTGGATGGCCGCGGTGATAACTCCGTGATGTTTGCCGGGCTGTATCTCGGACAGGTGATCCGCGCGAACTCCAACCTGAATTGGCAATGGGAGCGGTTCGACACCTTCCTTGCCGCAAATCCGGTTTTCGCTGAGCATTATGGCCGTGACCCTGGGCTCGATGCGTTTGTTCTTGTTGGGCCACAGGGCGCAGCGACCCCGATCAACACCGCCCTGAAGCGCGTGATTTATGGCAAGGAAGAAAGTCTGCACTTCATTGCCCAATGGCTGCAGTCGGAAGTGGATCTGGAAAAGGCGATGACGAGCCGAGACCTCATGGGCATGGATCGTCGAGATTGGGCCGGGTGATCGGTTCGTCTAACTGTCTTTGACTGAGCGACTAAACGTAAACGAAAACGCCAAAGACAAAATCAGCGGCACCCAGATGGGCAATTCTCCGAGGCCCGGTGTGTTTAGGGCTTCGGCCAGATGATCATCGACACACCACCAAAGCAAAAACAGCCACATCTTATAATATCCTTCTTGTTCTTTATTGATAAACAATAAGAATGGTGAAGGTGACATTCAAGAGCCGAGACGGATTTCGCGGTGATTTTGAGCTCCCATGGCGGGCCATACGTCGCTCAACGTCAATTTGACCTCTGATTGCGGCAATTCACCCTTTGAATTTGCGGCATTCGGCTCTACATGCGCCCCATGTTGAAATTGGAAAATCTCACCGCCACAGTCGGCGAAGAAGACGAGGCAAAGACCATTATCAATGGCTTGTCTTTAGACGTGCCAGCAGGCGAGGTTCACGCGATTATGGGCCCCAATGGTGCGGGGAAGTCCACGCTGTCCTATGTCCTGACCGGGCGTGACGGCTATGAAGTGACCGGCGGAAGCGCGACTCTTGAAGGCGCTGACTTGCTCGACATGGATCCAGAAGAACGGGCCGCGAAAGGCCTGTTCCTGTCTTTTCAGTACCCGGTCGAAGTGCCTGGCGTTCCGGTCATGACCTTCGTCCGAACCGCGATGAATGCCCAGCGCAAGCTGCGCGGCGAGCTAGAGATCTCTGCACCTGACTTCATCAAGAAGTCTCGTGAACTCGGTAAGAAACTGAACCTCACCTCCGATATGCTCAAGCGCCCGCTCAATGTTGGCTTCTCCGGCGGTGAGAAAAAGCGCTTAGAGATTTTCCAGATGATGATGCTTGAGCCGCGGTTCGCGATTCTGGATGAAACGGATTCCGGTCTCGATATTGATGCGCTTCGTACGGTTTCTGACGGCGTCAACGCGCTGCGCAGCCCAGAGCGCGGCATGCTGGTGATCACGCACTATCAACGCCTGCTCGACCACATTAAGCCAGACAAGGTGCACGTCCTTGCGAATGGCAAAATTATCAAGACGGGCGGTCCAGAACTGGCACTGCGCCTTGAAGAAGAAGGCTATGATGGCGTGTTGGAAGAGGCCGCTTAGTGACCGTCTCTATCGATGCCTTGAAAGACAAGTTCCGCAATCCTGGCTCAGCTGAGCTGGAGTTAATTGCGCGCTACGCGATGCTGCCCGAAAATGGCCAGCGCGAACGAGCGTTCGAAGCTTTCGCTGAAACCGGCCTGCCGCATCGGCGGATGGAAGCTTGGAAGTGGACGGATTTCAAAGCTGCGCTGAAACAGGTGGAAGCCTCAAAGCATGCGGCAGACGCAGCGTCGCTTGCGTCAGCAGGCCAGGCGGTCATCGAGTTTACACCTGAAGGCGTTTCGCTGCCAAAGACTGTTCCTGCTGGAATCAAACTACATGAGCGCAATGACGCGCAGGCGCTCGGTGATGCCGAAGAGGTTCCGCTTGGCGCGATGACCGCAGCCCTGTCTGGCCGCGTTGGCGGATTGGACACGCTCATCATTGAGGTCACTGAGACAACCGCAGAGCCGCTTCACATTGTGACGCGCAGTGATCGCGGCGAAACCAATTTTGCCCGCGTCGCCGTCATTGTCAGGCCAGGCGCGAGCTTGGACCTGATTGAGAGCCATCTTGGCGGCGCTGGGTTTTCTTCCTTCTTGATTGAAGTCGGTATGCAAGAGGGCGGCACGGTCCGTCGGACGGTCTTGCAGCGCGGCAAAGCTGATGAAGCCCAGGCGATCACGGCGGTGGTTTCGCTCGGCGACAAGTCTCAATACAGCCAGACCGCACTTGCCTTCGGTGCGAAAGTCGCGCGGCTGGAAACGCGCCTGCGGCACCAGGAAAGCGGTTCGCATGCAACCCTGAATGGCGCTTATCTGTGCGCGGATGGGTATCACGCTGATTTCACTAGCCATGTTCGCCACGGCGCACCATCATCAATCACGCGGCAAGTCACCAAGGGCGCGGTGCTCGACGGCGGAACCGGCGTGTTCCAGGGCAAGTTCCATGTCCCGCGTACGATTGGGCAACACACGGACGCTGACATGCAGCATCAAGCGCTTCTGCTCGAAGACGGCGCTGAAGTGTTCGCAAAGCCTGAGCTTGAAATCTACGCCGATGATGTCGAGTGCGCGCATGGCAATACGTCTGGGGCGCTTGATCCCAACCAGCTTTTCTATATGCGCCAGCGCGGCATTCCCGAGGCGGAGGCGCGCGCCTTGCTAACCGAGGCGTTTATCGCTGAAGCGCTTGAGGATGCGAGCGAGCATGTGCAAGACGCTATGCTGGAAGCCGCGCGCAGTTTCCTCGCGGATACGGTCCGATGAGCCGACCGTTTGACGTTGATGCGATCCGCGCAGAATTCCCTATTCTGTCGCGAGAGGTGAATGGCAAGCCGCTCGTCTATCTCGACAATGCAGCAAGTGCTCAGAAACCCGATGCGGTCTTGGATGCAATGTCAGAGCAGGGGCGTACGGCCTATGCCAATGTGCATCGCGGCATCCACACGCTCGCCAATGAAACGACCGAGGCTTATGAGGGCGCACGTGAGAAAATCCGTGCCTTTCTAAATGCCAAATCGGTGAATGAGATCATCTTCACGAAAGGCGGCACAGAAGCCATCAATCTCGTCGCTAATGGCATCGCTGGCGACATCCAGCCTGGTGATGAAATCGTGCTGTCGATCATGGAGCATCACTCCAACATCGTGCCTTGGCACTTCTTGCGCGAACGCTATGGCGCCGTCCTGAAATGGGTTGAGGTCGATGAGACCGGTGCGCTCAATATGGCCGCTTTAGAAGCCGCCCTGTCCAGCAAAACGAAAATCGTCGCCATCACGCACATGTCAAACGTGCTCGGGACAGTGACAGACGCCGCCGAGATTGCACGCCTCGCCCACGCTGCGGGCGCGGAAGTACTCTTCGATGGCTGCCAGTCCGGTGTGCATATGGACGTGGATGTGCAGGCGCTTGATTGCGACTATTATGTCCTGACCGGCCACAAGATTTACGGGCCGACCGGAATTGGCGCGCTGTATGGAAAAGCCGAGGCGTTGGCACGGCTTCGCCCCTTCCAAGGCGGCGGCGAAATGATCGAAATCGTCGAACGCGAGCGGGTCACCTATAATGAGGCGCCGCATAAGTTTGAGGCAGGAACGCCGCCAATCCTTCAGGCAATCGGCTTTGGCGCAGCGCTCGACTGGCTTGATCAGTTCGAGAATGATGATGTGATTGCTCACGAACATGCTTTGTACGCGCGCGCCTACGACGCGTTGCGCGGCGTGAATGGTCTGACCGTGCATGGAACAGCTGAAGGCAAAGGCGCTGTGCTTTCCTTCTCAATCGACGGCGCGCACCCGCATGATCTGGCGCAAATTCTTGACCGGTATGGCGTTGCTGTGCGTGCAGGTCACCATTGCGCACAACCTTTGATGGACCATCTTGGCGTCTCAGCAACCGCGCGTGCGAGTTTTGGTATCTACAACACGCTCGAAGAAGTCGATGCCTTCATTGAGGCGCTACACAAAGCGCGCGGGATGCTTATATAGA
>JALUWJ010000197.1 GCA_027019605.1 Henriciella sp. | reverse complement strand
CGCGTGGATTGGCAGCAGCCCGATCTCGGCCAAATCCATCTTTGGAGCGGGTATTTGAGCGAAATCCAAAGCGCCTCAAATGGACAGTTTGAGGCTGAACTTGTTTCGCTGAAAGCAGATTTAGAACGACCGATTGGCCGCGTGCTTCAGCGGCAATGCGATGCGCAACTCGGTGACGCGCGCTGCGGCGTAGATCCCGCGGGCAGAACATGTGATCAGACGCTTCGAACCTGCAGAGAGGTTTTTGCAAACACGGACAATTTCCGCGGGTTCCCCGATATGCCCGGGAATGACTTTATGCTCTCCGGCCCAGCGGCCAACGGAAACACCGGAGGAAAACGGTGAGCCGAGCGGCGATTGTCGCGTCGGCGAGCGCCTGGATCGGGACGCCTTACCGGCATCAAGCGAGCCGCAAGGGGGTGGGAGCGGATTGTTTAGGGCTGATCCGCGGCGTTTGGCGCGAACAATTTGGCGCTGAACCGGAAACGCCGCCGCCTTACACGCCCGATTGGGCGGAAGCCCTCAAATCTGACACGTTGTTCATAGCTGCGCGGAAGCATCTTGTAGAAATTCCGATAGGAACCGCTCAAGCCGGGGACGTGTATCTGTTTCGGATGGGACTTGGGCATCCTGCAAAGCATTGCGCAATCGTCTCGGGCAGCGATCGGATTATCCACGCTTATTGGGGCCATGCGGTTTGCGAGACGCGTCTGGTTCCCTGGTGGCGTCGCCGCATCGCAGCGGCTTTTATGTTCCCTGAGCCGCAAGTCACAGATTGCGCACGCGCCCGTGATATAGGGTGATTGGCACTTGTTCGGCCAACTTTCTAGATGGGGGTGTGTCCGGGTGGACGAACACATGACCCAAAGAGAGATTACTATGACCAAAGCAAAAACCGCACTCGCCGCCATTGTCATCGGATTGTCAGGCGTAACCGTAGCTGCCCCCGCTTTCGCTGAAGCAGGTGAAGCCGCAGCCGTCACTCAAGAGGCAGGATATGCCACCTCTGGCGATTTCGTTCGGAAATCAAAGCGCCTGAAAGGCAGCTGGAACGTCGAACAACGCGGCGACAAAACATTCATTGTCTTCTCTGACGATTTCCGCGCAGCCAATGGGCCAGACTTGAAAATCTTCCTCTCACCCAAATCAATCGCAGATGCGACCGGCAAGAATGCCGTCGATGGTTCGATCAATATTGGTGAACTGAAAAAGACCAAAGGGACGCAAGAATATGAAGTCCCAGCAAATATCAACTTGGCTGACTATGGCAGCGTGCTCGTGCACTGCGAAGCCTACTCTGTCCTTTGGGGCGGCGGCGACCTCTAAATCCTAAATACAATTCAACACTCTAAACAAAATTCATCACTCAAAACTTCGGACCGATCAGCATGCTGATCGGTCTTTTTTTATGTCGGAGCGCCCATGGGTGAAATCATCTTATCTCAGGTCGGAGCCACCATCGGAGCATCGCTTTTGCCCGGTGGGATTGGCGTGTTCGGTCAAACTCTCTCCGGTGCTGCCATCGGGCAGACCCTTGGCAGTTTGGCGGGGCGCGCGCTTGACGCATCAATGCTTAGCCCGAAGCAGGGGCCTCGTCTAAAATCCTTGCAGATCATGGAGAGTCGCGAGGGCGTTGGCTTGCCGCGCGTCTACGGTCGCATGCGGGTCGGGGGACAGGTTATTTGGGCATCGCGGTTTAAAGAGAAACGCAACCAACAATCCTCCGGGAAGGGCGGACCGAAATACGTCAACTATACCTACTCGGTCAGCTTCGCGGTCGCGCTTTGCCAAGGTCCGATCACGCGTGTCGATCGGGTCTGGGCGAATGGTGAATTGCTTGATCTCGGTGCATATATCTGGCGCCTTTATGAAGGCGACGAAGCACAAATGCCGGATCCATTGATCGAGGCGATCGAAGGATCTGGTTACGCCCCGGCTTATCGGGGAACGGCGTACATTGTTTTCGAGGATTTGCCCTTAGACGCATTTGGAAACCGGTTGCCTCAGCTGTCTTTCGAGATTGTTCGAAGCGGAAGCATTCTGAGCAATAGTCTCGCTCAAACCGTCGAGGGCGTGAACATCATCCCGGCGAGCGGTGAGTTTGTTTACGCGACCACACCGGTAAAAACCCGGCGCTTTCCCGGCATCGAAACACGTCTCAACCAAAACAATGTGCAAGGTCGGCCTGACTTTTTGGTTTCGTTGGAGCAGCTGAAAACGGATCTACCGAATGTCTCAGCCGCCGCGCTCACAGTTGGGTGGTTCGGCGATGATTTGCGGGCGGGTCGGTGCAAAATTCGACCGGGCATCGAACAACGCGACCGAAGCACGGTGCCCTATGCCTGGTCGGTGGATGGTGTGGAACGAGATCAAGCCTATTTGATATCGCGCACCGGAGAGTCGCCGAATTATGGCGGCACGCCTGCCGATCAGGCGGTTGTCGAGGGGATCCGCGCGCTGAATGAGGCGGGGATCGCTGTGACCCTGTCGCCCTTCTTGTTTATGGATATTCCGCCTGAGAATGGTCTGAGTGACCCTTATGGCGGCGCCGAACAAGCACCCTTTCCATGGCGCGGGCGCATAAAAGTGAGCCGCGATAAATCGGCTTTGGCGCGCACCGAGATCGAGCATTTTGTCGGTGCTGATGGCGATTTCGGGTTTCGCCATTTCATCTTGCATCATGCGCGGCTCGCCAAACGGGCGGGCGGCGTAGACGCTATTCTGATTGGCTCTGAAATGGTCGAGATGACCCGGGCACGAGATCAAAATGGCCGCTTTCCTTTTGTGGAAGCGCTTCAAGCGATTGCACGCGAGGTCAGAGCAATTGTCGGGCCCACAGTCAAAGTCTCTTACGCGGCCGATTGGACCGAATACGGGGCCTACAGTCCAGGCGATTCGAGCGGGGATGTTTTCTTCCCGCTAGATGATTTGTGGGCTGAAAATGCCATCGATTTCATCGGCGTTGATTGGTATCCGCCGGCTAGCGATTGGCGCGATGGCGAAGATCACCTGGATGCACTTGCAGGCGCTGTTTCCTTGGAGAGCGCCGAGTATATCGAAGCCAACCTAGAAGGCGGTGAGGCCTATGATTGGTATTATGCCGATCAGGAGGACCGCGATGCCCAGTACCGAACCCCGATTATTGATACCGCACACAATGAGCACTGGGTGTTCCGCGCCAAGGATTTGCAATCGTGGTGGGAGAATGAGCACTTTGAGAGGCCGGGCGGCGAACGCGCAGCCACCCCAACGGTTTGGCAACCGGAATCCAAACCCATTCGGATCATCGAGATTGGATTTCCTGCCGTGGATAAAGGCATGAACGCGCCAAACGTGTTCTACGATCCAAAAAGCAGTGAGAGTGCTTTCCCTGTCTATTCTAATGGTTTGCGGGATGACCTCATTCAAAGACGGGCTTTGTCGGTGGCGGTTCCTTATTGGAAATCAAAGCGCGCGATTGAACAAGTCCTGGTTTGGGCGTGGGATGGGCGTCCTTGGCCCGATTTTCCGGCACGGCGTGATGTCTGGAGCGACGGGCCAAACTGGCAGTATGGGCACTGGCTAAACGGTCGATCAGGTCTGATGGAGCTGGCAGAGGTTTTAGAAGATCTGGCCGATCAGGCGGATGTGAATCTACAAGCGCGGGCTGTAAATGGCGTTGTCGATGGATACGTCATAGACAGCGTCACGAGCCTCGCATCAGCGATCACGCCTCTTATGGAGGCCTACAATTTTGATCTTCGCGAAGGGCGGTCTGGCTTGATTGCCGCCGATGAAAGCACCCGACCCCAAATTGATCTAACGGGGTGTGACCACATTCAAGACGCCTGGTTTGAAACAGTGCCTTTGCTGGATAAACAGCCATCGGGTGTTTCATTGTCCTATGTCTCGGGCGATTTTTCGTACCAGCCCGCGATCGCCACCGTTCGATATCCTGGCGCAGATCAGAGTTTTGTCGTGCAATCCACAGTTCCACTGGTGTTAAACGATGCGCGTGCGCGCTTGATTGCGGAACGGCAGTATCAAAAACTGCAGCTGGCAAGCACGCTCAATGTCTCGCTGCCGCCGGTCTCAGCGGTCGCCTTAGAAGTGGCCGATCTGGTCGCGATTGAAGATGCGCCTTGGCGAGTTGAAAAGGTGGAAACCCGCGGTCTGGAAACCCGGTTCCTGTTGCGCGATGCCTCGCAGAGTTTTGTCTCCCAACGCGCTCTGAACGCGCCGGGTATGCTCGAGCCGATCTCTGTGGTGGCGCGGCCTGAGTTTGTCATCATCGATGGGCCCGCGCTCGAACAAAACACCGACGCGGGTCCGTTGATTGCGGTGGCCGCTGCGCCGTGGCCGGGCGCCGTCCCGATACAGGTGGGGCCGAGTGAAACGGCTCAGGCGACCGTTACGATTATTGATCAACCCGCTGGAATGGGAAAGCTGAACAGTGAAGTCCTGGCCGGGCCGCTCGGGCGATGGGATAAGGGGTCCAGCCTAGAATTAGAGCTCTCGGGAGATGGGCTGGCTTCGGCCGCGGATGAGGCGATCCTTTCGGGCGCAAACCGCCTGCTTATCCAGAACGATTTGGGGTGGGAGCTAATCGCGTGGCAGGAGGCTGAGCTTTTGGGAGAAAACCGATGGCGTCTGACGCGGCTGTTGCGAGGCCTATCTGGATCGCCGATCGGACTTGCGAGACCAGATGCTTTGCTCGTGCTCGTGGATGAACGATTGGTGCGCGTGCCTCTTGGAGAAGAAGAGATCGGCATATCTCTGCGCTGGAAAGCCGGCGACAGCGACGCCATAGACTTCACCTATCAGGATCGCGCGAGTTTGCCGTGGCGCGTGGGACATCTGAAACAGTCCCGAAAGGATGAGCTCATCCATGTGACGTGGACGGCGCGCGGCCCGCAATACAACAATAACTGGTCCTTGCCGGATGGGCTGCAAAACAACCCGTTTAGAGTGGAAACCTATCTCGCAAACCAGTTGCGCTCGCGTGTCGATCAAACCGACACTTTCATCAATATTCCCGTTGGCGGCGCGGACACGGTGCGCGTCGCTCAGATCGGAATGCATCAACGCCTGGGAGAATGGGTTTCAATTCCGGTGCCGCCCCCTTAAGTGTGCTGCAGTTAAAGGCCAACACGCGTCAGGAAGCATGAGTAAAGATCTGTACGGGATTTTAGGCGTTTCGCGAACGGCGAGCGAAGACGATATTCGCCGCGCCTATAAGCGGAAGGCAAAAGAGAACCATCCCGATCTACACCCAAATGATGACGCCAAGGCTGAGATCTTCAAATCGGCCTCGTCTGCTTATGAAATCTTGAGCGATCGGGAAAAACGCGGGCAATATGATCGTGGAGAGATTGATGCCGACGGCAACCCTAAAGGCTTTGGCCCGGGGCAAGGATTTGGTGGCGGGTTTTCTCGCGGCAGCGGCGGCTTCCAAGGCGACCCGTTTGAGGACATTCTTTCTGGCATGTTCGGCGGTGGTCGGCGGCGACCGGGACCTCGAAAAGGCGCCGATATGCGCTACCGTGTCGAAATCTCATTTGAAGACGCCGTCACCGGCGCGAAGCGTGAGATGACCATGGCGGATGGCAGGGTTCTCAACATTTCGATCCCAGCCGGTATAGAGACGGGGCAATCGCTGCGTTTGAAGAGCCAGGGCAAACCCTCCAATGGCAGCGGTCCGCCCGGGGATGCGATCCTTGAGATCTTCGTTCGTGACAACAAGACTTGGGCCCGTGATGGCAATGATATCAGAATGACTGTTTCGGTTCCGCTCAAAACGGCCGTGCTCGGCGGACAAGTCGATGTCGAAACGCCAATGGGACCGATTACATTGAAGATACCGGAAGGTAGCAATTCAGGCGCAACATTGCGTTTGCGCGGGAAAGGCGTACAGCTCCCGGGAAAATCCGGCCACCTATACGCGCGGCTGGAGGTGATGATTGAGGATCCGAAAGACCCGAAACTCAGAGAGTGGGCCAAGCGAAACTGAGCATGACTGAATTCCTGACTTCATATTCACCAAGCATTCAGAGGATTTAGCGCATATGCAGGTCGTGATGAAAAAGACCGCTGCCATAATTGCGTTTTCCGCCCTGACGGCTTTTGCGTTCCCTGCCCATGCGCAGGGGCAGTGGGGGAACTCATTTACGGCAGATGAAGCGCGAGACGCCCGCGATAAGGGTGACGTCATGCCGCTTCGGGAAATCTTTCGACGCCTGGAGCGCCGCTATGGCGGCTATCAGGTCGATGCAAACTTATACAACCGCGATAGTGGCCAGGTTTATGTGGTCGATTGGATGACGGGTAAGGGCGAACGAATCCGCGTAACGCTCAATGCGAAAACTGGACGAATATTGTCCACGAGCTAGGGTAAGAGCTATGAGAATTCTTGTTGTTGAAGACGAAGCAGACCTTCGCCGCCAGCTGGCCGACGCGCTGACTCATGCCGGTTATGCGGTTGATCTCGCCGCCGACGGCGAGGACGGACATTTCCTTGGCGATACCGAGCCATATGACGCCGTCATCCTTGATCTGGGCCTGCCTAAAATGGATGGCGTGACCATTCTCGAGCGCTGGCGCGAAGACGGGAAGACTTTTCCGGTGATGATTCTGACCGCGCGCGATCGTTGGAGCGAAAAAGTTGCTGGTTTTGACGCTGGCGCCGACGACTATGTGACCAAGCCATTCTATACAGAAGAAGTGCTTGCCCGTCTGCGCGCTTTGCTGCGCCGGGCCTCTGGGCATGCTGTTGCGGCGATTGAAGCTGGCGCACTGCGCTTAGATACACGCGCCGCCCGCGCAACCGTCGATGGCGAGCCAATCAAGCTGACCGCGCACGAATACAAAGTTCTCAGCTACCTCATTCACCATCAAGGCCGCGTTGTACCGCGAACCGAGCTGGTTGAGCATATTTACGACCAGGATTTTGATCGCGACTCGAACACAATTGAAGTCTTTATCGGGCGTCTGAGGAAGAAGATCGGCAATAGCCGTATTCAAACGGAACGCGGTCTTGGCTATCGGCTTGTGGTTCCAGAGGAAGAACGCTCTGGCGTTGTGACTTAAGGCGCTTCCGCGTTAGTCGGATTGTATGGACGCCAAGACGCCTTTCCAAAATCGTTTTCAACGTCTGTCCCTTGCACGGCGCCTCCTTATTGGTGCCTTGCTTTGGAGCGCGCTGCTTGTCGTCGGCGGCGTCGTTGCGATCTCCGCGGTTTACCGCGCTGAAGCGGTCAACATTCTCGATGATGAGCATTCCGGCACGATCCAAACCTTGGTGCGCGCCATTCGCCCCTTGGATGATGGTACGGGCCGGATTGAAGATATTGAGGATCGCCATCCGCTCGATCCTCGGTTCACAGTGCCTCTATCCGGGAAGTATTGGATGATGGTGGCCGTGGATGCCGAGGGCAATCAGGTCGGCGATATTACGTCTCGAAGCGTCTTTGATGAAACCATCATCATTCCGGCAGCCCTGACGCGCGAAGCGCTTGCCAACCCGGGACAAATCTTGAGTGCCAATGGTGACGGTCCGGCCGATCAACCAGCACGGTTCACCATACAGGCGACCACATATCCGGAGCGCGCAACGCCGGTCTTGCTCGTCGCGATCTCGGATCGAACCCTGACAATGGAGGGCGTCGACCGGCTGCGGACAATCCTGCTGATCGCCATGCTGGCTTTGGCGGGAGGTACTCTGTTGGCGATGGCGTTTGGACTGCATTATGCGCTGCGCCCACTTGCGAGAATCCAGTCTGACATCACGGAAATTCGCGAAGGACGGCAGGCAGCGCTTTCAGGCGACTATCCGGCTGAGGTGACGCCGCTCAGTGAAGAGCTCAACAAATTGCTTGAGCACAACCGGGCGGTGGTTTCGCGGGCTCGGACGCATGTCGGCAATCTCGCGCATGCGCTGAAAACGCCGCTGGCGGTGCTCCGAAACGAGGCCAATGGCGAGACCCAGCTCGATCAAGTTGTGCGGCGCCAATCGCAGGCCATGCATGAAAATGTCGATCACTATTTGCGACGGGCGCAAGCGGCGGCGCGGGCAGAGGCTTTGGGGGTGCGAACACAAGTCTCTGAAGCCGCTAATGGTCTGGTTCGCGTCATGAACAAGCTGTTCGCCGCAGACGGAAAGACTGTGTCGAGCAAGATTTCGGATACGATTTTCGTGCGCACCGAGCGTCAGGACCTGGAAGAAATTATCGGCAATCTATTGGACAATGCGTGCAAATGGTGCCGCTCAGAAGTGAAACTGCATGCCGCGCCCGCTGAAGATGGATTGGTCGAGATCTATATCGACGATGACGGGCCAGGCCTGTCCCCGGATGAGCGCGCTGAAGCTGTGAAGCGCGGGGTGCGGCTCGACGAAACAGCGCCTGGTACAGGCCTCGGTTTGTCGATTGTCGCGGACATTGCCGATATGAATGGCGGTAGTCTTGTTCTCGACGAGAGCCCGCTAGGCGGATTGCGGGCGATTGTAAGCCTTCGCCGCGCATGACCACGTGCCGCAGGGCGGCGCGAGAGATAAGCGCTTATATCTTGTCACATGAGAGCTCGTACCAAACGTCTTTATGGAGTCGCCGCGGCCGCATTGCTTGTGGTTGCTGCTGTTGCCTTGGCATCAATGGCGCTGCGCCAGCACGCTGATTTGTTCTACACGCCGGAACTCCTGGTCGAGCGCGGGCTGCCTGAACCTGGACAACGGGTTCGCATTGGTGGGTTTGTGGCCATGGGCTCAAAAACGCTGGGCGAAGGCGCTGAGATTCTGTTCACCATTGAAGACGGTTCGGATGAAACTGTTCGGGTGTCCTATACCGGACTGGTGCCGGACCTGTTTCGCGAAGGCGAGGGGGTCGTAGCGACGGGGCATTTTAGCCAGGGCACTGATGTTTTCACAGCTGAAGAAATTCTCGCCAAGCATGATGAAAACTACCAGCCGCGAGAGCTTGAAGGCCTTAGCCGCAGCGATGCCGCAACCTAGATCACAATAAAGAGACCAGTTCTTTATTGGCAGAAGTTCTATCCTCCACCTATGTGCGGGTGAAGAGAGATGGAGCTAGACGCATGCAAAGCCAGAATGTTG
>JALUWJ010000196.1 GCA_027019605.1 Henriciella sp. | reverse complement strand
CCTGCGCGAGGGTGCGGATGAAGGATCAGAGCAATCGATGCTCCTTCATATGGCGGCGGTGTATAACGGGCTTCGATCCGGCCCTGGGGGCCTTGAATAAGCATTTCTGCCATGGTGCGTGGTCTCGGCTTTTAGCGCAAAATCTGGGGTCGAGCGGCGGCTATAGCGAATCTCTGCCAGCAAATGCAAATTTTTCTGCAGACCGTCGTCGCCGGTGATATATGCCGGCATATGATTTACGCTGATTACAATGCGACTGCACCTGTCCGACCCGAGGCGAAAGCGGCGATGCTGACTGCGCTTGAGGTTGGGGCGAACCCGTCCAGTGTGCATGGCCCTGGCCGGGCGGCGCGCAAACTGCTGGAACAGGCCCGCAGCCAGGTGAGCCTTGCGATTGGCGCGCGAGCGCAGGACATCGTGTTCAGCAGTGGCGGTACTGAGGCGAACGCGCTGGCGCTTCATGGTGTCGTCGCGCAGCTTGAGGGCAAGTGTACGCTATTGGTTTCGGCGATTGAACATGAAGCTGTGGCTAAGAATGCCGGCTATGCTGGGGTGGCAATCGAAACCGCTTATGTGACAGCCAATGGCCAATTGGATCTTGATTGGCTGCGTGACCGGTTGAGCAAGTGGGACCAGGCGCGAGATGGCCTTCCTGTGCTTGCGCTGATGATGGCGAACAATGAAACGGGTGTCGTCCAGCCGGTCGCCGAAGCGGCGGCTTTGGTCAGAGAGGCCGGCGGTCTCACCCATTGCGACGCTGTGCAGGGGCTTGGCAAATTGATGGTGAATGTCGGTTTGCTCGGTGTCGACTATCTTGCGCTGTCAGCGCACAAAGTCGGCGGGCCGCAAGGTGTCGGTGCGCTGTGGGTGCGCTCTGGGGCGCCATTAAAGCCGGTCCTGTTCGGCGGCGGGCAAGAGCGATCGTTACGCTCCGGCACCGAAAATCTGAGCGGCATTGCTGGCTTCGGCGCAGCGAGCGAAGCCGCGATCCGGGACATGCCGAAACTGCAAACGCTCGCGTCTGCGCGCGATGAAATGGAAGCAAAGCTCATTTCAGACGCTGGCGTAACGGTATTTGGCGCCGACGTTGAACGTCTGGCGCAAACCTCCAATTTCGCAATCGCAGGCTTTCGCGCAGAAACACAGGTCATGGCCATGGATCTGGCCGGGGTCGCGGTGTCCTCCGGCTCGGCGTGTTCGAGCGGTAAGGTCAAACGCTCGCTGGTTCTGTCTGCGATGGGCGTCGACGATGAACTCTCAGAAAGCGCGATACGGATCAGTTTCGGTTGGGATACAGCGCCGAGCGATTTTGATGCGGTCGCTGAGGCCTGGCTACAGGCCGCGCAACGGACGGTTCTGAAGACGGCTTAGTCACCGATGCCTAAGCCGAACATTTCTCGCGAAATGATCTTTAAATTGCGCCATAAGAATGCTGAATAGGCGGCCAAATAGGAGGTATGAGTTTGTTTTCACATATGATGGTCGGATCAGATGATCTCGAAAAATCAAAAGCGTTTTACGATGCAACATTCGTCGC
>JALUWJ010000195.1 GCA_027019605.1 Henriciella sp. | reverse complement strand
ATTATGGCGACGAGCCGAATGATGCCAATTTCAATATCAATGGCCTGGTCGGCCCGGACGGTGTTCCGCATCCAGCCCTGCGCGAATATATGTGGGCAGCGCGTCCCGTCACGACCGTGCTGACCGAGCAGCAAATGCTCTGCGTCAGCAATCGACGGGTGTTCCAAGACACCAGTGATTTAGAGATGCGTTGGCGCCTCTTGAATGATGGCCGAGAGGTTGAGGCCGGCCGCAGCGACGTGCTGATCGACCCTGGAAGCTCCGTTGAGATTGACCTGCCATTTCGTTCCGATCTCGCATCGTCCGGCGATTGGCATTTAGATGTTTCTTGGCATTTGAAAGCCGATTGCTCATGGGGTGATGCCGGACAGCAAGTCGCCTGGGATCAGCTCGATTTGAGAACTGCACAACGCGTTGCGGAGGCAACTCGTGCACCACTGATTGATGCAGGCGTGCTCAAGCATGCGGGGCTGACGGTTGCCGTGTCCGATCATGAGGGCGTCACATCGATTGGTGCGGACAATGGTGAGATTGTCAGCTCGCCAATCTCGCTCTGCCTCTGGCGCGCACCAACAGACAATGATGGCGGGAAACCTGGATCCCGTCCGCTGTTCAAGAACCGTACAGGCCAGTGGTTAGGGTTCGGACTAAACGCATTGCAATCGAGCACATGTCATCAACGACAAGACGCAAACGGCCTGTCGATTGAGCGCAAATGGGAAGGTGCGGATGGCGTCTTCGCTGAGCACCGAAGTCTTTGGTCGGTGTCAGACAATGCGATTGTCGTGGACGAGACCATCACCATTCCAGAGGCTTGGACAGATCTGCCGCGGATCGGAATCCGGTTTGAGGTGCCGAGCGCTTTTGACCGGCTGGAGTGGTATGGCCTTGGGCCCGATGAGTCCTATCCGGATCGCCATTTGGCGCAGACCGTTGGGCGCTGGTCATCAACGGTGACTGATCAATATCATCCTTATGTGCGTCCGCAGGAATATGGCGCGCATGAGCAGTGTCGATGGTTCAGCCTCACAGATGAGCAGGGGGATGGTTTGAAGATCATCCTGCCGAAGCCTTTGAGCATTACCGCGCGGCCGCACCATGATGCTGATCTAAACGAGGCGGAGACGCTGGCTGAGCTTCGACCCGCGGCAACGACCGAGGTCCATATTGATGTCGCGATGCGCGGCCTCGGCACGGGCGCTTGCGGGCCAGATGCCTTGCCGCAATATCGCGTTGGCCCCGGCACCCATACGTTTCGCTGGATGCTGCGGGCGATCTCGCGCTCGGATTAGCTATCCTTCGACCGAACCGGCTCGAACTCATAAAGAGAGATGCCGCGCGCATGCGCATCGAACTTCAGTTTGCGATTGAGCGGGGCGTGAGCGCGTGAGGCGCAGTTCTGCCGATCGCAAAGGTAGCAGTTCACGCCAATCGGCGTCGGTTTTTGCGAGGCCATATCCAAACGATCGAAATAGACCAGGCTGTCGGCATAGGCTTTGTCGCAACCAAGGCCGATCGCGACCCGCGCGGGTGGTCGTCCGTGATGGCCGCGCGAGCGATTGATCGCCTTCGAGATCGAGACATAAGTTGTGTCATCCGGCATTTGGATCAGCTGCGTGAGGGTTTCACCGGGCTGTTCGAAAGTGCGGTGAATGTTCCAACGCGGGCAGGCGCCGCCGAACTTGGAAAAGTGGAACCGTCCGGCGCTGAAACGTTTTGAGACATTCCCGGCAGCGTCAATCCGCAAGAAGAAAAATGGAATGCCCTTCGCGTCTGGTTTTTGAAGCGTGGTCAGGCGGTGGGCGGTTTGTTCGAAACTGGTCCCGAAGCGATGGCTGAGCAGATCGACATCATATCGCGTATCCTCGCACGCTTTCAGGAAGGCCTTGTACGGCATCAGCATGGCGGCGGCGAAATAGTTGGTCAGAGAGACACGCACGAGACCGCGGGCGCTTTCTTCCTTCAGGCCAGACTGTACGACCACATCTTCGATGAGATCGCGATACTCCAAAAGGCCAAGCTGGAAGGCGAGCTGAAATTGCCGTCCAGTTGGATGCAATAGTTCGGAAATGTCGATCCCGGACCGGTGGCGATCAAAATAAGTGAACGAGGACGGCATGGCCGAGCTCGGCAGAACGCGAATGCGCAGCTTGTACTTGTCTTCCAATCGTTCCTGGATCGCCGTCTCGATGGATTTGCGCCCCGAGGTCAGTTCAGCGTTGAAGGCGGACGCGGTTTCATCCAGCGCCGGAAAGTAATTGCTTTGTTCATGCAGGAATTGCCGAACCTTCTCGACGGGGCGGGCGCTTTCTTCAAGCAGCTCGACTTTTTCGCGATCTGCAAGAGGGTTTGCATCAGAATAGGTGCTTAATGCGAGTTCGCGGTAACGTTCGTGCAAGCGAAGGAAACCTTTGATCGTCTCAGGACTTGCGCCGACCAGGTCTTCGAGTTCGCTTTTCGGGATTTGCAGTTCTCCAAAAACCGGATCGCGCAGCGCGTTGACAAGCTCATTGACCAGACCCGCATCCATGTCCTGCGCAAGGTCTGCGACATTCACATCAAACTCTTCGGCCAGTTTGAGCAATACTGCAGCACTGACCGGGCGCTGATTGCGCTCGATCAAGTTGACATAGGTTGCGGAGACATCGAGCCGGCGTGCGAACTCAGCCTGCGTGAGGCCAAGTTGGGTCCGCAGGCGCTTGATGCGCGGGCCGATAATGAGCTTTTTCTTCATGCACGCTGACCATTACAACATTTACAAACATTACATACAAAAATTTACACAACAAACAATGAAACCCAATAGATTAGGGGGTGGTATGGACGTGGCATGGGTTTTGTAAATACAGGGGGGTAATTACAAAATCAGGAGAACGCCATGTCAGGCACGCTAATTCAAGATGCGGTTCAAGCCGCGAAGCAAACCCCTCGACACCGCCGTCCGGCGGACGTGGTTGGCACTGTCCCGCCAGAGTATGAGCGGGTTCTGACCCATCGCGCGCTTTTGTTCATTGCGGATCTTGAGCGGCGGTTTGGCGGTCAGCGGAAGATCCTGCTGGAGAATCGCAGATTGGCACAGATGCGTTTCGACGATGGCGAAATGCCGAGCTTCCCGCTCGAAACGGAACACATTCGTAAATCTGTCTGGGAAGTCGCTCCGGTTCCAAAAGCACTGCAAGATCGCCGTGTTGAGATCACAGGTCCTGTTGATCGTAAGATGATGATCAATGCGCTGAACTCTGGCGCCAAAATGTTCATGGCGGATTTCGAAGACGCCTCTTCGCCCACCTTCTCCAACATGGTGGAAGGTCAAGCGAACATGATCGACTATGCGGCGGGCAATCTCGCTTTTGATGATGAAGCCCGCGGTAAGTCTTATCGTTTGAATGACGAGACGGCGACCATGCTGGTGCGTCCTCGCGGTTGGCACCTGGAAGAGGCTCACGTCACAGTTGATGGTCAGCCAATGTCTGCCAGCTTGTTCGATTTCGGCTTGCACATTTTCCACAATGGCAAGGCGCTGATGGAGCAAGAAAAAGGCCCGTTCTACTACTTGCCGAAAATGGAGAATTACCAGGAGGCGCGCCTTTGGAATGATGTCTTCAACTTCGCCCAAGCAGCTCTCGGTATCCCGAACGGCACGATTAAAGCGACGGTGCTGATTGAGACGCTGCCTGCGGCGTTCCAAATGGACGAGATCCTCTACGTCATGCGCAATCACATTGTTGGCCTGAACTGTGGCCGCTGGGATTACATTTTCAGCTATATCAAAACGCTGCGCAATCACCCTGAATATGTCCTGCCGGATCGCGCGCAGGTCGGAATGGATCGCGCCTTCTTGAAAGCCTATTCGCTGAAGCTGATCCAGACCTGTCACCGTCGCCGCGCCCATGCGATGGGCGGCATGGCAGCGCAAATCCCTGTTAAAGGCGATGAAGCTGCGAACACTGCCGCATTCGACAAGGTTCGCGCGGATAAGAAGCGTGAAGCGCAGCAAGGCCATGACGGGACTTGGGTGGCTCACCCAGATCTGGTGCCGGTTGCTATGGAAGTGTTCGACGCTGAAATGCCAAACGCCAACCAGGTTCTGAGCCAGCGCCAGTTCCCGAACATTACCGAAGAGTCGCTCCTGACCCCGCACACTGGCGATGTCACTGAGGCGGGTATCCGGACCAATATCTCTGTTGGTATCGAGTACACAGCCGCTTGGCTGCGTGGCCGCGGCGCGGTGCCGATCCATAATCTGATGGAAGATGCCGCCACGGCTGAAATCTCTCGCAGCCAGCTTTGGCAGTGGCTCACGCATGGCACTGAATACAAGACCGAAGACGGAAAGTCTGAAGTCTTCACGGCGGCCGCTTTTGACGCGCTGCTGAATGAAGAGCTTGGCAAAATCAAAGCGACGCTCGGCGACAATGCGTATGCCGAGGGCCGCTACCCAGAAGCTACGGAAGTGTTTGTCAAAACCGCGACGGGCGATGAGCTCGCCGACTTCCTGACCTTACCAGCCTATGACGTCCTTCGCGGCGCCAACTAACCCCTAACGACCCCCAAGACAAAGTAGAATTAGACGAGGATAAACCTATGACCCAACGTCCAACATACAGTCAGCTGATGGAAGAAACCCTGAAGCGCTACCCGAGTGGCCAAACAAAAGCCGGGATCAGCGTTGAAGATGTTGTTCAGCTTAAAATTCAGAACACTTACAATACACACCTCGATATTGCGAAAGCGATGTCTGGCGTGATGCGCGAAGATATGGCCGCGTATGAAGCTGACTCTTCAAAGTTCACCCAGTCACTCGGCTGCTGGTCAGGCTTCCACGCGCACCAGAAAATCAAAGCTGTGAAGCGCATGCGCGGCACTGCGAAAGGCACATACATCTATCTTTCAGGTTGGATGGTTGCTGGTCTTCGCAACAGCTTCGGTCACCTGCCAGATCAGTCTATGCACGAGAAAACAGCTGTGACCGATCTCATTAAAGAGATTTACACATCCCTGCGTCAGGCGGATGAAGTTGCTCTGAACGACCTGTTCCAAGAGCTGAACGCAGCACGCGAGTCAGGTGCTGACCAAGCTGCGATCGACGAAATCATCTACCGCATCGACACATTCGAGAGCCACGTTGTGCCGATCATTGCCGACATCGATGCTGGCTTCGGAAACGAGCACGCGACTTACCTGCTCGCGAAAGAGCTGATCCTTGCTGGTGCTTGCTGCTTGCAGATCGAAAACCAGGTGTCTGACGCGAAACAGTGTGGTCACCAGGACGGTAAAGTGACGGTTCCACGCGAAGACTTCATCACCAAGCTGCGCGCTTGCCGTATGGCGTTTGAAGAGCTCGGCGTTGATGACGGTGTCATCGTGGCACGGACCGATAGCCTCGGTGCTGGCCTGACCCAGAAGATCCCGGTTTCACTTGAGCCAGGCGATCACGCTGCGGAATACATTAAGTGGGTTGAGACTGAAGAAGTCACTGATGCGAACCCATTGAAAGAGGGCGAAGTTGCTCTGATACGGGACGGCAAAGTTACACGCCCTGTGCGGATGCCGAACGGTCTCTACAAGTTTAAAGACAATACTGGCCGTGAGCGTGTGATCGAAGATTGCATCAGCTCGCTACGTGATGGCGGCGCCGACCTTCTCTGGATCGAAACAGCGACACCAAATGTCGACGAGATTGCCTCTATGGTGAACGCGATCCGCGAAGTCGTTCCAAATGCGAAGCTGACTTACAACAACTCACCAAGCTTCAACTGGACGCTGAACCTGCGTAAGCAAGTTCGTGAGCAGTGGATTGCTGAAGGTAAAATCGCGGAAGGCGATTACCCAGAAGGCAACGCTCTGATGTCGTCTAAGCTTGATGAAACAGAGCTGGGTCTCGAGGCCGATGCGCGTCTGCAAAGCTTCCAGACTGACATTTCTGCGCGCGCTGGTGTGTTCCACAACTTGATCACGCTGCCGACCTTCCACCTCACTGCGAAGGGTATGGACGAGCTTTCAAACGGCTACTTCGGCGACGAGAAAATGCTTGCCTACGTCAAGAATGTTCAGCGTGAAGAGATCCGCCGCGGCGTTTCTGCGGTGAAGCACCAGCACGAAGTTGGTTCTGACCTTGGCGATACATTCAAGGAAATGGTTGCCGGTGATCGTGCGCTTAAAGCGGGCGGTGCTCACAACACCATGAACCAGTTCGAGGCTGCTGAATAAGCTTCCTCAAACCCAAGCCAAACAAAAGCGCGCTGATCGATCTGATCAGCGCGCTTTCTTTTGCCCCAAAGGCAACGCCCCCTTTGGCTTTAGTTCAGGTCGTTCATCGCTTTCGCGACGCGCTCGAGATCCTCGCTTGAAACATCGTCGAGAACGCTTTGGCGATAGACGCGGATCCCGGCTTTTTGCTCGCGCATTTTTTGCTCAAGCCGCGCGTAAAAATCCGCAGATCGCGCGTGATAAGGATAGTAGCGGGAGTAGTTCTTGCGAGCGTCTCGATTGCCGCGCAGGATTACCCGCATCATGGCATCGGAGGTTTCGCGCGCTTCTTCGGTGTCGCGATTTTGCAGGATGGACTGAACCTTCCGCTCGGTCGCAAACCGCTGAACGCGTTTCTCGAAAGCTGTTTCTCGATTCTCGCCACCCGCGATAATTAACGGTGTCGTTCGCGCCTCGCTTGAATAAGTCTTGGATTTACCGCCGCCATAGACGGTAACGCTTTGAGCAAGAGCAGGGGCGGATAGAAGCATAAAAGTCCCCGCAAGTGCCAGTAAACGTGGGCCATTTTTGTATGTTTGGCGCATGAATTCTACTCGCTTTTGCAAAGCCGTTCTGGCCTTGGTTAGTGCGAGTTTGGCAATTTATTTCGAATTTGCAACAATATACTATGGTTAATACGGTTATTCCCTATTTGCGCGAGTTGGATAGAGTGTATTCCCACACATTCGCTTTGCGTAGGATCTGAACCGAATGCCAAAAGTGATCATCGTTGGAGGAGGTATAGGCGGGCTTACGGCAGCGCTGGCCTTTCACGCTTTTGGATGGAAAGTCGACGTGCTGGAACGGGCTGCGAAGCTGTCCGAGGTTGGCGCCGGTATCCAAATCAGTCCGAATGGGATGAAAGTGTTCCGCGCACTCGGCGTTGAAGATCGGATTGCGCGCGATGCTTTCCAGCCTGAATCTCTCGAAATGCGCTTTGGTCGATCGGGAAAACAAATCTTCGAAATCGAAGCGCGTCAGGCCATCGTTGAGCGATGGGGCGCCCCTTATCTGCATCTGCACCGAGCTGACTTGATTGATGCGCTTTCTGAATTGCTGCGCGCGCGGCAGCCGCATGCTGTGCGGTTGAACGTGGTGTGCACGGGATATGAGAATCGCGGGGCGAAGGTGGTCGCGCATTTAAAGTCAGGCGAGGCGATTGAGGGCGATCTCTTGGTTGGTGCTGATGGGCTGCATTCGAACATTCGCACCCAGATGCTCGGACCTGATCAGCCTGACTTTACCGGCAATACGGCCTGGCGCGCCGTGGTGCCGATGGAGCGGCTGGGAGACTTGGCCCCGCCACCTACAGCCTGCGTGTGGGTTGGAAAGCGGCGCCACGCGGTGACGTATCGCCTGCGCGGAGGCACGCTCGCAAACTTTGTCGGGATTGTCGAAAGTGATGCCTGGACCTCAGAGTCCTGGACGGAGCAGGGCACGAAGGAAGAGGTCTTGGCGGATTTTGCGGGATCGCACGCGGTCATCAACAATCTGATTGAACAGGCAGATGCGCATTTTAAGTGGGCCTTGTTTGATCGAAAACCGCTTGCCAAGTGGGTGGACGGTCGCGCCGTGCTCTTGGGCGATGCATGCCATCCGACGCTACCATTCCAAGCCCAAGGTGCCGTGATGGCGATCGAAGATGCTTATCTCCTGGCGAAACTCGCCTCGGACGAGGCCAATGATATGTCAGCGGCCTTGCAGACTTATTTCGAGAGCCGGCAACCGCGCACGGCAAAAGTTCAGGCCGCCTCGCGGAGCAATGCCAAACTCTTCCACAAGCCGACACCGCTTAGCCGCTTGATGACCTACGGACCGATGTGGCTCGCTGGAAGGCTTGCACCCGCCATCATCCGGTCACGCCAGGATCCGTTTTACGCTTATGATGTGCGAGAAGAGCCGCTCCGCTAAGCGCTGCCGCCGGTCATGTGCAGGTGAGCGGGATCAATTCCGATCATGCCGAGAGTTTGCTCCCACTTTTTCGAATGGGCTGATCCGAAAATGATGTCCTCATGTGGGTCTGAAACCAACCAAGCATGCTCTGATAGCTCATGTTCCAACTGACCTGGCCCCCAACCGGCATAGCCGAGGGTCATTGTCGCTTGCTGCGGGGCGCCTTCGGTGGCCATGGCGCGCAGGACATCGCGGGTCGCGGTCATTGAGAAGTCTTCGTCCACTTCAACCGTGGCGCCGTCACTGAAATAGTCTGTCGAGTGGACGACGAACCCGCGATCTGTGCCAACAGGGCCGCCATTCAGAACATAGGCGTCCGATAGTTGAATGCTCTGCTCAATGCCAAGCTGCGTGAACAATTCCGGCAAAGTGAGATCATCGATGGGGTTATTGAGCACCAGACCCATCGTATAATCTTCGCTATGCGCGCAGACCAGGATCACCGATCGATTGAATCGAGGGTCGCCAATGCCTGGCATCGCGACGAGAAGTTTTCCGGTTAAATCTTGCACGCATTTTTTCCTTTTGTCCGGGCGACGCTACTTCAACCCATAAATTTGGCAAGCTTTTGTCATTGCGGGCGCGTTGCAGCGGATTATGTAGATAGCGAAGATCACAGGAGACCCTTCGATGACGATTTCAGTAGGCGACAAACTACCCGAGGCAACTTTCATGGAAATGACGGCCAATGGGCCTGAGCCGGTTTCAACGGCGGATGTCTTCGCGGGCAAAACCGTCGCTCTTTTCGCCGTACCCGGCGCATACACGCCAACCTGTTCGGCAAAACATCTGCCTGGCTTTGTGGAAAAACAAGGCGACCTCGCGGCGAAAGGCATTGATGACATTGTCTGTACGTCTGTGAACGATGTCTTCGTCATGGGGGCTTGGGGCAAAGACAATGGCGTCGACGGCAAAGTTCGCATGCTCGCAGACGGCAACGGCACCT
>JALUWJ010000194.1 GCA_027019605.1 Henriciella sp. | reverse complement strand
CATTGTAGATCCGGCGAGCAAAGCGGCCTTCAATCGGGGACGCCATATTGCGCTTTTTGAGAAACACCCACTTTGCTTGATCGGGATCGCCTTCCTCGACGGCGAGGGAGCCACTGATCACGCTTGTACGTTTTGAGCGCGTTTCCAGTTTCGACATGACATCGCCATCCAGACTAAACGTCGCCGAGATTTTTCCAGCCTCATTGCATCCGAGCACGAGGGCGGGCGCACCGCTCTCGGTCGAGTAAACCGCTTGCCCGTTTGAACCTTCTAGCAGGCTCCATTGCGTCGTAGCGGGAGCTTCGTCAGCGGCAAATGCGGGTCCGGTGAGAGCGGCTGCGAGGAGTAGAGTGGGGGTGAGTTTCATATCGTTCCTCTTGCAATATTTATTGATAAACAATAATACATTGTCGAAAAAAGGCAAGAATGAATTTGTGAAACTTTGGCGAAAATGCCCTGTGGGGACACAGAACCCTTTGTCAAAGCAGCTAAAATTTAGTCTGTAGGGACAAAGCGGGAGGCAAATAAATGACCATACTACTCATCGGACTAGCGGTATTTTTCGGGCTTCACATTTTTTCTGCGGTGCGATCGCGTGATCCCGACAAGGACATCAAGCAGAAGCTTGGATATGGGCCGTATATGGGGCTCTACTCGCTGATCTCGATCGTTGGCTTCGTTTTGATCGTTTATGGATTTGGCGCCGCGCGGGGGTCGGGGGTGCTCTATACGCCGCCGACTGGACTCGCGCATATCAACCTGGTGCTCACCATTCCAGCGTTGATCCTCTTGGTCGCGTCACAATTCCCGGCGGGGCACATTAAGAAGGCTACGAAACACCCGATGTTGCTCGCAGTGAAGCTGTGGGCGCTTGGACACTTACTGGCGAATGGTGAGCTGAACTCCGTCATCCTGTTTGGAAGCTTCCTCGCATACGCTGTGTTTGACCGGATCATGGTGAAGCGGCGCGGGGATAATGGTCCGGGTCCAGACGCGGCGCTGAATCCGATGATGGATGTCATTTCTGTGATTGTTGGACTGGGCTTGTGGGCAGCCATCGCGCTTTGGTTGCACACGATCCTGTTCGGCGTTTACGCAGTGCCGCAATAAGTCCCTACAGCCGGTTCACTTGTCGCCATCTGCGGGTCTGCTAAAGCCCCATTTGAATTGAGAATAGGGCCCGAACATGTCAGCGCAGACACAAATCCGGCGGAAAACAGTAAAAGACGTCGCCAAAGCAAAAGGCGGAGACCCATTGGTATGTCTCACCGCCTACGATGCCCAGGTCGCAAGCCTGCTCGATCCGCATTGCGATATTCTTTTGGTCGGTGACAGTTTGGGCATGGTTGTACACGGTATGAGTTCAACCGTCGGTGTGACCCTGGAAATGATGATTCTTCATGGGCAGGCGGTGATGCGCGGATCGTCCCAAGCCTTTGTCGTCGTGGACATGCCATTCGGATCTTACGAAACGAATGCCGATCAGGCGTTTTTGAACGCCGCTCGAATTATGCAGGAAACTGGCTGTCAGGCCGTAAAAATCGAGAGTGGAACA
>JALUWJ010000193.1 GCA_027019605.1 Henriciella sp. | reverse complement strand
AATCCCAACAATAAGCGATGGTGACACATGCGGTTCCCACCATCCATAAAGAGATGGTCGAAGAGAGCGTCATCTTCCCTGCACTGTCGGTCGAAGGCCGCAGGCCCGAGCCAAACAGCATACCGAGAATGACGAGCGAAAGCCCGTGAACCAGCGAAGGCCCGATAAAATCAACGCCTTGCCCATACAGAAAGCCACTCATGTGCTGGAGATAGTCTTTTCCGAAAAGAAGCGGTGCTGGGGGCAAGTTATTCATGATGGGATGTGCCAAATGCACAAGCAGGGCGACCGACACCAATGGAACCAGCCCGACCCGCGAACGAAGCGCCAAAAGCAAAGGTGATAGCGCCAGCGCGACAGTATAGAACGCGAGCAAGTGTGAGTATGGAACGCTTATGAAACCGGTAAAAACCAATGGCAGGGACTTGAGCGAATAGGTTCCCATGATCAGAAAAAACGAGATGATCGCCAGCGCATAATATCCATAGCACTGCCAAGCGCGGCGATAGAGTCGCTTTGCCGTTTCAATGCGTTTTCCAGCTTCGAACCTAGGTCGGTAAACAAGCTCCAGCATTGCGCCAAAGAGGATCAGAAAAATCGGCGTCGCGAGTTGCATAAGCAGCTCTAGGCCCACATTTGCAGCCGCCTCCAGCTGACCGCGCGCGCCGAAGCTCGCCATGCTGTGCTTCCAGGTCACGAGGAGGATCGCAAACGAGCGCGCTAAATCTATGCCGACAATTCGCTGCTTCATGTCACCCCCCAGAAACGGTCGCAGCCGGTGCGCTCAATAGCTGGCACCACTTGGTGATCATGGCATCAAACTCGGTGGCAGCACGCCTGCGCACCGCCTTCCCTCGGTCGGGTAAGTTCGTTGCTGCAGCTGCCCGATAAATCGCGCGCACAATGCTGCCGACACTGTTCGGAGAGTGACCAAAACTTGCGGCGTCCAGTTGGTCGTTCAGACCATCGATGCGGGCGGCCAATATCGGCCGGCCTGCTGCTCTCGCTTCCGTTCCGACAAGTCCAAACGCCTCCCAGCGGGACGGAATAGCCACAAGGTCGGCTTCGGACAAAAAGGCTTCTGGTGAAGTAAAGGGCTCGCAAATTTCGACGTGGGGGAGGCGCTTTGAATGCTGCTTGAGGAGTGCTTCATCCGGCCCCGTCCCAGCAATTTTGAGTTCTGCCAGGCCGATCGGTATACGGGCCATCGCTTCTATCAAAAGGTCAAATCCCTTTTGTTTGTGAAAGCGCCCAAAGGCCCGAATCCTTAGCGGGCCTTCTTGGTCGGTGTTTATTGGGAGCGCCAAAAGATCATCGCAAATTCGAGATTGCGGAATGGCGACAGTTTTTGAGGCTGGCGCAAGCTTGTGCTCGAGAATCCAGTCACGTTGATGCTTAGAAACTGCAACCACGGTATCAACCAGGCGATACGCGAGACGAAGCATCGTGCGGAAGCGTTTTTTCGGTCGCACCTCGCTTTGCTCATATCCCTCCGTATACGTATGTTCGATCAGAATGATCCTCGAGAAACCGCCGCGCAGCTTGAGATCCACGAGCCATGCAAGCTTCTTCCAATTGGCTGTAAAGTGAATGATCGCGACATCGTCTGGGCTTTCCGCTCGCACGCTTTGGTCGCGGATATCCACGGTTCTGTGCTGCCCGAGATCAGCGAGATCCGGATGCTCGAAATTTCGCAATGCGCGGGTAACACCGCCCATTGCGAGGTCATCTAAGACGTGAACGACTTGCCGAGTGTTTGACATGCTTAGCTCCGTTGAATGGCTGCGCGCACGGGGGCACTGAACGCGCTTGGCAAAAACCGAAGTCCGAGCGTGGCAAGGAAGGTTGAAAGCGTTTTCGCAGGTTCCTCGATGACGATTTTTGGACAGAGACTCAGGGCATCTTTCATCAAGGCCCAAGCCATCGTCGTTTCGCCCATGCGGACGCAGCGCCGAGCTAGATATCTGAGCTGATACGCTTCGGCATAGGGCGCCCATTTTGCGGCAAAACGAGGATCGATTTGTTGAACCCGGTCTCGGACACGGCACCAGGTCGCAAACTGTTTGACGACATTCGCAGACAAACCGCCTTCATTGATCCGATATCGCGTGAACGCGCCGCCAATGCCCTCAAACTCCCAAGGCGTCATCAGGGCAATTCGGCACCAGCATTCAATGTCTTCAGACTGACGAAAGTCTGGATCGAAATAGTCGAGTTCTTCCCGATCCAAATTCAAAAAAGCGATATCATCAAAGGCGGCACGGCGCAGAACGGGTGCGGATCCATTTCCAACCGGATTGCGCAGGAATACATCCCGCGCCGAGACATTCCTAAGTTTTGGACGTTGAACGATGCGAAGGAAGTTGCCGGCATCATCGATCATTGTCGAAGCGGCATAACTGACGCCGACGTTCGGATTGCACCGCAAGTGGGCAACATGGTTTTCCAGCTTACCCGGTTCCCAGATATCATCAGAGTCGAGCAGCGCGATAAACTCACCGGCCGCGTGACGTATGCCAGTATTGCGCGCGCCGGCGAGGCCGCGATTGCGCTGCGAAATGATCCTTATACGTGGGTCACTATACGCCCGGCAAAGCTCAATTGAATTGTCGGTCCCCTCATCATCAATGATCAGGAGTTCGAAATCGGTGAAGGTTTGAGCGAGGACAGAGTCGATCGCGGCTTCAACGTATTTTGCCGTATTGTAGACCGGCATGATTACAGAAACAGTTGGCGTCATCATCGTGCGACGAGCTCCTTAAGCTTGGGATGTGGGAAAAATGAAAGAACGGTTCCGATCAGCGTCAGACCGGTTCTTTTCGGTTGGCGTAGCAGCAGCAGTGGATCGCGTCGAAGCGCGATCATCAGAAACTCCAATGCTCTCGACGATTGCCCCATTCGGAGGGCTCTTCGAGCAAGCTGGCGATGGATCGGGCCGATTGCGCGTTTAACCGCCCATTCTGCCTTCTCGGGAAAATCTAGCTTGGCCGCCTCAACCATGCGAAACCAACCGCGGCGCATGGCATCGAGATCCGCCGACTGGCTCTCTCCTGCAGAGCGATAGAAGAACCATTCCTCATCAACCCCTTTGATCTGCCATTTGCCTTCCAGGGCAACGCGCAACAACCAGTCTTGGTCTTCGGCATAGTTCAGCCCGGGGGTGAAGCCGCCAGTTTCCTCGAATACATGCCGGAGACAGACAATATTGGACGTGCTGCAGAGCGCGTTTTCAGACATCAGGTCAGACGCGCTGAGTTGATCTGAAAACGGCGTTAGCGTGCCCGGCTCGAGTGTTTCGGCATCGATAAAGCGCGTCCGACTAAACAGGACGCCCGCGCCAGGTTCATCGCGGAACTTAGCCAGCATGCCGGACAGTCGCTCCGCTGCCCATAGATCATCAGCATCGAGGAAGGCGAGCACATGGGCGCGCGCTAAGTCTGCGCCAGCATTTCGAGCCACAGATGGTCCGCGATTGGGGCGCTGAATGACGCAAATTCGAGGGTCTTGGCCCGCGATCGCAGAGGCAATGACCGAAGTCTCATCCTGTGAACCATCATCGACAATGATCAATTCCCAGTTCTTCAAAGTTTGCGCTCGCACACTTTGAATGGAGGCGGCAATCGTTGCCTGCGCATTGTAAGCAGGCATGATTATGGAAACAGCAGGTTGCTGGCTCATGAGGTGACTCCCACAGGTTTAGAGATTGGAGTCCGGCGCGCACGCAGCGTGATGTGCGTGACGGCCAGCGCGAAAGCCGAAGCCGACGCAACAGAAATAATCGAGACGGCGAGCAAACCATGGCCGGCGAACAACGCGAACGGGATTAATACGCTCGCTGTGAAGCCGAGTGAGATGCGAAAGTCCTGGCCTGACGCACCGCTGGCTCTTGCATGCAGGCGAGCAGCGTCCACCAGCAAACGTGCGGGGCCACCGAGGCAGAGGACAGCGACCAATGAAGCGGCGGGCGCCCATGTCGCTCCAAAAACGACCGGGACATAATAAAGCGCCATGCCCGCTTGAGCGACATATAAAACGCCGAACGGCAGACCGAGATTGAACAAAGCGTCGCGATAAGACTTCAGCTGATCGCCCGCTGCACAAAGATGCGGATACACCGCGTTTGCAAAAGCCCGGTTCAGCGCGGTTGAGACACCCAGACCTGCATTGAAGGCGAAGTAATATAGGCCGAGCGCCTCAACGCCGAACATCAACGAGACGATGAACTTATCCAATTGATCGCGACAAGCGCACATCAATTCAGATCCAAGTACGGGCATTGAAAATTTCAGAATGCTCGCAACCGGCGCGTAGCCCGCGGCAAGGTTTGGAACCCACGCCTTTGTCCGCAGCATGCCGATAAGCCAGATGGGAGCGGTGAGGAGCTTTGGCAGAACGATGGCCCAGGCTCCAAACCCGCAAATGGCGAGCACGGCTGTGAGGATATGGTCGGCTGCAACCTGCGCGGTGCCGATCGCTGCCAGTTCTTTCATGCGCTCTGCGCGTTGCAGAGCATAAGCGTGCATCACGCCGAACGGCATGAGTAAGAAAACAAATCCGAGAATGGCGACCATGGCACCCGCGTCTCGGCCTGGCAGGATCAGTTCAACAATCAAGCCGGCAAGAAACTGGATGGCCATCAGCGCCAAGCACACGCCCCACATCAGACGACGTGCTGTGTTCGCGGCTTCATCAAAGAGCTTGTCACTCGCGCGAATAACGGCGGCGCCAATCCCATTTTCCGTGAAGACGCGTGTGACCTCGAAAATGGTCAGCGCAATTGCAGCAATTCCAAAGGCCACGGCATCAAGTTGGCGCGCAAGGATGACGGCCGCCACGATACGCCCAAACCGGCTGATGAACTCGGCCCCTGCCAACCAACCGACATTGCGGCTCAGTTTACTGGTCGCCAGCGCTCTAGCTTTTGCGATCACTGATTTGATGGCGCTCTGAAGCATTCGGCGTCTCCTCGAAAATCTGAAAAGACAGGTTCAAGAATCGCCCCAGTTGTTCGTTCGCGCCGCAGACTCGCACTAACCTTTGTTTTTATTGATTATTTTTATATTGGCACGGCATTTTACGCAACTCGCAAATTGCAAATTTCTTCGCAATACACGCGAATTGCGTTTGGCGAATTGCAGCATCCAAGTGGCGCGCCCGCTGACGGAAAACGCACAAGTCATTGATATAGTTTAATTATTTTCCCCACGACTGATGCGGAATGCATCCTGCGGCCTGGAGAGGGTCAACACGAACGCAGGAGAGCATTCATGCAAACCGCTCAATTTTCGCCCTCAGCCCAACAAAGCGCCCCCTTCAAACGCCCCCCAGTTGGCCCGGAGCGCCAACTCGATACGCAGAACATTCTCGGCTTCGACGTCGTGAAAGCCGGCATGGCGGAAACGGTTTATTGGATCGCAGATCGCGCTCAATCCCGTACACCGACCCAAATTGCTTTCCTGAACGCACATTGCGCGAACATCGCACGGAAGGATTGGCGCTACCGTGACACGTTAGAGAATGTGGACGCACTCCTACCGGATGGTTCGGGCGTTTCTCTTGCGGCCAAGTTGGATGGAAAGTCACTCGGCGACAATCTCAACGGAACAGACCTGTTTGGCCCATTGTGCCGTTGCCTGGCGTTTCGCAAAATCCCGGTTTTCTTCCTTGGGGGCGCTCCTGGCGTCGCAGAAGACGCGGCCAAGAATGCGATCGATGATTGTCCAAACCTGACCGTCGCAGGCACACAGCATGGCTTTTTCAGCCCGCGCGAAGAAGACGAGATCATCACCCGGATCAATGCCTCAGGCGCCCGCGTTGTGTTCGTTGCGTTTGGGGTTCCCTCGCAGGATGTCTGGCTGGCCCGCGTTCGCCACCGCCTGCATGCACCGGTCGTGCTTGGCGTTGGCGGACTGCTCGATTTTGTCTCAGGCCGAATTCCACGCGCGCCAAAATGGATGCGCAATTCTGGAACAGAGTGGATCTACCGGCTGAAGTGCGAGCCACGCCGCATGTGGCAGCGCTACCTGGTTGGCAATGTCACCTTCACACTGAACGCAGCTAAGTACGCGTTTGGTCGTCGCAAGCGTAACCTGATTAAGAGGAGCGACCGCGCTGCGGCGCGCGCCATGGACATCGCCGCCTCCTTTGCCGGCATAGTGGCGCTATCACCCCTGCTGATCGGCACCGCCCTCGCGGTTCGATTGGAGAGCAAAGGCCCAGCACTCTATCGCCAGATCCGTGTTGGCGAGGATGGCAAGCCGTTTGAAATCTATAAGTTCCGCTCGATGCGGATCGATGGCCCATCGCAAGCTGAGCTGAGCCAAGGCAAGCATGACCGCGATGATGGCGTCACATTCAAGCTCAAACGAGACCCACGTATTACGACTGTCGGTCGCTTCATTCGAAAGTTCTCCATCGACGAGCTGCCGCAACTTTGGAACGTGCTGAAAGGTGATATGTCTTTGGTCGGTCCACGTCCCGCCCTACCCGTGGAGGTCGAAAAATACTCGACTGTCGAGCGGCGCAGGCTGCGCGGCAAACCGGGAATCACCTGCTTCTGGCAGATCATGGGGCGCGCGGATCTGCCTTTCGATCGCCAAGTTGTTTTGGACGTCGCCTATCTTCAAAAACGGACCGTATGGATGGATATCGCCATCTTGCTGAAAACACCGATCGCCGTTTTGACCGCGCGTGGCGCCTACTAAGCCGAAGAAGAGTGCTGCAAATTGCAGCACTCAAATTCGCATTTTGCAAACATTCACGTGGCATAATGCAATAAATGGGGAAATACATTCCCTAATTCGCTCGCCAAAATACTGAATTATATATACTTTTTGTCGAGAGAGGGTCTGAGTCGAAAATTGCAACGCCAACGCGAAACGCAAACAGGCAGGGCAATGACGAACAAAAGCGAAATGCACGTCGAAGGACGTGACGGGGACCCAACAATGGCTGAAGCCAAAAAAACCATGGTCGCGATTGAACGTGACACAGCCCTTCGAAACGCCGTGATCGACGCGGCACTCGATTGCATCATCATGATGGATCAAGAGGGCATAATCGTTGAGTTCAACCCGGCGGCCGAGCAAATTTTTGGATACTCACGCGACGAAGCGATCGGCGCGAAACTCGCTGAACTGATTATTCCGGACAGCCTTCGTGTTGCCCACCATGATGGCCTGAAGAAGTATCTCTCTACTGGCGAACATGCTGTTTTGAACAAACGGATCGAGGTTCCCGCCGTCAATAAGGCTGGCGACGAGCTGCTGGTTGAACTGGCGGTCTCCCCGGTTGAGTTCGGCGACAGTATTTTCTTCTCCGCCTATTTGCGAGACATCACAGAGGCGCGCGCTGCGCAGGACAAATTGCGCGCCTCGGAAGAGCGGTTCCAAAGCCTGTTTGAATTGTCGCCAGACGCGATCGTCGTGATCAATTCAAAAGGCGAACTACTCGACGCTAATGGGCTAGCTTGCCAACTCGCAGGCTACACAAAAGAGGAAATGCTTAAACGCTCAGCGATGGAGTTCGTCGCACCAGACAATATCGCTCAAGCAATGTCTGGCATGTCGACGGCCGGAAATGGCGAAACCGTCAAAATCAGAATTGAATTTCTCAATGCCCAAAAAGAGCGTGTACCAACAGAACTCCTAGGGCGCAGGATCGAAAGCGCCGAGGGCGCACTATACTATGGCGTCATCAGAGACATCTCTGATCGGTTGGCGAAAGAGCAGCAATTGCGTGACTCTAAAGAAGCAGCGGAAAAGGCCAATATCGCAAAGTCTGATTTCTTGGCAAACATGTCTCATGAAATGCGCACGCCCTTAAACGGAGTCATCGGCTCGCTGTCCCTCGTGGAGCGATCAGACGTCAATGCGCAAACAGCGGACCTGGTGAAGGCTGCGGAACGTTCAGCCGAAACACTTCTTACCCTGATCGATGACCTGCTCGACTTGTCACGTATCGAAGCCGGAGAGATCGATCTGGAATACTCAATCTTCGATCCCACAGAACTGTCGACGCTCGTCACCGAGGTTTTCAGTCCACTCGCTGAGAAGAAGGGTATCACGCTGACAAAAGACCTGCTCACTTCAGGCAAAGCGATCAAATCAGATGTTGGAAAAATTCGTCAGGTTCTGATCAACCTGGTCGGCAATGCGATTAAGTTTACCCAGAAAGGCGTGGTTGCGGTCAGCATTCATCTCGGCCAGGAGAACGACCAAGACAAACTGACCTTGGAAGTCAGGGATACCGGTATTGGAATCTCGAAAGAGGATCAGGCTGTATTGTTTGATCGCTTCAAACAAGCAGACTCGTCAAAATCCAGATCGCACACTGGCGCCGGTCTCGGGCTGGCAATCTGTAAGGAATTGTCTGACCTGATGGATGGCTCGATTTCGGTCAGCAGCGCCCCTGGCGTCGGATCAACCTTTACGTTCTCCATTCCTGTCGAGACGTCCGACGAGAAAACCGAGCTTCCTGAGGAGCAAACTGCGAAACCAGAAACGCTATCTGGCCGCGTTCTCATCGCAGAGGACTCAGAAACAAACGCGATGGTGGCGAAGAAGATGCTCGACCGTCTCGGCCTTGAATATGAACATGTGGTCGATGGGGCAGCTGCCGTAGATGCCGCCTTGAAAGGTGATTTCGATGTGGTGCTGATGGACGTATCCATGCCCAATCTGGACGGGTTGGAAGCGACGCGGATCCTCCGCCAGCGCGGGTTTACCACCCCGATCATAGCGATGACCGCCCACGCGCTGAAGGGTGATCGCGATCAGGCCTTCCAGATTGGGATGTCTGGATACATCACAAAGCCAGTCCGCCCGAACGCCCTTCGCGATGGTCTGGCGCAATGGCTTGCGCCCTCAACACCAACGTCCACTGAAGCCCCGGAGGAACGCTCTATGAACGCTCTCGATAAAGACGCCATCCAGGAAGTCTGGGATGGAGACTTGGAAACTTTCGCTGAGATCGGACGCATCTTCATTGATGAACTCACCTGGCGTGTCCCCGGATTGAGCGACCCCGCGAACGATCAAATCGAACATCATGCGCATTCTCTAAAAGGGGCTGCCTCCAATGTGGGAGCAACTGAATTGAGCCGCCTGGCAGCGGAACTCGAAGAAATGGCTCGGACCGGACAGAACGCGCGCTTCCCAAGCCTGATCTCGCGCATTGAAACCGAAGCGAAGGCTGTCCGTTCTGCCCTCGAAAACGACTATTTAGGAGCCTAATTCATGCCCGATCTAGGACACCTGCTCATTGTCGAAGACACGCCGTCCCTGGCC
>JALUWJ010000192.1 GCA_027019605.1 Henriciella sp. | reverse complement strand
AAGTCGCGCGGCAACCACATCGCGCGTGCATCTGCCGTTTGGATCTCCAACTCAGCATAGGCGCTGGCGCGCATTGATTTCGGCACAAATACTTCGCGAGGAACCGTCGAAAACGCGCTCACCACTTCAGTCGAGGTGACATCGTTCACGCGAACTTGCGAGTCGACCATGATCCGTCGGAGCTTTGCAAAATCCATGAGTTGGTCCCTGAAAATAGAATCTGTCGTAAACCGGGCCAATAGCACACCCCGCGCGGGTCGCAATATGGCGAAGTTACAGAATCACGGCTTTGGCCGCACCTGAAGGCCGGTTCTCGTGCTTGGGTGTAAAGACCACCTATTTCAGGCGTCGAACGCGAATCGTTTTCTTGATCTCTTTAAGATGCATCCTGTAACCGCCCAGCGATGCTCGATAAATCTCAACCGTGAGCGAATCGCGAAACCGCTTCGGCACATAGATATCGCGGCTGTCCCCATTGCTTTGAATCCAAACCTGGCCGTTCTCTAGAGTCACTTCCAGCTTCTTATAAGGAACGGTCCGCGTGCTTGCGACATTGAACGTGCTGCGCTCGTTTTCGGAACTGCCGCGGTCCTTGCGCGGCGCGCGTGCGGCGACTTGCTCGGCTCCGAGCGACGTGTCTTCAGCAGCCTCAGGCTGCGGGGCAATCGTCGCGACTTCGGTAACTTTCGGAGCAGCGATCGGTGTCCCAAGAAGAGCGCCTTCCAGGCATGCGACCCGGTCACTCAGATCAACTTTGAGCGCGCATCGATCAATTGCCTCCTGCGGCGACTCCTCAGCAACAGCAGTGCCAGTTGTCAAAATGACCGCTGCGAAGCCCGATAAGATGCAAGTCTTTAAGGTCATATTCTACTTTCCTTATCCCGCGCATGCACTGCGCCTTGCCTGGAAGTTACTCGAAAGCCGAACCGCAATCCAGATATTCGGTGCGTCTCATTCGGCTTCGGTCTCAAAACCATGGCCTGTTACGCCAAGTCACTTTCCCCTCGTCTCACCGCTAAAACAGTAAAAATACAGGTTCCCAGGCAGGTTTGCGGGGCAAATTTTCCACTTCGTCACCCCAAACCCGGGATGATTTAGTTGTAAATATGACCTTTTTATCACATCGCGAGACCAAAAACAGTTTTGATCGGGCACACGGTTGACCCGTCATATTACAAAGTATTTGTACCCCCCACGTCTCTCAGAGAGTGAGTGAGAGCGTTTTTCTTTGTTTGGAGGAAGATTGTGTTTAACAAATCTAATTGGAAGTCGCGTCTATTCGCGACGTCTGTCATGGCCGGTGCGACGGTCGCAATGTCAGGATACGCTGTAGCGCAAGACGCTGCTGCGGATGAAGACGAAGCGCGTCAGTCTACCATTACGGTGACCGGTTCGCGTATCGCACGCCAAGACTTCGTATCTAACAGCCCTGTTGCAACTGTCGGCTCTGAGCAGTTCGACCTGACAGGCACGGTAAACACCGAAGGGTTGCTTAACACGCTTCCACAAACGGTGCCTGGTCTCGACCGTACATCAAACAACCCAGGTGGCGGTATCGCGACTGTTGACCTCCGTGGTCTCGGTTCAAACCGTACACTGGTTCTCGTTGACGGTAAGCGCGTCGTTCCATCTACAGGCGGTGGTACCGTCGACATCAACAACATCCCAGCTGCTCTGATCGAGCGCGTCGAAGTTGTGACTGGTGGTGCTTCAGCTGTTTACGGTTCTGACGCTGTTGCTGGTGTTGTAAACTTCATTCTCAAAGACGACTTCGAAGGCGCGGAATTCTCTGCTGGCTACGAAGCCGCTATTGATAACTGGGACGCTCAAGTTTGGTCTGCAAACGCAACAATCGGTGGTAACTTCGCCGAAGGTCGCGGTAACGCAGTTGTAAGCCTCGGCTACACCAAGCGTGAAGAGCTTTTCCAAGGCGACCGTGACTTCTCTTTCTTCGCTCAGTTCGATGACGAAGAAGGTAACCTGTTCGACGGTGGTTCGTCTGGTGTTCCACAAGGCGCTCTGTTCAGCGGATTTAACCTCCCTGATGGCTCTCGTGGTATCTTCAACGAAGACGGCACACTTCGCCCATTCATCACCTCTGGTGACAACAACGATTTCTACAACTACGCACCTGAAAACTACATTCAGCTGCCGCAGGAACGTTTCCAGATCAACGGTAAAGCCAACTACGAGATCAATGATGAGCTCGAAGTTTATGCGTCTGCATTCATGGCTGACAACAATGTTCCACAACAGCTTGCTCCAACACCGATCTTTGAGCCACGCGGCACAACGATCCAAGTGTCTCTGGACGGCAACCCATTCATCGCGCCATCTGCACAACAGCTGATCTCTGACTCTGTTGGTTCTGGCGTTGATACAGATGGAGACGGCATCGATGACGAATTCACCATTGGTGCGTTCGGTATCCGTCGTCGTCTGGAAGAAGTTGGCCCACGTATCGCCGACAACTCTTTCACATCATTCCAGATCGAAACTGGCCTGCGTTGGGACATCACCGACAACTGGCAGCTCGACATGTCATTCTCTGAAGGCCGTACAGTCGGTAAAGAGAACCAGTCTGGTAACATCGACAAGAACCGCTTCTTCCAAGCGCTTCTTCTCGCTGATGCAGACGGTGACGGAAACGTTGACGTAGATTCAGCTGGCAACCCAACCTGTTCAGACACGTCTTCAAACGGCGCTCTGACCGGTGCTTGTGTGCCGATCAACATCTACGGCCAAGGCAACATCACACCAGAAGCTGCGGACTTCATCCGTACACTGGCTGTTATTGACGTCGACTACGAAGTCACAAACTTCGTTGCTAACCTTTCAGGTGACACTTCTGGTTACTTCGAACTGCCAGGCGGTCCAATCGGCCTCGCATTCGGTGGTGAATACCGTGAAGAGTTCTTCGACTTTGCACCATCACAAGCTGTTGCTGCTGGAACCATTTCTGGCTTTAACGGCGCACCTCCTGTAACTGGTGGGTTCGACGTGTACGGTCTTTACGGTGAGGCATACCTGCCGATCTTGAAAGACGTTGCGTTCGCAGACATTCTTGGTCTGGAACTGGCTTACCGTACTGAAGACTACAGCACTGCTGGCCGTGTCGAAGCGTACAAAATCGCTGGTGAGTGGGCTCCGGATGAGCAACTGCGCTTCCGTGCATCATTCAACACTGCTGTTCGTGCACCTTCTATCTCAGAACTGTTCTCACCACAGGGTGAAGGCTTCCCAAGCGCCAATGACCCATGTGCGGCAGCTGGTGCAGGCGCCAATGCAACTCTCGCAGCTCTGTGTACAGCGACTGGTGTACCAGCAGCGAACATCGGTTCTACAAACATCGCTCTGCCATCTGGCCAAGTTCGCCAGATCTCAGGTGGTAACCCGAACCTAGAAGCTGAAGAAGCTGAAACCCTGACCGTTGGTTTCGTTGCTTCACCGAACTTCGTTCCAGGTCTGACCTTCTCTGTCGACTATTTCGACATTGAAATCGACGACGTGATTTCTGCTTTCGGTGGCGGCGCAAACAACGTCATCACAACCTGCTACACAGACGCAGAACTGGGCGGCGTTGGCTCTCCATTCTGTAACGCGATCACGCGTGCGGGCGACGGCCTCATCACTCAAGTCTCTGTGACGTCTCAAAACGTTGCGTCTCTGACGCTGACAGGTTGGGATATCCTGGCAGACTATGAGTATGATGCTGGTAAGTGGGGTCTCTTCGGTCTCGACTATGTCGGTACGATCACTGAAGACAACACACTGGTTCCATTTGAAGGCGGCACGCCACTTGAGTGTGCTGGCGCATTCGGTGCTGACTGTGATGATCCACAGCCAGAGTATAAGCACCGCTTCGCTGCAAAATGGGCAAACGGTCCTTACACCGCACAAGTTCTATGGCGCCACATTGGCGGCACAGACGACGATGGCGGCCTGGGCATCACCCTGGCGGTTCCTGAGCTGGATGCGGAGAACTACTTCGACATCTCTGGTTCTTGGGACGTGAACGAGAACCTGACCCTCACCGGCGGTATCGACAACGTTCTGGACACAGATCCACCAATCCTCGGTGACAACCAAGAGCAGGCAAACACATACCCTGCGACTTATGACGTGTTCGGTCGTACGCTCTTCGTACGCGCGACTGCACGCTTCTAGTCACCAGATTTAATCTGATCATTGGAACAGGCCCTCTTTTGAGGGCCTGTTTCTTTTTGTCTGTATGAAACTTTAAGCGGCCAGTTCAGGGGCGCGCTTCAAAGTAAGTTACGGGATCAGGTCGAACGGCGCGGTAATCCGCTCCGCATCATCTTTTATCGGCTTCGTGCCGTGCCACATGAAAGACGGGAACAAGACCACCCGGCCAGCTTTGGGCGCAATCCATTTCAACTCGGAACTATCTGTTGGCACGCGGTATGGCGGCGCGCCAAACCCAATCCATCCCGCGCGGTCTGCGGCTTGATCGGTACCCGGCGGAACCGCAACATAGTAAGCGGAACTGATCCAACCATTGGGGTGAACATGGCTCTCATGAAAGCCTTGGCCGCGCAGGCGCACTGACCACATCCCCGCAAAACTGTATGTGCCCTGGTTACGGGCGCTGGTGGGATGAGATGGGGCCTGACCGATATCTGCCAGATATTTTTGGATCGGTGTGCCGAGCGCATCAATATAAGCCTGGATCACCGGGTGATCATAACTGGTTAGGCTGCGTGTTGTTTGTGTCCCCTGCCCCCGCAAGGACTGATTGAGGGGCCGCGCCGAAAAACAGTGAAGCTCCTGCAAGGTCTCAACGAAGCTCGCATTGAAGGCCTCAATCGTGTCGAACCCATCCGGCGGCGGGAGGTCGTACGCGCGCACATAGCGGTCGAGGTCGAGCAATTCTGACGCCTGACCGAGCATCCTCAACGCAACAAACTCGTGCGCCAGCCAGTGCTGTGCATCTGGTTGCGCCTGGCGGAGCGGCTTGAGGCGGGTCAACGCCAGATCAGGCTCGCCTCGCATCAAATCCGCGACAATACGCAAATCGAGCGCCACCAGATCGGTTGGATCCTGGCGTAAGGCTTGGTCTGTTGCTTGTCCGAGGTGTTCGGCATCCTGCGCCTCTCTCGCAATCGCGGCCTTCAACAGCCAGGCCGCTTTATCGGGCGCGCCACTGGCGTATGCCGCGCGCCAAATCGCGTCGGCGCGGTCAATGTCCCCGCTTTCGAGTACCAAGCGAATCGATTCGTGCCGGAGCGCTGCGGGCGCATTTTCGGTCAGGGTAGAGAATTTATCTGTCGCCCCTTGCATCCAATACAAGTTGGCAAGATTGCGAAGCGCATAGTCTGTTGGATCCTGGCTAAACGAGGCGGCGAAGAATTGCTCAGCCGATTCCAGTCTGTTTTGCTCAAGATGCGTTCGACCGAGCATGAACAAAAGCGCCGGAGACGCCTTCTCTTGCCGGAGCGCCTGGAAGAGCGCTTCAGCTTCCTCCACCTCCCCTGTTTCCAGCAAAGCGGTGGCCAGCCCATAGCGTCCGGTAGCGCTGGCTGGAGAGACTGCCAAAACCTTGCGCCATGCGGGAATAGCCTTTTCCCAATGCGTTTGCGCCGCGTGGACCTTCGCGACACCGATCAATGCGGCCGCGAGATTTGGCACTTGTTTCAACGCGTTTTCAAATAGCCTTAGAGCAAGCTCATGATCGCCTTGCGCAAGAGCAAAGTGGCCATAATTGTTTGCGATATTCGGATCGTTTGGTCCCAAATTGAGGGCCTGACGAAACAAGTCTGCGGCGACGTTTAATTGGTTGAGTTTCTGTGCGCTCACCGCTGCGAGGTGCAAGGCTTGCGCTTGCCGAATAGAGCGCAAATGGCGGAGGGCGACTTCGAACTGGCCGGCACTGAAAGCTTGGGTGCCTACGCGATACGCTTCTGCAGGAGACATTTGTGACTTCCAGGATATTGAGATAGTCCACCGTAAACTGACTATACAGCTCCACAAGTGACTAAAGATCGTAGCCGCATGCCCGAAATTGATCGAAGCCAGTCCGATTGGGCGAATTATTGGAGCGGCCGCGAGGCAGGACAAACGGGCGAAGTCTTCGCGGGTACGGGCATCGAAAACAACGATGAACTCAGTGCGTTTTGGACCTCGGTTTTTGCCGAACAACAAACGGGCCTGGTGCTCGATCTTGCCTGCGGCGCGGGGTCGGCGATCAAACACGCCACCGCATCAGAGACGAACCTTCTTGTCGGGCTCGATATCTCATCGGATGCGGTGCTAGCGGCGCAAGCCAAAGTTCCCGGGCTCACCGGCATTATCGCCGTCGCCGATTCAATTCCTCTTGCAGATGGCGCCGTCACCCATGTGATCAGCCAATTTGGCTTTGAATATTCCGACAGATCCAAAGCGGCGGCGGAAATCTCGCGCATTCTCGCACCCGGCGGACAATTCACGGCAGTCGTTCATTTGAAAGCAGGGGCGATTGCCGAGGAGTGCCAAGGCCATCTCGCCAAAGCAGACCTGATCAGCTCATCCGGATACTTCGCCGCTGTGCGCAATCTCTTTGCGGCAGCCTTTGAGTTTGACGCGGCCCCTTCTCCGGACCTGAAACAACGCGTTGCGGACGCCGGAGCAGACTTCTCAAAAGCACAAGCAAAGCTTGCCCCGATTATCAAAGAAGGTGGTATCGCGGGTAGGCTCCACGCCGGGGCGCGTCAATTGTTTGAACGTCGGCGAGCCTATCTGCCGACAGACATCTCGACATGGCTCGACCAGATGGCGCATGAGATCGAAGCTTATGCAGGCCGTATGCGCGGAATGCTCGCGGCCGCAATCGAGGAATCAGAAGCGAATTCAATTGTCTCGACGATTGCCGCTGGCGGTGATCAGCACGTGCAGAAATTGTCTCTGGGTGGCCGCGACGCCGCTTGGGTCTTGAAAGCGCGCAAGTCTTAGCCATCACCGCTGGTTCGGCAGATACGAACCGCTGCCACCGGCCTTTTTCAAGCGTCAACGTAAATGAATTCGCGCTGCCTGCGAGAAGGACGTTGCAACCGCGCCTAGATGCGGATAGATACACGCTTCTTCGGCTTATCAGGCGCTGAAAGCGGGATGCCTTCGGATCACCACTCGAACGCAAATCGCAGAAAAATCGCCCTGAATACAATGCCTAAGAACGCAACAGGATGGCTCTGTGGCGGAGTGGTGACGCAGCGGATTGCAAATCCGTGTACGCCGGTTCGATTCCGGCCGGAGCCTCCAACCTTACTGAACTCACACCAAATCCAGATGTTTTCTGAAGATATTGGCGCGATCGCTTAAATCTTTTCGATCCCATTTAAGGCTTGTTAACCATTCTGTACGAGAAAGTTAATGTCTTCTATTGGAGACACCCACCATCACCCAATGCCTCGGCGGAACATTTTATGTTCCGCCAATTTTTTTTCAGCTGTGTGAGTTTCATGGTTTGACAGAGAAATCGGGTTTGCTAGAGAAGCGCTTCGCTGTTCCGCGATAGCTCAGTTGGTAGAGCAGGCGACTGTTAATCGCCCGGTCGTAGGTTCGAGTCCTACTCGCGGAGCCAGCGCTTTCATTTTCCCTGAAATACCACCCTATTCCGTCAGCGTCTGATTCAGAGCTTTGCGCCAGCCATCCAGCAAGGTCGCGCGCGTTGTACGGTCCATTTTGGGCTCAAAGCGCGTGCCTGGAGCTTCATGGTTGGCCCATTGATCGGGGTGCAGCCAATCGAGCTGCATGCCCGCCAGCGCTGCCGCGCCAAGCGCCGTCATTTCCATAAAGTCTGGGCGCTCAACCGGCCGGTCGCAAATATCCGCGATAAACTGCATCAACCAATCATTCGCGGCCATGCCGCCATCCACACGCAACACATCAACATCGGCGCCGTCTGCTGCGAACGCCTCCAACAGATCATGTGTTTGATACGCCGCGGCTTCGAGGCCGGCCCGGACGATATGATCCGCGCCCGCCGCGCGCGTCAGGCCAGTGATTGCGCCGCGTGCATTGGCATCCCAGTGCGGCGCGCCCAGCCCGGTAAATGCAGGCACCAAATAAACACCCGCATTGTCCGCGAGTTTCTCGGCTCTCTTTTGGCTTTCGGCCGCATCCGAGATGAGCCCCAAATCATCGCGCAGCCATTGCACGACGGTGCCGGCATTGAAGATCGCGCCTTCAAGCGCGTAGGCCTCACCGCCGCCTTCAATGGCATAGCCCAGCGTCCCCAATAGTCGGTTCGCCGACTTGGGCGGCTCGTGGCCGGTATTGGCAACCAAGAACGCGCCTGTGCCATAAGTGATCTTCGCCGTCCCTGGCGCCAAGCAGGCCTGCCCGACCAATGCTGATTGCTGGTCCCCGATGGCAGACAGAATCGGAATCGGGCGTCCAAACCATTCTGCATCAGTCTCTCCATAGCACGCCCCGCTGGGCTTCACATCTGGGAGAAGGTTTGCGGGAACGTCCAGCAAGTCTGCCATTGTGTTTGACCAGCTTGCCTCAGGATCCAAGCTCAGCGGATATAGCAACGTGCGCGAGGCATTGGTGATGTCAGTGGCGTGCACCTTGCCCTTGGTCAGTTGCCAAATCAGGAATGTGTCGACCGTGCCGAATGCCAGCTTACCAGCTGCAGCGTCGGTGCGCGCGCCATCGACATTGTTGAGCAGCCACGAAATCTTGGTTCCGGAAAAGTATGGATCGATCAAAAGGCCGGTTTCAGCCTGAACCTGCTCTTCCAAGCCGCGTTCCTTGAGAATATCGCACACATTGGCTGTTCGCCGATCTTGCCAGACAATAGCCGGCGCGATTGGCACACCGGTTTCGCGATTCCAGACGAGCGTCGTTTCGCGCTGATTGGTGATTCCGATCCCAGCGATGCGATCAGCACCTCCTGCCGCCGCAATCGCTTGCCGGCAAACATTGAGGGTCTTTTCCCAAATGGCGGTTCCATCCTGTTCCACCCAGCCGTCTGCAGGATAGGTCAGATCAACGTCTTCTTGCGCCTGCGCGACCGGCTTGAAGCCGCGATCGAAGATGATGGCGCGCGTTGAGGTGGTTCCCTCATCGATGACGAGAATGAGATCTTGGTCTGACATATTTCCTCCTGCCGCGCTTGGACACTTCATTCGCTGTAACCCGGTTGGCGCGACAAATTCAATGCCACACCAAAATGCATGCAATGTTCGTTTTCGAACTTACTTTATGCGTTTACGAACTAGCACAATCAAGGTAGACACATCATGCAAGATACAGAGGCCTGCGCGTGTACGATATTTTAGTCATTGGAGGCGGAATTAACGGC
>JALUWJ010000191.1 GCA_027019605.1 Henriciella sp. | reverse complement strand
TCGATAGCAGCTACCTATTCCTGATTGGCGGCTTGATCGTCATGTTTATGGCAGCGGGCTTCCTCTGCCTCGAGTCAGGCTTGGTGCGGTCGAAAAACGCATCAATGCAATCGCTTAAGAATGTTGCGCTCTTCTCAGTCGCGGGCCTGATGTTCTGGCTGGTCGGCTACAATATCGCCTACCCGGCTTCTACCGCGCTTGGCGGCATCATCGGAATCCCTGGTGCGATCCCATGGTCAGGCGAAGAGTCGCTCGATACAGGCTATGCCGCGAGCTCTGATTGGTTCTTCCAAATGGTGTTTGTTGCAACGGCCGCCTCGATCGTTTCCGGAACCGTGGCAGAGCGTGTGAAGCTCTGGTCTTTCCTCGCATTCGTGGTTGTTTTGACGGCCTTCATCTACCCAACTGTCGTTAGCTGGGAATGGGGCGGCGGTTACCTCGATTCTGAATGGGCCTTCTCTGACTTCGCCGGCTCAACACTTGTCCACTCTACTGGTGGCTGGGCAGCGCTCGTTGGCGCCATCATCATCGGGCCACGTGCCGGCAAATATTTCGGCGAGAAAGTGAACCCAATGCCGGGCTCCAACATTCCGCTCGCCGCGCTTGGTACCTTTATTCTGTGGTTCGGCTGGTTCGGCTTTAACGGCGCGTCTCAGCTCGCTGCGGGCACATTCGACGACATCAATGCTGTCGCGAAAATCTTCGCCAACACCAATATGGCCGCTGTCGGCGGTGTGCTGGCGGCGATGATCCTCACAGCTGTCCTGTATAAGGGCAAAGTCGACCCAACCATGGCGTTTAACGGCGCGATTGGCGGCCTGGTCTCGATCACAGCTGAGCCTTTGGCTCCTAGCATGGGCGCTTCGGTCCTGATCGGTGCCGTTGGTGGTGTTCTGGTCGTGCTGACTGTTCCACTGCTCGACAAGCTGAAAATCGACGATGTTGTCGGCGCGATCCCAGCCCACTTGGTCTGCGGCATCTGGGGCACGATCATCGTTGCAGCCTCTTACGGCAACCACATCATGCCACCTGTAGACGCTGCAGGCGACCTGACAGGTGATGCGAGCTATGTTGGCCAGCTGGTCGGTGTGGTTCTGACCGGTGTCGTCGTCTCTGTCTTGTCGGCGATCGTCTGGATGATCCTGAAAGTTACGCTCGGCGTGCGCGTCAGCGAAGAGGAAGAGCAACTCGGCCTCGATCGCGCGGACACAGGTGTCGAAGCCTATCCGGAGTTCGCCTCCTAATCAGTTTGCCCGCGCCGGGCCATTCCGGTGCGGGCAATTCTACGCTTCCCGTTGTTTGGAAGCGTTTCCTCCCGACTTTACCCCCGGCGCCATTGCGACCGGGGGATTTTTTTGTCCTCACAAAAGTCTTTGCGGCAAACTCGTGTCTGTTAGCGCCGTTTTAAGGCCGCGCTTGTAATTTCATTTTTGGTTCAGAACGTCCCGAGTGACCGGAGTGTAGATTATGGCGAATACAATCGCAGACACCGCGCAAATCCGCGAAGCCTCAGATCCTGTTTGGCGCATCATTACCGGCACTGGCGCCTTTGCTCTGGGCGTCTTTGTTTGCGGCAGTGTTGGCACCTTCGATCCTTTGGACCCGAGCTGGAACGCCGCCACCAATCGCAGCGTAACAAACCTGTTTGGCGCTGGCGGCGCTGTTTTTGCGGATCTGATGCGGCAATTGCTGGGTTGGTCCGCTTGGGTCGCCGGTCTCGCCCTGATGATTGGCGGCGCGATGCGCACAGTCCTTATCGGCGCGCCTAAAATTCGCCGATGGATGCTTGGGCTCGCATTTGTCCCGCTTTCCGCCGCCTGTTTCGCCTCTTGGCCAGTGCCAACCTCCTGGCCGCTTCGCGCAGGCCTTGGCGGCATGATTGGCGATGGACTCCATGACTTGTCTGTGATGCCCTTCAAAGCGCTGCTTCTGCCCATGCCGGAACTTTTGGCAGGCCTTTTGGCCGGCGGACTTGCGATGACATGTGCATTTGCGGCGCTTGGTTTCCGCCGCGGGGATGCGCGTTTGCTGCAAGCCGCGGCGAGCCAGTCAAGCGCCCGCGCGGCCCGACAAGCGGGCGGTCTTCTAAGCCGTTTCAAATCCCGTCGCGTCCGGCCAGAAACCGAAGAAGCGCCGGATGGGCTGCAAATTCGTCGCCCGAATGAAGTAGAGCCTGAGCCGCAGGCAGCCCCTCATATTGAGCCTGAAGACGTCGTCGAATCTCCATCTGTGGCACCGACCGCCACGCCCGAGGCACCGAAATCCATGACGGTTATGGCTCCGCGCTCAGCAACCGTCCCGAAGACTCAAGTGAAACGAAACCGAAAATCACGAGGCGCGAAGGTTCCGCCTATGGATCTTCTGCAATTGCCGCCCGTGCAGCGCAATGAGATTGACGAAGATGCACTGCTTCAGAAAGCCAATCGCTTGGCAGAAGTGCTGCGTGAGTTTGGCGTGCGCGGCCGCATCCGCGAGGTTCGTCCTGGTCCAGTCGTCACGCTGTTTGAATTGGAACCAGCCGCCGGTGTTAAATCAGCTCGCGTTGTTTCCCTGGCCGATGATGTCGCGCGCTCGATGAGTGCGGTTTCGTGCCGGATCGCCGTGGTTCCAGGTAAAAATGCCATCGGTATCGAACTTCCGAATGAAGAACGCCAGACGGTGTATCTGCGCTCATTGCTCGACAATGATGCCTACACCAAAACCAAGGCGGCCCTGCCGATGGCCCTTGGTGAAGATATTGGCGGCACGCCGACCGTGGTTGAACTTGCGAAGATGCCTCACCTGTTGATCGCCGGGACCACGGGCTCTGGTAAATCGGTTGGTGTGAACGCGATGATCCTGTCGCTGATCTTCAAACTGCCACCAGAAGAATGCCGCTTCATTTTCATCGACCCCAAAATGCTGGAACTCAGCATCTATGAAGGCATTCCGCACCTGCTATCGCCCGTCGTGACAGATCCGAAAAAGGCTGTTCTGGCGCTGCAATGGGCGGTGCGTGAAATGGAAATGCGCTACGAATTGATGTCGAAGGCTGGCGTTCGAAACCTTGCTGGTTTCAACAAAAAGGCGGCCGAATTCCGCAAGCGCGGTGAGCATTTGACCCGTAAGGTGCAAACCGGCTTCGATGATCGCGGAAAGCCTCAATATGAGACAGAAATCCTGCCGCTCGATCACGTACCGAACCTGGTCATTGTGATCGACGAAATGGCTGATCTGATGATGGTTGCGGGCAAAGAAATTGAAGGCTGCGTGCAGCGTCTTGCGCAAATGGCGCGGGCCGCTGGCATCCACTTGATCACCGCGACGCAGCGTCCGTCCGTCGACGTCATTACTGGTACGATTAAAGCCAACTTCCCGACCCGTATCTCGTACATGGTGACGACTAAAATCGATTCTCGCACCATTCTTGGCGAGCAAGGGGCTGAGCAATTGCTGGGGATGGGTGACCTGCTCTATCAAGCGGCTGGTATCAAATCCCAGCGCTGCCACGGCCCGTTTGTGTCAGATGATGAAGTGCAAGCCGTGGTCGATTGGTTGCGCGAGAATGGCGGTGAGCCAGACTATAATCCTGAAGTCCTGGAAGAGCCGGATGAAGGCACGGGCAGCGTCATCATGGACGCCATGCTTGGAACCTCAACGGGCGACAAGGACGAAGATCTTTACGCGCAGGCCATGGCCATTGTGCTGGGCGATAAACGCGCCTCTACCAGCTATCTGCAGCGCCGCCTGAAGATCGGTTACAACAAGGCTGCAACCTTGATTGAGCGTCTGGAAGAAGAAGGCGTCATCTCAGCACCGAACCATGCTGGCAAGCGGACCATCCTGAAACAAACTGACCCGGAATAACCCGGCGACATAAGCAATTGCCCTAAGTGACGGGTGATCAAAAAGCAGCTCCTCTGGTTTTAAATCACCAGAGGAGCTGATTGCTATGAGCCATACCCCACATGAACTTGCTGATGATTTTCCGCAGGACATAGACCGGATCCGCGAAATGCGCCGGACGAGCCCGCATTTCGCGAAATTGGCGGATCGCTATCATGAGATCAATCGCACCATACATCGGATGGAAGAGCGAATTGAACCGGTTGCGGATAAGACAGAGTTTGCGCTGCGCCGGGAGCGTATGATGCTCAAAGACCAACTCTACGCGATGCTTCAGCCGGGAAGCTTCAACCGGACAACCCACTAGCACGCATCAGCGGAGCGGTTTCGCCGCTCCGCAACGCATCAAGGCGCTGCCGACGCAAACTCCGCGGCAGCGCTTTCTTCCGTGTTCTCCGCAGGTTCCAGGCGACGGATTCGATCAAGCTCAGCTTCAGCTTCTTCATCCTCGCCCAAGGCGGTGAGCGCTTCAACGCGAAGCCGGCGCACTTCAATATTCGCAGGATCCTGCTCCAGCAGATTATCGGCGTTCGCCAAGGCATCGGCGAATTTATCGAGACTGACCTGAACCGCGACCAGTTTCTGCGTTGTTTCCGCATCGTCTTCTTCGCTCATATCCATCAGCTGCAACAGCGTTTCTTCCGCCGCCTCCGGCGCGCCAGCGGCTTCCTGTACGCCAGCTAGGGCCAAAAGAATCGACCCATCATTCGGTTTGACGAGCAGATAGCCCATCAAGATTTGTTCAGCCTGCTCATAATATTCCATGACCATAAGGTGGTCACTCATTTCGAGCGTGGTTTTGCGGCTTTCGGGATTGAGCTCCAACGCTCTGCCAAACGCGATGAGCGCCTCTTCATTTTGCTCACTGATTGCCAAGCTTCGGGCCTTGTAGAGCCAGAAAAGCGGGCTTTGTGGGTTTTTCGTCAGCAGGACATCCAACCGCTCCGCCGCCATTTCCGGAGAGCCTTGCCGATACTCATATCGCGCCAGGGCAAACGCGGCAGGCTGGGTGAACACAGAGGTTGCGGGTAGCTCTGAAGCAATCCCAGCAGCCGCTTCAAGGTCATCCAGTTCAAGCTGGAGGAGCAAACACGTGTAGATCAATCGCTCCGTCTCACCGCGCGCGATGCAAACCTCGTCCTTGGTCTCAACCGTTGGCGGGCGGATCATGCCGCTGGCTTCTTGAAGCGCTTTCAAAAGCAAGGCCTGCTCTGATGACATTTCAACATTGGCCATCCGGCGCACAATCTGGCGCGCCGCACGCGGACGTTCCGACGCCATCAAGTTTACCGCTCGCGAGAACAGAATATCAAAATCGTTCTGCGCCTGCGTGCTCGCTTCGCGGAACATTGGCAGCGCCGTTTCAAACCGGCCGAATGAGAAGTTGAACTCCGCCCAATCCGTCAGTGTGACTGCACTGTCCGGTGCCAAAGCGAGCGCGCGCTGATAATCGGCTTCGATCTCTTCACTCGGATACACACCTGAACGGGCTTTTGCGGTCGCAAATCGGCGCCAGGTCGGCCCGCTATCCGGGCGGAACTGGATCGATTTATCAAAAGAGTCGATCGCCTCTTCATACAGTCCAAGTGCGACTTGCGACTGGCCCAGTAGCGACAGAGATTTGCCTTTGCGCGAAGAGCTGGTGATGTCGACCGAGCGCTCGAATACGCGGACCGCTTCTTCATGCCGTCCCGTATCAGCGAGCAGGATCCCATAATTCACATAACCCGGATTGTGGTTGGGGTTTGCGGCCAAGTGGGTCGCATAAGCTTCAATCGCTGCGTCGATGCGATCCGCGCCGCGGAATGCCAGTGCGTAAGAGAAAGACGCGCCATGCTCGATACGCTGCTCAGGCTGTAGCCCGCGCAAGACCTCAATCGCTTCCTCGAACCGTTTGCGGGAGGTTAGAAGCTCACCGATATGCGCCGCAAACTTCGGCTTGTCTGCGTCGCTCGCCCGGCGAAAGAATGGGGTCGTCTGCAAGCGATCATAAGACAGCGGCGCCAGCGAGGTGTCTTGGATGATCTCAACCAGGTCTGCCTGAAAGTCTTCTGACAGGTCGCTGGTATCGACCAGTTCAATTTCCTGCTGATCATCAGATGAGATCGCGCGGGCAATCGTGGTGTCTTCGTCACTCCGGACGACGAATTCCGCCACCAGAGCAAAAACGGCAACCACCAGAGCAAGGATGCTTAATGCAGGCGCCGAGAAGAAGGGGGATTGCTCATGCATGGGCAAGCTCCGGATTGGTCAGGTCTTCTACGAGGCCTTTTTGTTGGACGTTCTGGATCTCAATGCCTGGGCGGCCATTCACTTCCAGAATAAGCGGACCGCGATCCTGATCGATACAAATATCGACACCGATATAGCCAAGCGGAATCGCTTTCGAAGCGCGCTTTGAAATATCGACAAGCTCACGCCATTTCGGGATCTTGGCGCCAATCAGCTGGGCACCGGTGTCAGGATGCTCGGTGATCGTTTTGCCGCGCAAAGCAGCATTGGTGATCACGCCGGTTTCAACATCGATGGCGAGCCCAACAGCGCCCTGGTGCAGGTTCGCTTTGCCGCCAGATTTCTTGGTCGGCAGGCGAAGCATCGCGGAAACGGGGCGATTCTCGTGCAAGATGACGCGAATATCCGACAAGCCGAAATCGGCGATTTTGCTGATCTCTGCGTGCTGCTGTAGCAGCGGCTCAACATAAGCTGAATCTTCCTCACCGCCTTGGGAATAGGCCCCGTGCAGGATCTCGCCGACATGTTTCGACAACTGTTCTGGCTTGAGTGTCCGGCCGCCGGCGGTGACGAAATTCTCGCCATCGCGGTCGCGAATGATCAGAATACCATTACCCTGTGAGCCCCGATTGGGTTTCAGTGCGAAGGATCCAAAGTCCGAAACGGTCTTCATGAATTCCGGCAGATCCCGGAAAGATTCGCACACCGCATAGGTCCGTGCCACCGGCACGTTCGCCTCTTGCAGGATTTCTTTGGTGCGCAATTTGTCCGCCGCAAGGTCGAGCAATTCCTTGGAATTCAACTCATTGATCAGCAGACGGTTGCGCGCGTTCATGCCGAGCACCGGCCCCTTATCGAGGATCGAGCGGAAGCGTACGAACTCTTGGAGGCGCATACCTGACCATTGACCAATCGCCAGCTGAACGCCCAGCACCAAGAGCAAGAGTTCCGGCATCAGCGCGAACAGGCCTTTCAGCAGCACCGATGAGAATACGATGTAACAGGCGATAATCGTGACAATTGTTCCAGCGCCCGCCGTTGCGAGGCCTTTCCAATCTTCATCATCAAGCATGTTGTGAATGCGTTCCGCCAGGAAGGAAATGATCACAACTGGGAACAGCGCCAGGATACCAAATTGCAAACTTGTGCGGTTGCCCAGCCAAAGCAGAACCCCAACGAACAGAACCGTACAAATCGTAATCACCGCGGCCAGACGCGGGATCTTCAACACATTGAATCGGTTAAAGTAAGCCAGCGCCAAGATCGCGAAGGCGACAATCCCAGAGAAGGTTGCAAGACCGAGCCATAGGCCGGTGTTTACACAGGCCGCAGCGATCAGCATTGGCATAAAGATCCCGAAGGTTTTCAAGCCGACCACGCTGCGCAAGAAAATCGTGACCAGCGCCGCGAGCGGGAATAGCAAGAAGACGCCAATCATCTCTTCCGGCAGACCTGTGAGGCGCATTAATTGCGCAGCATTGAAGCGGTTCAGGGTTGGCTCGTTCTCGTCAAACTCAAACAAAGCTGGCGACTGGCTCACCGGATTGATGGTGAAGCGATAGTCAAAATTGATGTTCCGCGTGTGCCGGAACAAGGCGTGGTCGCCGGTATACAGGCGAAGGTAATTCTCAGGCAGGCTTGCGAAATAACCATTGGTTGGATCGAACGGGACCCAGCGGCCTTCGATCAGAACTTCCAGCCATTGGTGCGAGGTCTTTTTCGACCCTTCGTTCATAATCACGCCGCCAACGAGGCGGGCTGGAATGCCATTGGTTCGGGCCAAGGCCACAAACAGGCGCCCTTTACCATTACAGCTGGCGCGGCCAAGGCGAAGCGCCGTCAGCGCATCGGTAAAGCCTTTGAATGGTGCCCCTTCAATGCCTTGATAGGTGTAGTCATAGATCGCGGTCAGGACGGGTACGAGCTCGCGGCTATCGTCTGGCTGGATCGTTGACCACAAGTCGCGAATTTCAGGGTGTCCGACCTGGATCCCCTCTTCTTCGATGAGGTATTGATTGTACTGCTCGGGCAGAAATTGCGGGACTTGCAGAGACTGGTCGAGGTCATAGACCAGCTGCTTCGATGTGATCAGCGCATGATATCGGATCTCGCGGCCCTGATCGCCCGACCACATGCCGCGGCGCCCGGACTGATCCGTTTGATCATCGAATTGCAGCTGTCCGGAAATAATGTTCTCGCGAACAATGTCCTGACGTTCATCATCAGAGGGCAAGAAGGTCGTGACATCGACATTGCGATCGTCGCCGACAAAGCTCATCGCCAGCGAAAAGTCGTACATCGTAATCGCGCGCAACTGGTTGAGCAGCGTTGGCGAGCTACGCAGGTGCATAACTGCAAGCACCAAACAGACAGCGATTAGCCAGCTACTTGGATGTCGAACAATCGCCAGAAGGCGCGTTTGCAAGTTCATCTTTATCACCCATCCCACATCGGATTGTTAATAACTGACGACCTCGTCCAAACGGCATATTCATTATACTGTCGGGAGGATGTGGTCCGCTTAACAATCAGCAACATTAACCATTTCCGCGCGGCATTTATGCCATCTACGGGTCACTGGCAATGTCCTAAGTCAGGTTAAGGTTGGGCAATTTTAAGGCAGCAATTTCGGCCTAGACGTGATCCTGTAGGTGGCGCCGGAGAATCTTGCCGATCGGATTTTTTGGCAGTTCCTCGATAAAATGAACTTTGCGAGGCACTTTGTACCCCGTCAGCTCATTTCGGCAGTGGGCGAGAACCGCCGCTTCGGTACAGTCTGGATCTGATGTCACGACAAAAGCATGCAACTCTTCCGAGCCTGACTCAGTGCGAATGCCCGTTGCAGCTGCTTCCGTGACCCCTGCACAGGTCGACAGCACACCATCAACTTCATTCGGAAACACATTGAAGCCGCCGACCAGGACCATGTCTTTGCAGCGATCAACGATGTAGAGCTCTCCGTCTTCATCAAACCGGCCCATATCGCCGGTTTTGAACCATTCGCCCAGATAAGCATTCGCCGTTTCCTGTTCGCGGCCAAGATAGCCTTTCATGACCTGCGGACCTGAGATCAGGATTTCGCCGACGACGCCGGGTTGATCGGTGATCAGGTCATTGTGCAGAATCCGGATCTCCGTCCCCGGGAAAGCACGTCCGGCAGAGCCGCTGGATTTACTGATCGAGTGGTCGCGAACAGCAATCAGCGTTGTCGCCTCGGTCATGCCATAGCCTTCGATAATATTCGACTGCGTCGCCGCCATCCAGTTTTGAGCCGTGTGGTCATGTAGCGCCGCTGCGCCAGAGATCGTGATCTTGATGCTTTGG
>JALUWJ010000190.1 GCA_027019605.1 Henriciella sp. | reverse complement strand
AAATGGTGGAGCCAGGCGGAATCGAACCGCCGACCTCTTGCATGCCATGCAAGCGCTCTCCCAACTGAGCTATGGCCCCATCTTTAATGGAAAGGCGGGCATAGAATTTCCAGGCCCGCCAATCAAGCCCTATTTGTCATCGCCTTCCGGCTCAATGTCATCAGCGTCGGGTTCGCCGAGTTCATTGTCATCGTCGAGTTCGATGTCATCGCCGAGGTCGAACTCTTCATCAAGATTGATGTCTTCCTCGTCATCGTCATCATCATCGTCATCGACGCCGTCTTCGCTGAAGCCAGCTGGCATCTTGCCAGGTGCAGCGTCGTCATCTTCGTCGCCGCCAGACATATCAAGGACAACTTCGTCCTCGTCGCCGCCAAGTTCCTTGGCTTCGTCTTCGCTGGACTCTTCTTCGTCTTCACCAGCTGCGGCTGCGGCTTTCGCCTTTTCTTCCTCTTCCAGATCTTCGTCTTCGTCCTCTGGAACAGCCTCTTTAGCGGCAGCGGTGCGGACCTTCGTCTTCGTGGCCTGCGCGGTTTCGTCAGCAGGGTCGAAAGAATGACCACACTTGGGACACGTCGCAGGGCGTTTGTTCAGGTCGTAAAACTTCGCCTCGCAATTCGGGCAAACCTGTTTGGTACCAAGTTCGGGATCAGCCATATTTTTCATCCGTCGGTGAGAAAATCATTGCAGGCGCGCTTGCCAGAAACGCTCCCGCCTGTCAAAGCGCTTTTCGCTAGGTACTGTAACTAAAGGAAACCACTAGAACATGGTGTGGACTTCCCATCCGGTGAAACAGATCACCGGAACTCTGCGTGCGCCTGGCGATAAGTCATGCAGCCACCGCGCGCTTATTCTTGGCGGCCTTGCAAAAGGCACTTCTGAAATTTCTGGACTGCTCGAGGGCGAAGACGTCCTAAACACGGGCCGCGTTATGGCCGCGCTTGGCGCTGATGTTGAACGCGTCGGTGAGGGCGCTTGGCAGGTCACCGGCGTCGGTGAGCGCGGCTTGCAGACCCCAAAGATTGACCTGGATTTCGGAAATTCAGGCACCGGCTCGCGCCTGATGCTGGGCGTGGTCGCCGGTTATCCGGTTGAAGCCCGCTTCATTGGTGATGAAAGCCTGTCTGGCAGGCCAATGGGGCGCGTGCTCGATCCGTTGACCGAAATGGGCGTCCAGTATGAGGCCAGCGACGGCAAAACACTGCCGCTCACGCTGAAAGGACTTAGCGATCTCAGCGCGATTTCGTATCAGCCGCCGCACGCCTCTGCGCAGGTCAAGTCCTGCATCTTGCTTGCGGGTCTGAATGCGCAAGGCGAAACGCAAGTGCGCGAACCGCGCATCACCCGCGATCATTCCGAGCGAATGCTTCGTGGTTTTGGCGCTGAGGTGACCAGTCAGCGCGACGGCGCCGCGAACGTGGTCTCGATTCAAGGCGGGCAATCCTTGTTTGCGCAAGAAACCATCGTGCCGGGCGATCCAAGCTCTGCTGCTTTCTTGGCCGCCGCGGCAATGATTTCGCCGCGCGGCGGAGTCGTCGTCGAAGGCATGATGTCCAATGAAACGCGCGATGGGTTCTACCGCGCCGCGGCTTTAATGGGCGCGCATGTCGGCGCTGAAGATGTCGGCACTGCGGCCGGGGAACGCTTGATTGATATGAGCTTTGAGAGCGCCGAGCTCAAAGGCACTGAGATTCCAGTCGATCTGGTCCCAAGTATGATTGACGAGTTCCCGATCCTCGCCGTCCTAGCCGCATTCGCGACGGGAACCACAGTGGTTAAAGGCGCAGAGGAACTCCGCGTCAAAGAAAGCGACCGGATTAAAGCAGTGGTTGAGATGCTGCGCGTCAATGGCGTCGAGGTCGAAGAGACGAAAGACGGATTTATCGTGCACGGCTGCGCAGGCGCGGTGCCGGGTGGCGGCCTGGTCGAAACCCATCATGATCACCGGATCGCAATGAGTGCACTCATTATGGGCACCGCTTCGCAAAACCCGGTCTCAATCGACGATGCAGCAATGATCGCAACCAGCTATCCGGAGTTCATGGCGCATATGAAATCTCTCGGGGCAGACCTCCAAAAAGGCACGTCATGATTATTGCGATTGATGGCACGCTCGCCTCTGGAAAAGGCACCATCGCGCGGCGACTGTCGGGCTGGTATGGTCTCGCGCACATGGATACAGGCCGCCTTTACCGCGCCACCGGCATTGCCGCCCTTAAGAAATCTGTCGATTTTGACGATCCTGCCGCGCTCGCTGATGTCGCGCGCGCGCTGGATTTGAACGATTTTTCCGAGGAAGAGCTGCGCACTGCCGAGGCCGGACAAGCCGCGTCAAAAGTGGCGGCGGTTCCAGAGGTACGCTCGGCGCTTCTGGAATTGCAGCGCGCATTCGCCCATCAATCCGGCGGCGCGGTGCTCGATGGCCGCGATATCGGCACAGTGGTCTGCCCGGAAGCGGATGTGAAACTCTGGGTCGACGCCTCGGTTGAAGTCCGCGCGACACGCCGCTGGAAAGAGCTCACCGAAAAAGGTGAAACCCTGTCTCTCGAAGAGATGATCGCACAGCTGAAAGAGCGTGATGACCGCGACAAAAACCGCGCTGATGCACCGATGATTGCAGCAGCAGATTCAGTCTTGATCGACACCACTCATCTAACTATAGACGCGGCTGTGGATAAAGCGCGGGCAGCGGTTGAAGCCGTGATCGCCCAAAAGTCCGAGCGTTCTGAGCCGTAAAGCTCAAATCTAAAGACGCTCAACAAGCTTATCCCTGACATCGCAGCGACGTCGGACCGAAGGCACAGGGCCTGAGGCCGTGAACCCCGTAATGCTGCGCTTTTGGAGACCCCATGACTGAATCAATGAATCCCTCGACTGAGGATTTTGCCTCAATGTTCGAGGACAGCGCTGGCGCCGCCACTCTTGTAGAGGGCAAAGTTGTTCCAGCGACCGTCATTTCTAACAATGGCGACTATCTTGTGCTCGACGTTGGCCTGAAAACTGAAGGCCGCGTTGCATCAAAAGAATTCCTTCTGGAAGAAAAGCAGCCTGAAGCTGGTGATATTGTCGAAGTCTACCTCGACCGTATCGAAAACCTGATGGGCGAAGCTGTTCTGTCGCGCGACAAAGCCCGCCGCGAAGAAAGCTGGATCCGTCTGGAAGACAATTACAATAAAGAAGAGCCTGTTAAGGGCGCGATTGTTGGCCGCGTTAAAGGCGGTTTCACTGTCGATCTTGGCGGTGTGAATGCCTTCCTTCCTGGCTCACAAGTCGACATCCGCCCAGTTCGCGATGTTGGCCCACTGATGAACGAAGTTCAGCCATTCGCAATTCTGAAAATGGACCGCGCGCGCGGCAACGTTGTTGTCTCTCGCCGTGCCATCCTCGAAGAGAGCCGTGCCGAGCAGCGCGCGGAAATCGTTGGCGATATGAACGAAGGCGATACCCGCGAAGGCGTCGTCAAGAACATCACCGATTACGGTGCGTTCGTTGATCTTGGCGGCATTGATGGCCTCCTGCACGTCACTGACATGAGCTGGAAGCGCGTCAATCACCCAAGCCAAGTCGTCAATGTTGGCGACACGGTCAAAGTTCAGATCATCAAGATCAACCCAGAGACCCAGCGCATCAGCCTTGGTATGAAGCAACTCGAAAGCGATCCTTGGGACGATATCGAGAGCAAGTACACAGTCGGCACGCGTATGTCTGGTCAGGTCACAAACATCACCGATTACGGTGCGTTTGTTGAGCTCGAAGACGGTGTTGAAGGCCTGATCCACGTCTCTGAAATGAGCTGGACCAAGAAGAACGTACACCCAGGCAAAATCGTCTCTACATCTCAAGAAGTCCTCGTTGAGGTCCTCGATGTGGATAGCGAGAAGCGCCGTATTTCACTTGGCCTGAAGCAAACTCAGGACAATCCATGGTCTGCCTTTATGGCTGAGCACCCAGTTGGCACGGACATCGAAGGCGAAGTTCGCGGCATCACTGAGTTCGGTCTGTTTGTCGGCCTTGGCCCAGACCTGGACGGCATGGTCCACATCAACGACATCTCTTGGGAACAGTCTGGCGAAGAAGCCATTCAGGCTTTCCAAAAAGGTGACAGCGTCACAGCACGCGTCCTCGACGTTGATACTGAGAAAGAGCGTATCTCGCTCGGCATCAAGCAAGTTGGCGGCGATCCAATCGCTGACAATAGCAGCGTCAAGCGCGGTGCAGTTGTAACCTGTACGGTCACTGAAGTTGCGTCTGGCGGTATCGAGGTTGAGTTCGGCGATCCAGCCGTCAAAGCCTTCATCCGTCGTTCTGATCTGTCTCGCGACCGCAGCGAACAACGCCCAGAGCGTTTCGCGGTCGGCGACAAGATCGACGCGAAAGTCACGCAAGTCGACAAATCTTCTCGCCGCATCGGTGTCTCAATCAAAGCGCTTGAGATCTCTGAAGAGCAAGAAGCTGTCGCCCAATACGGTTCTGCCGATAGTGGCGCATCGCTTGGTGACATTCTTGGTGCAGCTCTCGCAACCGGCGAAGGTGACGACGCCGCAACCGAAGAGAAGCCTAAGAAGAAGAAGGCGACTAAAAAGAAAGCTGACGAAGGCGACGACGCGTAAGTTGGTTTACATCCATTCCTAACAATAAGGTAATGGACAAGTATTTTGCGACGGAGGCCTAGTCTCCGTCGCATTTTTCGTTTAGGTTCAAAGACATGCTGAGATCTGAACTCATCGCTAAACTTGCAGACGAGAATCCGGAATTGCGCCCGGAGGATCTGGAGAAACTCGTTGGGGTCATCCTTGACGAAATCGCCGATGCGCTTGCTCGCGGCGATCGCGTCGAACTGCGAGGATTTGGCGCTTTTTCCGTCCGTCATCGAAAAGCCCGCAAGGGACGTAATCCACGCACGGGAGAATCCGTCAGCGTGGAAGCGAAATCTGTCCCATTCTTCCGCCCGGGCAAAGAACTTCGAGCCCGCGTGAATGACGGCGTGGATCCAGAATCGCGCTAAGCGATTGTATCCAAAACTGTTTCTGAGATTTGACCTCGCGGCAGAATTCAAACATTCTGGCGCTAAGGCTTTCGGGTCTGGAGATTAGAAGGGGTTTAAAATGTTAAAAGAATTCAAAGAGTTTGCCATGAAAGGCAATCTCGTCGACATGGCGGTTGGTTTCGTCATGGGCGGCGCTTTTGCCACGGTGGTGACAGCCTTTATCCAGGGCGTGTTCCTGCCAATACTCGCGCCAATTATGGGCGGTATCGATTTATCATCGCTGACATTCACGGTTCAAGAAGCCGTTCTCAATGATGCTGGTGAAGTTGTTAAAGAAGCCGCGATCGTCGATCTCGGGGCGTTTATCGCCGCGCTGATATCCTTCATCATTGTCGCCTTCGTGATGTTCATGATCATCAAAGGCATGAACAATATGAAGAAAAAAGAGGAAGAGGCGCCAGCAGAACCGCCAGCCCCGCCGCGTCAGGAAATTCTTCTCGAAGAAATTCGCAATCTGCTCGCAAAACAGTCGTAAATCATTAACACGACGCGGGTACATGCATTCTCAAGTAGAGTGTGTGACGTGTTTAGGGGCGGCTTCCGGCTGCCCCTTTTCACATCTAACGGCGGCGTAGGAATACATACCAAGCCCCGCCGCCGCCATGTCTGGCATGAGCCGGGGCATAGCCGCTGATAAGGCCGCGCGCTTCTGGTAAGTCCAGCCAATTGAGAAAAGCCTGCCGCAAGACGCCCTGTCCGGATTTGCCTTTTCCAGTGATCACAATGACGCATTGCGAACCCTTGGCTTGCTCGCGGGCCAAGAAGCTGGGCAAAACACGAAACGCAGACTCGCGTGTATGACCATGTAGATCAAAACTCGCAGAGATCGCTTGCCGACCGCGTCGAACGCTGCGCTCATTCTGTCTGTTTTGAGGCGCGGCGTAAGCCTTGTTGCGAGAAACATTTAGCGGCTTCGGGTCGGCGTCATCTTTTTTTCGCGGACTCCCCGCCGGAGTGCCGCGCCGACCCGACAAGGGTGTAACGTTCCTGGACGCGGCGGCCCAGGCCCGTTTCTCTTTGTCGGTCAGATTACGTCCGCTCATAGGCGGTGTTCTAGGGCGTTACGACGATCGGTCTAGGCCCAGATGCGCGCGCCAGATCTTGTTGGCGCAATCGTTCTGCGACAGCTGTCGGCAAAAGCACCCAAAGTCGGCCAGGAGCATTTACCGTATCAGCCGCAGCACCGGCCCGGTCTCCAGTACCAAAATACAAGTCCCCGCGGACCGACCCTTTAATCGCGCCCCCTGTATCTTGCGAAACAAGCAAGCCAGACCATTCGCCGCCAAGTCCGGGCGCTGTGGTTTGAACAAACATCGGAACGCCGCCGGCATGAATGTCCAAATCAACCGCCATCGATCCGAGGGGGGTGAGCGGGACACCAAATGAGCCCTTTGGCCCCAGTCGCGGGTCGCCCTCTGGTTCCAATGTAAAGAACACAAATCGCGGATTTGCATTCATCGCTTGGCGCGCGCGCTCTGGAGTCGTGCGATCCATCCAGGCGCGAATGCCGCGCATACTCGCCTCCCCGCGCTCAATCCATCCGCGCTGCAGCAACCAGTTCGCGGTTGACCTGAACGGCTGACCATTATTGGCCGCATAAGCCGCGCGAAGGGTGCGCCCATCGGGCAAGACGAGCCGGCCCGAACCTTGGATTTGCAGAAAGAAAACATCGGCTGGGTGTGCATAAGCAAGTGGGCGAACACCCGCGCGCGTAATGTCCGCGCGGATCGGATATTCTCTTCGCGTGCCGTCCGGCAGAGTTTGATAGACTTTGCCGGATGAAGTCACCAGGTCGCCCGGATCGCCAGGAACAGGTTCGGTGAAAGGCGGCTCGGGCCGCAGCCGCGCCTCATAGGTTGGCTCAAAATATCCGGTAAATCGACTTTTGCCGTCAGGAGCAACAATCTCAACTGGCGTAAACAGCGCCTGTAAAACCGCCCGGGCACTGCGATTATCATTGATCACATCGAGCGCCGCGCAGGCCGGCGTCCAGTCCGAAACCCGCCCTGCCCAAGGCGCTTTGTTTGATAGCAGGTTTTGCGGAGGTCGTTTCTCAAACACCTCGCAACTGCGCCGCAAAGCAGAGAGCCCTGGCGCGAGATTGGACTCCTCCCAACCGGGCAGAATGTCGTAAGCGACGGGTTTGGGCGTCACAGGAAAAGTTGATGGATCGACCTGCGGCCGCGTTTCAAAAACAGGTTGCGGCGGCAGAGGTCGACCTGAATTGGTGACACAGCCAGATAGCAATAAGAACGCGCCGCATAAAAGCCCGAGGATCCTCATAAAAGAAGTCTAGGCGCGTTCGGCCCGTGAGCTCAAGTTACCAAGCTGAGGCTTTTTGATGGCTTAGTCAGCAGTATCGACATCATCGAGAATCCAATTCGGATCGCTCGAACTTGTTTGCCGCATAAAGGTCCACAACTCGGAGGCTTTAGTGGTTGTTTCGCCATCACCGAGCTCTGATTCATAATGCACAGTCACCCGGGCCATACCATCACTTGCGAGCGAAGCATCGGTAATCTCCGCTTTGCGAATCCGCAGCAATTGCATGCCTTCAGCGCCGGTCGCCTCACGGTCCGCAATGGCGGCGTCCCAAGCTTCATAAACGTCGGTATCCAATAGCGGCTTCAAGGCATCGCGATCGCCGCGAGCAAAAGCGCCAACAATCATTTCATAGGCCCCGCGTGCGCCCTGCATGAATGCGCGAGGCTCAAAATTTCCATCGGCCTCAAAGATCGCTTCCATTCCAGCAGCGGCCGGTCCGGTAAACGAGGGACGCAGCTGAACAACATCACCCCCGGTCGGTGCTGACCGCGCAGGAGTTGGGTTTGGCGCAGGCGATGGCATGCGACCTCGGCCCTCTGGTGGACCTTCATCTTGGCCTAACGTCACGAATAGACGCCACCCCACAAAAAGGGCGATCCCGGCCAAAACAAGAAATTCGATCACAGAAGAGGACATATTCGGCTCTTTTATCAGTCTTTCAGCAGTTCATATAGGTGCTTTTCAACAAGTGCCACCCACCGTTGCGCCACTTTGTGGCACATGTTACCCGCCCTTAATCTTAAGCTTAGAGTGAAGATCGATGACAGACACCCCAGATATGGCAACTCAGCCGCAAAACAATGCTCCTCAACAGGGCCCAGCCATCCGCGTGCTGAGCCAGTACATTAAGGACCTCTCGTTTGAGAATCCTGGAGCGACCGTGCAAGCGCAGCCAAATATCGAACTTGGGATTGATGTAGGCGCCGCGCCGAAGCAGGGCGAAGAGGGAGTCTTCGAAGTCGTCCTCAAACTCAAAGCTCGCGCTGGCACAAAAGAAACTGCGCTGTTCATTCTCGAAATGGACTATGCCGGGACCTTCCAATTGCAAGGATTTGGCGCTGGCGACATTGAGCCGGTTTTGCTCATCGAGTGCCCGCGGGTTCTGTTCCCATTCGCGCGTCGCATCATCGCAGACATTTCTGCAGAAGGTGGATTCCCGCCACTGCGCATCGATCCAGTCGACTTTGGCGCGCTGTACAACACTCAGAAACAACGCGCGGCGGCGGCGGCGGCCGAGCAGGCTTCAGCGGCACCAGCGCCAGCGCCGACAGGTGAGCCTCAGGCGTAACGCTTCCAAATTGCATCCTCACCGAGTGTTTCGATAAACTCGGTGTGGGTGCTTTGCTCTTCACTAGAGATCTCTGCCTTCAAGGGAGATGGCCGCTGAACGGCCGGTGCGCGTGCACCATCTTGAGCCTGGCTCTGTCCGCCAAAGTCAAACCTGTGCGCGCGGCCCCCTAAGAGCTCGAGATAAACTTCTGCCAATAACTGGCTGTCCAAGAGCGCGCCGTGAAATGTCCGCGCGTCGGCGTTTACGTCGAAACGCTTACACAAAGCATCCAGGCTGGCTGGCGCGCCCGGATATTTTTTGCGCGCGATCATGACCGTATCTACCCAGCGTTCTTCCGGAATGGGAGCTTTGCCGCAGCGCTGAAGCTCCATGTTCAAGAAGCCGCGGTCAAACTTGGCATTGTGCGCAACCAAGGTGGCATCCCCAACAAATTCGAGAAACGCATCGACAATGCTCGGATCTTCGAATCCCGGTTTGTCGACCAGATCATCGTCGGTGATCCCGGTGATCCGGATAGTCGCCTCAGAGACCGGGCGGCCGGGATTGATATAAGTCTGAAACGTCTTTCCCGTCGCAACATGGTTGATCAGTTCGACCGCACCGAGTTCGATAATCCGGTCGTCTTTATCCCATTCCAGTCCTGTCGTTTCCGTATCGAAAGCGATTTCGCGCACTGCATCACTCATCTGAGATCTCCGCGGCCAGTCCGTTCAACAAGTCTATTATGGAGTGAACTTGTGCGCGAGCGAAGTCAAAGCCGAAAGCGGTATTGATCACAAAATCCGCGCGGGCCCGTTTTTCAGCGTCTGGCGTTTGTTTTGCCTTGATCTGTTCGAACTGGTCTTCGCTCATTTCGCCGCGCGCCAGGACGCGCTCGCGTTGAACGTTTTCCGGTGCCGTCACGACTGCAACATAGTCACAGCGCGCGTCGCCTCCGGTCTCAAACAGGAGAGGAATGTCCAGGACTGCAAAAAGTGCTCCGCTCTCAAGGGCTTCCTTTCGAAAGTTCATCTGACTGAGGCCAACCAGCGGGTGCACAATTGCCTCCAAGTCGCGCATGGCGTCTGGATTATCGACGACTTTTGCCCGAAGCGCGGCGCGATCAATGCCGCCATTTTTCAGAATATCGCCAAACCTTTCGGACAAAGGTCCGACCGCGGCCCCGCCCGGCTCATAAATTTCATGCACCGCTGCGTCGGCATCATAGACGGGAATTCCCGCCTGTTTGAACATTTGGGCGGTTGTGGATTTCCCCATACCGATCGATCCGGTCAATCCAAGTATGATCATTGTGCTGCCTCTACCGCTCTTCGGCACCGTTCCAGCGCCTTGTCAAAATCTGGCATTACCCCAAACCATGATTCAAAACTGAAGGCTGCTTGTGCCACCAACATGGTCAAGCCATCTTTGACTTGCCAGCCTTGTTTCGCGGCATGCGCCAATTGCGGGGCAGCAATCTTGCCATAGGAGATATCAAAGAAGACGCGGTCTCGCCCGTCCGGCAATTCCAGATACTCTTTTGAGTGACCCATACTGGTTGTGTTGACCACGATCGTTGTCGATTCGATATATTCATTATACTGATTAATATCGCCAAAGACTGTTTGGTCATCGCCAAGTTCTGACGCCAAATCCGCCGCTTTAGAAACCGTCCTGTTCAAAATTGTAACCGGCCTTTTAGCATTCGTCAGTGCAAAGACGATCGCTCTTGCGGAACCACCTGCGCCGAGCAGTAAGACCCGTTCTTGTCTGCCTTGCGTCGTGCCGAGCGCATGGAGAAACCCTGGCGCATCCGTGTTATCCGCATGCCATGTCCCAGGCGCTTTAAGGGTGAGTGTATTCGCGGCGCCAATTTTCGACGCGGCGTCCGTGGCCTTCGCTGATGCAGCCAAAGCATCATGCTTGTGCGGCAGGGTTACATTCACGCCGAGAACATCTCGGGACTCCAATGTTTTCAGGGCTGAATTCAGCTCACCAGCCGGAACGTGCATGGCCTCATAAGACGCATCAATTCGATGATCGCGCAGCCAACCATTATGAATGAGCGGCGATAGAGAATGCGATATTGGGTCGCCAATGACCCCCAGAAGTTTGGTCATGATGTTAGCAATCCGCGCACTCTGAAATAGTCGAGCAAAGGTAGCAGCGGCAGACCGAGGATGGAGAAATAGTCGCCTTCAGTCTTGGAAAAGATCTGAGCCCCCATGCCTTCCAACTGATAAGCGCCGACCGTCGAGAGGAGCGCCGGGCCGCAAGTCTCGATATAGGTCTCGATAAAGCCTTCACTCAGTGTACGGACTGTTAGTTTTGGCCGCGCCAAGTGACGCCAAACCGGCTCACCATTTTCAGCGATAACAATGGCCGTTTCAAGCGTATGCGACTTGCCGGAAAGCTTGCGCAAATGATCCGCGGCAGCCTCCAGATCAGCAGGTTTGTCGAAAGCCTCGCCTTCAAGATTGAGCATCTGGTCGCCGCCAATAACGAAACCAGGTTCGCTGCGCGAAACTTTAACGGCTTTCATTTCAGCGAGCTGCATCGCTTGATCACGCACACTCATGCCATCGCCGCGCATCGCGATTTTGGCTGTGTCTTCATCGACATTCGGTTTGATAGATTGGGCCGCGACACCCGCGCCAGCTAAAAGCGCTCGGCGGCTGGCGCTTCCGGAAGCGAGAATAATATTCGTCATCAAACGAACCCTCGGCGTTCATTCAATTTGTTCAAAATCGCGGCCGCCGTTTCCTCGACGCTCCGGCGTGAGACATCAATAACCGGCCACTTATTGCGTTGGAATAGGCGGCTGGCTTCAGTCACTTCAGCGCGCACAGCTTCTTCATCGACATAATCTGTTTTGGAATTCTCATTCAGAGAGACCAGGCGCTGCGATCGTATCTGCAGCAAGCGCTCAACACCAATTTTCAAGCCCACAACCATTGGATGTTTAAGTTGTTCCACGGAAGGCGGAAGCGGAATTCCTGGAACCAGCGGAATGTTTCCGGCCTTCACGCCCCGATTGGCGAGATAGACACAGGTTGGCGTTTTCGATGTCCGGCTAACGCCAAGCAAAACAACGTCCGCATCGCCGAGGCCGCTGACATTTTGCCCATCATCATGGTTGAGCGCGAAATCAATGGCCGAGATCCGTTTGAAATATTCCTCGTTCAGCGCGTGCTGACTGGCAATTTTCTCACTCGCGGGAATACCGAGATGCCGAGACAACATGTGAATAGACGGGTCAAGAACCGGTAAGGTTTGGATCCCACGCTGCCGGCAAAACTGTTCTAGTTTACGCCGCAGCGCTTCGTCAGAGATGGTGTACCAGACCACGCCAGGGGCGGCCTCGATTTCAGCCATCACTCGATCCAATTGTCGTTCCGAGCGGACGAGATAATAATTGTGCTCTAGCGGAATGGTCCGATCGAATTGCGCCGCCGCGGCGCGCATCACAGCGTTTAAAGTTTCGCCTGTGGAATCGGACACTAAGTGGACGTTGAAATAGATCGATAATCGCATAGCCAGCCTGAAATTTTCAAATCTTCCTCTGCCGGAGCGATACGAATTCGACAAGCCCTGTGGATGCGTTGTGGAATTCGCAGTTGGCCCCAGAATCCGACTCTGAATCGCACAAGTGAACGAATCTGACTCCTCGAGTTTTAGGTCTGTTCCAAACATGCGTTTCGAAGCGTCGTTAATACTTTATTTACTTTTGAATCAGGTTCTTAATGAAAGGTTAACTGGGTTCTTATCTGGGGATAGACTGTGGATATAGGCGGGACAAATGTTCTCAGGCCGTGTTTTCCACGAGACTCCGCGCTTAATAATGATAAGGCCTACGGATTATTTTTTCTGGGTTTGTAAATCGATATGGCCGATCCTGTTTCTTCACGATTCCTAAAAGTGCTTTCTGGGACCCCTTCGTCCCCAGTTCCCATCTGGATGATGCGACAAGCCGGGCGGCATTTGCCGGAATATCTGGAACTGCGCAGCCGGGCCAAAGACTTTCTCGATTTTTGTTACTCTCCTTCTATGGCTGCGGAAGCCACGCTTCAGCCAATCCGCCGATACGATATGGATGCAGCGATCCTGTTCGCTGATATCTTGCTGATTCTGGATGCGATGGGTCTAGATGTGCGGTTCGAAAAAGGTGTGGGGCCAATTGTTGAAACCGTGGAAACAGAGGCTGATCTCAATCGCGCCCCTGTTGAAATGGCGGTTCAAAGATTGTCGCCTGTCTATGAAACGGTCGATCGTGTTCGAAGCCAGTTAGAGTCAGACAAAGCATTGATCGGATTTTGCGGCGCCCCTTGGACGGTTGCGCTTTATGCCATCGAAGGACGCGGCGGCACCGATAAGAGTTCAGCCAGAGGTTGGGCCTATAGTCGCCAAGATCTGCTCAAAGCCCTTCTCGATCGGATTGTGGAGATCAGCGCGCATTATCTAGCGGCCCAAGTTAAAGCTGGCGCCGATGCGCTGATGATTTTTGAATCCTGGGCCGAAGGCTTGCCGTCTGATCTGTTTCAAACCCTGGTGGTTGAACCAAATGCAGCCCTGATCAAACGTTTGCGCGATATGGGTGTCACCGTGCCGATTATCGGATTTCCCCGCGGCGCGGCGACCATGATTGGGTCATATGCCGAGCAAGTCGCTGTGAATGGAATTGGTCTCGATACCGCAATTAGTCCGGAACATGTCTTGAAAGCCGTGCCAGACTCAATTGCGGTTCAGGGTCATTTGGATCCTGTGCTTCTGATTGAAGGGGGTCCTGCGATGGAGAAGCGGGTCAGAGAAATTCTGGAAGCCTATAAAGGGCGCCCACATATCTTTAATCTCGGTCATGGGGTTCGGCCGGACACACCCATCCCGCATGTAGAACGCGTCGTCGAGATTGTTCGGGAACAGGCTTAGATCATGTCGCTCTATCTTTGGGTCAAAGCGTTTCACATTGTTTTCGTCATCGCATTGATGGCCGGTTTGCTGATTTATCCGCGCTATAAATTGCACCAACTCAGCTCGAAGCCCGGCGACGAATTGTTCGAGACGATGAAAGAAGCGTCGAATCGTCTGCGCAAGATCATTTTGAACCCCGCTTTGATCATCGTTTGGATCTTGGGGATCACAATGCTGGTCATGAACCAAAGCTTGCTTTCGGTGGGATGGATGCACACCAAGCTCCTGTTGGTTCTAATCCTCAGCGGGTTGCATGGCTATTTCATTTCCATCGGCAAGAAGATTGACCGCGGTGACGTGGCACCGACGGCCAAGACGATGAAGATGCTGAACGAAGTGCCGTTTCTGATTATGATCGGCGTTGTCATCCTGGCGGTCGTCAAACCTTTCTAGCTCGTCACAGTCGCGCCCCTTGACCCCGCGGCTCGATTTGATCATATGCGGATCAAGTCGCCGTCCGGCGCGCAGGCTGATTTCAGCCGAATTTTCCCAAGCACAAATTTGGATACCGGCACCCTATGCCTGATACCGCACCCGAACTCGAACTTCCGTCACAAGTTTATCTGCGCGAGCTAAAAGCGAAATCACCAACAGAACTTCTGGCCTATGCCGAAATGCTGGAAGTTGAGAACGCCTCTTCGCTTCGAACGCAGGATATGCTGTTCGCGATCTTGAAAGAGCTCGCCGAGCAAGAAGTTGAGATTATCGGCCGCGGCGTGGTTGAGGTTCTTCAAGACGGGTTTGGATTCTTGCGCTCGCCGGAATCAAATTATCTGGCCGGACCGGATGATATTTATGTCAGTCCAAAGGTTCTGAAAAAAGCGGGTCTTAAAACGGGTGATACCGTCGAAGGTCCAATCGCAGAGCCAGGTGAGAATGAGCGCTATTTTGCGCTGACAGATGTCAGCTCGATCAATTTTGAAGATCCGGAAAAAGCACGCCAGAAAGTCCACTTCGACAATCTGACTCCGCTTTACCCTGAAGAGCGTCTGCTCATGGAAGGGCAAGACCCGACTAAGAAAGATCGCTCGGGCCGGGTCATCGATATCGTGTCGCCGATTGGTAAAGGTCAACGAGCTTTGATCGTTGCGCCGCCGCGGACAGGTAAAACGGTTCTTCTGCAGAACATCGCGGCCTCTATCGAAGAAAATCACCCTGAATGCTATTTGATCGTTCTTCTGATTGATGAACGCCCGGAAGAAGTGACGGACATGAAGCGCTCGGTGAAGGGCGAGGTCATCTCATCGACATTTGATGAGCCAGCATCCCGCCACGTTGCGGTCGCCGAAATGGTTATTGAAAAAGCCAAGCGCCTGGTCGAGCATGGCCGTGATGTTGTGATTTTGCTGGACTCAATTACCCGTCTTGGCCGCGCCTATAACACGTCGGTTCCGAGTTCAGGTAAGGTCCTGACAGGTGGTGTGGATGCGAATGCTCTGCAACGCCCGAAAAGATTCTTCGGCGCCGCGCGTAATGTTGAAGATGGCGGCTCGCTCACGATTGTTGCGACGGCCCTGATCGATACCGGCTCGCGCATGGACGAAGTGATCTTTGAAGAATTTAAAGGCACGGGTAACTCTGAAATCGTTCTTGATCGCAAGGTTGCCGACAAGCGGACATTCCCGGCCATCGACATCATGAAGTCTGGTACGCGGAAAGAAGAATTGATCACCGACAAGGTGCAACTTCAGAAGATCTATGTTCTGCGCCGGATCTTGAATCCGATGGGGACCTCCGATGCGATCGACTTCCTGCTTGATAAATTGAAGCAGACGAAGACGAATGACGAATTCTTTGAGGCAATGAAGAACTAAAAATGACCCTACGCCGGGACACGATTTGTGCTCTGGCAAGTGGGCCGCCGCCCGCGGCGATCGCAACCCTTCGTATATCTGGGCCGGACGTCCGCTCCATCATCGAAAAGCGATTGTCAAAGCCGTCGCTAACGCCGCGCCGCGCCACTTTGGTCGAAGTTCGATCTGATGATGGCGCCGTGATTGATGAAGGGCTCGCGGTCTTGATGCCTGGACCAGCAAGTTATACCGGCGAAGACACACTCGAAATCACGCTCCATGGCGGGCGGATGATTATCGAGCTTGCGTTGAAAGCTTTCATGTCCGCAGGTGCGCGTTTGGCGGAACCAGGAGAGTTTACACGCCGCGCCTTCGAAGCCGGAAAACTGGATCTGACCCGCGCCGAAGCCGTAGCCGATCTCATCGATGCCGAAAGTGAAGCCCAATTGGACCAGGCCCTCCGTCAAATGGATGGCGCGTTGGAGACGCTTTACTCAGATTGGCGAATTCAAATGACGGAATGTCTAGCACTCCTGGAGGCGAGCATCGACTTTCCGGACGAAGAAGATGCACCGGACCGCGTTGACGGTCCCGTCGCTGAAAAGATCAACACGCTTTTGGAAGGCCTGGATCAAGCCCTGGCCGAGGGGAACATCACAGAACGCATTCGCGATGGTTTCCGCGTAGCGATCTTGGGTAAACCAAATGCCGGGAAATCGACGCTTCTTAATCAACTCGCCAAACGTGAAGCCGCGATCGTCACAGACATTCCAGGTACGACCCGGGACGTGGTCGAAGTCAGACTGACACTGGGCGGCTATTTGGTCTGGGTGTCTGACACAGCCGGATTGCGGGAAACTGATGATATTGTTGAAGCCGAGGGCGTTCGCCGCGCGCGTCAAGCTGGGGCGGAAGCGGATGTTCGGATCTGGTTATTCGATGGCCGCGATTCTATCGAGACAGACTTGGTCCAACCAGGCGATATTATGGTTGTGAACAAGTCAGACCTCGCCGCGCCAAATGTTTCACGTGACACACTCCTGATCTCCGCTAGGGAAGGACAGGGAATTGATCGTGTCGAAGCAGCGATTGTCGACCGCTTGTCGAGGCTGACTAATAATCTATCCGCGCCAATGATTACCCGCGCCCGTCACCGGCAAGGCATTGAACGCGCTAAGGCGCATTTGCTTACGGCGTTGGAGCACCTGAATTCTGGGATGGGCGCCGAATTCACAGCCGAAGAAGTGCGTCTGGCAAGCCGGGAACTTGGATCGCTGACGGGGCATGTTGAAACAGAAATGGTTCTCGGCGCTGTCTTTTCTTCCTTTTGTATTGGCAAATAGTCTATTTCTGCGGCGCCGAGTATTATATGAGGCGCCTAGGAAGAGGCGATTGAGATGAGCGAAGCCCAATTTTTTGAAGTCATTGTGGTCGGTGGCGGCCATGCCGGATGCGAAGCTGCATCTGCGGCCGCGCGCATGGGCGCGCGCACGGCTTTGATCACGCACAAGATCGAGACGATCGGCGAAATGTCTTGTAACCCGGCCATTGGCGGATTGGGCAAAGGCCATCTGGTTCGCGAGATCGATGCCCTCGATGGGTTGATGGCGCGGGTTGCAGATCGGTCCGGAATTCAGTTCCGGATGCTCAACCGATCGAAAGGCCCAGCCGTTTGGGGGCCGCGCGCGCAAATTGATCGGGCTTTGTATCGCCAGGCGATGCAGGATGAAATCTTGAACCACGAAAATCTGTCCGTCATTGCGGATGGCGTGGAAGATTTGATTGTTCAGGATAAACGTGTCCGCGGCGTCATCGGCGAATCCGGCACCTCCTATAAAGCGGACGCGGTGATCATAACGACGGGCACATTCCTGAAAGGGATTATTCATCGAGGCGCGGAACGTATTCCGGCGGGCCGGGTTGGAGAAAAACCAGCGATTGGTCTCGCTGATCGTCTCTATGCTCTCGATCTTCCGATGGGGCGTTTGAAGACAGGAACCCCGGCGCGATTAAAAGCGAGCAGCATCGACTGGGATCGATTGGAAATGCAGCCTGCGGATGCCGAGCCCATTCCATTCTCTTTCGCCACGGACAAGATTGAAGTTCCGCAAATTGCGTGCGGGATCACGTTCACCAACGCGGCGGCGCATGACATCATCGCGGAGAATATCAATCAGTCGGCCGTCTATTCCGGCGCAATCGCTGGGCGCGGGCCCCGCTATTGTCCGTCAATTGAGGACAAGATTCACCGGTTCGCCGATAAGACGCGGCACCAAATCTTTCTGGAGCCGGAAGGCTTAGAGGACGACACCGTCTATCCGAATGGAATATCGACGTCCCTGCCCTGCGAGGTTCAGGATCGTTTCATTCGCAAGATTGAAGGATTGGAATCGGTTGAGATCCTCGAATACGGCTATGCGATCGAATATGATTATGTCGATCCTCGCGCCTTGGATGCGGGGCTTCAGGTGAAAGTTCTTCCGGGATTGTTCCTGGCGGGCCAAATCAACGGAACGACAGGATATGAAGAAGCGGGCGCCCAAGGCCTGGTCGCTGGTTTGAACGCGGTGCGCTACACACAGGGCGAGCCCCGCGCCACTTTTGATCGGGCCGAAGCTTATATTGGCGTTTTGGTTGATGACTTGGTGACGCGCGGTGTCACTGAACCCTATCGGATGTTCACGTCACGCGCAGAATACCGCCTATCTTTGCGGTCTGATAATGCGGATCAACGTCTGACCGAACGGGGCATAGATCTTGGCTTGGTCGGACCAAAACGCGCAGAGATGTTTCACGTGAAACAATCTGCTTTGGAAGCCGGGCGAGACGTTCTGAAATCAGCGGCCATGACGCCAAACGAAGCGCAAAAACTCGGATGGAAGGTCAATCAAGATGGTCAGCGCCGCAGCGCGTGGGAATTTCTGGCTTACCCAACGATCGATATGGCCGCGATTGAATCGGTGTTTGATCAGGTGGCTTCGCTTAACGCGGCGATCAAAGCGCAACTCGAAATCGAAGCCATGTATGCCGGTTACATTGAGCGCCAGAAAGAAGATGTTGCCGCGCTGCGCCGAGAGGAGTCTCTGGTGCTTCCGGAAGACCTGGATTATGCGGCCGTCGGTGGTCTGACCAATGAAGTCCGCGCGAAACTTGAAACAATCCGACCAGCCACACTCGGTCAGGCCGGGCGAATTGAAGGTATGACCCCGGGCGCTCTCACGGCGCTCCTGGCATTTGTGAAACGTCGCCCTGATCGAAAGCGGTCTGCAAATGGCTGATCGTGATGGGTTTGGGGCGAAAGACCTCGAGAAAGCTGGGAATGTTTCACGTGAAACATTGGAGCGGATCGAAACCATTGTTTCGGAGCTCGATGAATGGCGGACAAAGATCAATTTGATTGGGCCATCTGAATTTGATCAGGTTTGGCGCCGCCATGTTTGGGACTCCTGGCAATTGTTTCCGCACATTCCCGACGGTGGGAAAACGATCGATCTGGGATCGGGCTCAGGATTTCCGGCTTTGGTTCTCGCCGCAGGATTCGCGTCAGAAGAGTCCCATATGACGATGATTGAAAGCGTCGGGAAGAAGTGCGCTTTCCTGCGCGCCGCGGTTCAAGCGGCGAATTTAAACGCAAAAGTCATTCAGGGTCGGGTTGAGGCGGTTAACCCTGTCCATGCCGATTGTATCACCGCTCGCGCGTTCGCGCCCTTACCGAAATTACTGGATTATGCTGAGCCTTGGCTTAAAGCTGGAGCTTACGGTGTGTTTCCAAAGGGCCGTCGCTGGCAAGAAGAATTGACGGCAGCGCAGGAATCTTGGAGATTCGCCTATGAAGCGATTCCCAGTGTAACCGGGGATGGGGCTATCTTGAAGATTTCGGAGGTTTCACGTGTCTAACGCGAATACACGCATTCTGGCCATTGCCAATCAAAAGGGCGGCGTCGGGAAAACAACGACATCCATCAATCTTGGCACCGCCTTGGCGGCTGTTGGACGAAAAGTCCTGGTGATCGACTTTGATGCGCAAGGAAATGCCTCGACCGGTCTCGGGATTACACGCCCAGAACGCCAACTCACCACGTATGACGTCATCGTCCACGATGAATTCCTCGGAGATGCCGTCCTCAACACGCTCGTCCCGCGCTTGGACATTGTTCCGGGTGATGAAAACCTCGCCGGCGTGGAAACAGAACTCTCAAACGATCCGCATCGCTCTTATCGATTGCGCAATGCGCTTCGCTCTTATGTCGAGCAAGCGGCGTCGCGCGGTAAGACCGAGTATGACTATATCCTGATCGATTGTCCGCCATCCCTTTCGGCGCTGACGATCAATGCGATGACGGCTTCGGACTCGCTTTTGGTGCCGCTGCAATGCGAATTCCTGGCGCTCGAAGGCTTGAGCCAACTTTTGAAAACAGTTGAATTGGTGCGCTCTGGCCTGAACCCGGACTTGGACATTCAAGGTGTGGTTCTGACCATGTATGACCGCCGCAACAATCTATCTGACCAGGTTGCTGACGAAGTTCGCTCGGTTCTCGGCACCAAAGTCTACAATACTGTGATCCCGCGCAATGTGCGTCTGTCCGAGGCGCCGAGTTTCGGCAAACCGGCTTTGCTTTATGATTATAGGTGCCCGGGCAGCGAAGCATATATTCGCCTGGCGTCTGAAATGCTTCAGCGCGAACGCGCATTACGGGGGTAGGCATGGCGCCAGATCCAGCACGGGGAAAACAGAACCGACTCGGAAAAGGCTTATCCGCGCTGATCGGAGAAGTTGAAGGCGTTGGTCTCGCGGCACCGGAAGATACACCGGAAAGTTCTGGGCGGTCACCGTCTGGCGCAGTTGCGGAATTCTCGCTTTCAGACATCCGTCCGAACCCTGCCCAACCACGACGCACTTTTTCTGAGACTGAACTTGAAGAACTCGCGGCCTCGATCCGGCAACGCGGGGTTTTGCAACCCATCTTGCTTCGGCCAGATCCGGATGCGCCAAATCAGTTTCAAATTGTGGCGGGTGAACGACGTTGGCGCGCCGCGCAGCGGGCGGGTCTCTCGACGATCCCAGCGGTTGTTCGCGAGCTTGATGAGTTACAGCTTCTCGAAGTCGGCATCATCGAGAATGTTCAGCGTGAAGATCTAAACCCGATTGAAGAAGCCGAAGCTTATGGCGCGCTGATCAAACGGTTTGGGCGGACTCAAGAAGACCTGGCGGAGAGCGTCGGGAAGTCTCGGGCTCATATCGCAAACACGATGCGTCTGCTCAATTTGGGTGAGACTTCACGTGAACATTTGCGGCAAGGCCGGATCTCCGCCGGTCACGCGCGGGCGGCGCTCGGTGCGCCTGATCCAGACCCGGTTGTGGATATGGCGGTGGCCAAAGGCATGTCGGTTCGTGATGTCGAGGCTTTGGTCAAACGCCTGAAGGATGGCAGCGCGCTGGATACGGTGGCGAAGAAGGTCAATCAGACCGACAAAGATGTCGACACCGAAGCACTCGAGGCGGATCTTGCCCGCGTTCTTGGTTTAAAAGTCGACATCCGTCAGGGCGTTTCTGGCGGCGAGTTGCGGATCAAGTATGGCGATCTCGAACAATTGGACGAACTTTGCCGACGTTTAACGGCAAAACGCTCCTAATGCGCTGAAATATATATTATAATTGTGTCTTCTGGATTGCGTATATGCGCGCAGTTCCCGTGGGGGCATGCGCCGATTCGGCGCTTTTTCGGTTTTCAGACGTCCCAAAATGCATAGGCTATAGGCTTCAAAGATCTCTTGAGCGAGGTGCGCGGAGGCAAAATGGCCGATACTTCTTTTAAGACTGCTTCAAAGCTTGAGCGCCCGAAGCTCAGCTACAAAGTTCCCGCCTATCCAGGTTATTTGGAGCGCGGCGATCCGGTGGTACCGGCAGCAGAGCTAGATCTCGAAACGATAGATCTCGCAGATACAGAGGTCTGGCGGCAAAATAAAATGTGGGATCGCTTTGAGCGCCTGCGCAAAGAAGACCCTATCCACTATACACCTGACAGTTTCTTCGGACCGTATTGGTCGATCACCCGGCATAAAGATATCATTGCGGTGGATTCAGACCATAAGCGCTTTTCGTCTGACTCAAGCAATGGCGGGATCACGCTCAGCAATATGAATGAGAGCATGGTCGGTCGAAGCTTCATTTCTGCTGACGAACCCATTCACTCGGCGCAAAGAAAAACCGCGCAACCCGCCGTCGCTCCAACCGCGCTTCGAGACTACGAACCCTTAATCCGCGCGCGCACCCAGAAAGTGTTAGACGGCTTACCGGTCAATGAACCGTTCGATTGGGTCAATGCGGTTTCGATTGAGCTGACAGCAATGATGCTCGCCACGTTGTTCAACTACCCACAAGACAAGCGGCGAGACCTAACGCGATGGTCTGATGTGACAACAAATCCAGCCGACCCGGACATTTGCCCGGGCGGAATGGAACAATGGCGTGAAGAGTTAGGGCAATGCGCGCAGGTGTTTTGGGGAATTTTCCAAGAGCGCAAGAATGCAGAACCAGCGGATGACTTGATGAGTCTCCTCGCGCATGGCGACGCCACGAAGGATATGAATCCCTATGAAATGCTTGGGAACGTTATTCTTCTTATTGTGGGCGGCAATGATACGACCCGAAATTCGATGTCGGGCGGCGTTTATGCGCTCAATAAGTTTCCTGAAGAATATGCGAAGCTTAAGGCGAACCCATCTCTCATCCCGAACATGGTTTCAGAGATTATTCGCTGGCAGACGCCGCTTGCCTATATGCGGCGCACCGCGCTTGAGGATGTCGAGATGCACGGCAAACTGATCCGCAAAGGCGATAAAGTGGCCATGTGGTATGTGTCCGGAAACCGCGATGAGACGTTCTGGGATGAAGATCCCAACCGCTTAATCATCGACCGCAAACAGGCCCGCAATCACGTCTCGTTTGGGTTTGGAATTCATCGCTGCGTTGGCAATCGCCTCGCAGAGCTTCAGCTCCGGATTCTATGGGAAGAGATTTTAGAGCGGTTCGAACATGTCGAAGTGCTTGATGAGCCGAGCCGCGTTTCAAGCAGCTTTGTCAAAGGCTATTCTTGGTTGCCCGTGATCTGTCACCCCAAATAAAAAGGGCGACGCACGGCGCCGCCCCTTCCAGAAAACTTTGGATTCTTATTCTGAGCCAAGTGAGCCCAAGAGAGAATCGACCGCAGCTTCGAGCGGAAGATCGCGTCCAACTTCTGCAAACTGAGGGGCATTGTCGACGCGAATATCTGGTTGAAGCTCTTGGTTTTCGAGCGGCTGATTGTTCTGGTCCAAGACAGGCAATTGCGGGATCCCAAAGACAAGATCTCCAGAGACTTGGCCTTCCCACCAGACCGCTGTCGCGGTGCCAGGGACCGGCATACCGATTGTTTGGCCAATGTCGAACAAGTCATAGGCGTAAGGGAACATGTGGGCGTTGGAATAATTGCCTTCATTCATCACCACTGCGGAAGGCTTGGTCCACCGTTCTTCTGGCGCGCCAGATACGATCCGATTGCGCGCGCGGATGTTGAAGTAAGACTCACCATCCAAGAGTGTAATCAGATCATCATGCAGCCAGCCGCCACCGTTAAAGCGTGTATCCACAATGACTGCTTCCTTGTCGAAATTGCGTCCGAACAGTTCTGAGAAGATTTGTCGGAAGCCAGTATCATTCATGGAGCGGATGTGCACGAAGCCAATCCGGCCATTTGAACGCTCTTCAACAATCGCCCGGCGACGATCAATCCACCGCTCATAAAGGGCCGCGCCTTCATCTCGGCGAGAATAAGTGCGCACCGCAATGGTCGTATCCTTATTCCCGATCGTCAGGCGAACGCGGTCGCCCGCCTTGCGGTTCAGAAGCTCAAATGCGTTTTGAGTGCCGGTGATCGATTGACCATCAATCGCTGTGATCCGATCGCCGATTTCCACATCGAGCGTGTCTCGATCGAGCGGACCATCGTCCAGGATTTCACCGATGCGAAGTCCAGCGCCGCCATCGAGATCAAAGATGACACCAAGCGCCGCGGTTTGATCACTCTGTCCGTTACCGCCGCTGCGATAATACATGCCAGTGTGGCTCGCATTGAGCTGCCCGAGCATCTCAGACATCAGGACCGCGAAATCCCGGTTGTTCGAAATGGCAGCAACTTTTGGCTTGTACGCGGCTTCCATCGCAGTCCAATCAACGCCGTGATAGGCCGGGTCGTAGAACTTGTCGGCGACCTGGTGCCAGGTGTGATTGAAAATGTAGAGACGTTCGGCGTCCGTGCGCAGGCGCATCTCCGCATTGGTTTCGATCGGGGAAACTTTGATATTGTCACCCAGAGTCGCTTTCTGCAGACGCCCGTCGGCCAGAATGACCAGCATTGAGCCATCCTCTGAGATTGTCATGCTGGCGGAACTGGCCCCGAGCGGTGCGACTTTACTGGCGCTGCCTTCGACCAAATCATTGACCCAAAGATCATACCCGCCTTCAAACGCTGCGAGATAATAGAGCTTTTGCATATCCGGCCCGAACACCGCATCAGCGAGATCCGAAGATTGCGGAGTTAAGCGAATGGTCCGGTCTTTGATGGCCTCAAAATCGATTTCGATATCTGCATCTTCGTCGCGCATCGCGGCGAGATTGAGCAGTTTTTCAACATCGATAGATGGACCTTCCTCTTCGTCTTCTTCGTCCTCGTCTTCCTCCTCATCCTTGGCATCACCGGCTTTGTCCAAAGCCGCGCGTTCTTGTTCGGAGAGGTTGAACCGGGTCCAGCTTGCTTCGTTCAAGAAAGCCGCAACCACATCGCCTTCTGACCCCCAAGAGCCATGGGTTCGCTCGCCATAGCGATCGGTAAACCAGTAGACCAAGTCGCCGCTGGAGTGCCAAATCGGCGCCCCATCATAATAGCCATTCACCGAAATGTCTTTTGGCGGGGCGGATCCATCCACCGGCGCGAGACCGATATCAGTGTAGAAATAATATCCGCGCGGTGAATAGTCTGCGGCCACCCAATTGGAGTCTGGCGAGAAGTGGAAGCTGATATCGCCGTCCGCATAAGAGTAGTTTTGTTCTGCGGTGAACAGCGTTCGGAGATTATTGCCGTCCGCATCCATCACCCGAATTGAATCGCGGTTTTCGATAAAACCGATCGACTCACCATCTGGGCTATAGGCGGGCTGGAAAGCGTTGCCGCCCTCGGGTTTGTACACTTGTTTGGTTTCAAACTGGACGGACATAGAGAAACGCGGGGCGTTATCCTCGGCGATGCTGGTTTCATAAATGCCCCAACCGCCATCTTGTTCGGCGGCATAGAGCAGCGTTCGGCCGTCCGGCGCAAAGGAAATCGAGCGCTCTTGCCCAGGCGTATCCGTGACCCGAACCGTGTCAGAGAATTCCGTATCGGTGACAAAAACCTCGCCGCGGAAGACATAAGCGATCTCAGAGCCATCCGGAGAGATCGCGAATTCGGAAATATTACCGGCGGCAGGAACAGGGGTGTCTTCGCCGCCAATTCGGCCGGCAGGAACCGTGATCGCGAGCGCTTCGGATTCGCCGCCCGGGGTCACTTTGTGGATGACGCCATGATAGGTGTAGACCAAAGTCCCGTCAGCACTGAGCGATGTCGCGCGGGCGGGATGCGGTCCATGCGATGTAAGCGCCTCGCTGTCGCCGCTTTCAAGATCGACCCGGCGCAGGTTGAACGTGCCGCCATCGACTTCCGACTGCATGAACAGGCTTTGGCCATCTGCGGACCAAGCGGGAGAATGATCGCCGCCCGGCGTGTCAGTCACTTTCGTATGTGCGCGGCTTTCCAGATCATAGATCCAGATATCGCGCGCGAACGAGCTGACATCGCGCTGGCGCCACTCATTCTCATAGGCTTTCTCTTCGCGATAAGCGATTTTGGTGCCGTCAGGACTGTAGCGCGCTTCCATGCCCGGGACTGTTGTCACCATGCGCGGCGTGCCCCCCTCGACGGAGACTTCATAAAGCTGCGGCAAGGCGCCGGTTGGGAAATAGCTCGAGCTTGCAGACTGGCCGCGCGCCGAGGCGAACAGGACGCCGCTTCCATCCGGTGCAAAATCGCTCGGGTAATCATTCGCGTCATGATGGGTCAGACGGCTAAGGCCAGTACCATCGGCATTCATTACGAAGACATCGAGATTGCCATTGCGATCAGAGGCAAATGCGATCTTGGAGCCATCGCGTGACCAGACCGGCATTCCGTCCCAGCCATTATCGCGGGTGATCGGCGTCGCCGTGCCGCCATTGCTGGACACGGTCCAGATGTCGCCATGTGCGGCAAACGCAATCGTGCTGCCATCCGGCGAGATCGCCGGCGCCTGGAACCAGGTCTCGGTTTCAGAGACAAGATCCTCAGCCGAAAACCCCTGTGCGGACGCGGCTGACGCGGCAGCCAAGGCTGCGGTGAGTGAAATGATGGATAGCGACGTGCGCATACGGGACTCCCAGCTGTGACGTTTGTAATTTGTTAACGAGCTGGACCCGGCGCCTCAAGCAAAGAATAGGATTACCGCGCGGAATTCTGGATTATTGGAAGATTTTGCCGATACTTTCCGGGCTGACGCAAATATAAGTCTCTTCCACGGCATTCCGATGGGAGAGAATGGGTTTGTACCGTCGAAAAGTGATTTCTGTTTAGAAAAAAATTGGAGCGGGTACACGGAATCGAACCGAGCTCAACAGCTTGGAAGGCTGCCGCATTACCACTATGCTATACCCGCTCAGGGCCTGCCGCTTTTATAGCATGCTTTGTGTAAGTGGTGGAGGGGACTGGATTCGAACCAGTGTACGCAAAGCGGGCAGATTTACAGTCTGCTGGATTTAACCACTCTCCCACCCCTCCAGGGTGACTTACACAACGCCATTTGACGCCGCAGTTTCCGACCGTCATTAGGGGGCTTTGACACCACCGTCTTTCAACCGGAAACCGGCCTTATAATGAGCAAGCCCCGCCCGCGCAACCGTCCTAATTCACACAAGCGCAAATCTCCTGCGCGCCCCAATGGATCCAGTGAAAATTGGCTCTGGGGTGTGCATGCTGTCAGCGCCGCTTTGGCCAATCCCAAGCGGAAACTGAAACGCCTGGTTGGCACCAAGAATGGGCTGGACCGGCTCGCGTCTAAACCGGGCCGGTCTGAAATCCTGGAGCCGGGCGCGATTGATGGCCTGCTGCCGCGAGATGCGGTTCACCAAGGCCTGGCGGCGCAGTTTGAGCCCCTACCTCCGGTTCAGATCGAAGATGTGATTGCCAGCGGCGCGAAACGTGTCGTGGTTCTGGATCAGGTCAGCGATCCGCACAATCTCGGCGCGATCTTTCGCTCCGCGGCAGCGTTTGGATTTGACGCACTGGTTCTGCAGACGCGCAACGCCCCGCCAATTTCCGGCATTGTCGGCAAGGCCGCGGTTGGCGCAATTGAGACCGTAAACGAATGCCGGGTCGTCAACATTGCGCGGGCGCTAGACGCTTTGAATGAAGTCGGGTTCCACACCGTCGGGCTCGCCGGCGAAGGCCGCGCGCAGATTGATCGGGCTGTCTCGGGCGCGGCAAAGCTCGCAATTGTGCTCGGCGCCGAAGGCCCAGGTTTGCGTCCGGGCGTCGCCAAGGCCTGCGCGGAACTTGCCCGCATTCCGATCGCTTCGGAAATGGAAAGCCTGAATGTCTCGAACGCCGCGGCGATCGCGTTTTATGAGGCCGCGCGATCCTTCCAGGTTTAGCCGAGGCGCGCTTTCAGAGCTTTCGCCATGATTGCGCCAAGCTCAGGTCCCTCTTTTGGATAGAGATAAGGCTCGATCAATTCGAGCTCCATAAGGAGCAAACGGCGATCCGTGTCCCGGATCATATCGACCCGCGCATAGAAGGGTGTCTCTTCCATAAGGTCCAGAATGGCCCGAGCATCGTTCAGGTCACCGGTGCTTGGGGACACTTTCGTTTCCCAGCCGCCATAGGTCGATTGAATGCGATAATCGCCTGACTTGGCCTGTTTCAACAAGGCGTGGGAAAATTCGCCATCAATAAAAATGAAGCTGTACTCGCCCTCTTCCTGGATCGTGCTCAGGAAAGGCTGAACCATCATCGGGTGTGGCATATCCGGGAGGTTGTCGCCTGGCGCCAAGCGGAATTGACCATCAGCCCCTGCCCCAATTTGCCGTTTGAAGACCAAATCATCGCTGCCAAGCTTATCAAACGCGGCGTGAAAGTCTGCCGCTTCAACCTTGTCGATCCATAGGGTTGGGATTGTGCGCGCGCCCTTGGCGGCGAGCTCTTTCAAGTAGCGCTTGTCGCTGTTCCAGCGCACGGTTGCCGCTGAGTTGAACAATCGCGTCTGGCCCTCGATCTTTTCCAAAGTGGATAGGAAGAGCTGTGGCTGATCCCAATAGTCCCAAGTGGTGCCGATGAGGGCGGCATCAAACTGTGACCAGTCGATTGTTTGATCATTCCAATCGACATCTTCGACGCTCATCTCTTGAGCACCAAAAGGTCCGCGCAGGGCCTCCATCATATAATCATGTTCGAAGGCGTCACTGCGCCGAAGCGGTGATCCGGGCAGCGTAACTTTGGAGGCGAGGTAGGCAATTTTCATCATCCTCGCCCCATAACTGGGCTGATAGGTTGCGTCTAGCACCTGCATCTGGCACATCGCCCCGAGTTCATTCCAGGGATATCTCAATGACAGCAGTGGTTTATGATGTGGTCGGTCTCGGCAACGCGATCGTCGATGTGATTTCAGCGCAGGATGATGCTTTCCTCGAGACATGGGGCATCAATAAAGACGCGATGAACCTGATCGAAGAAGACCGCGCCGACGCGCTGACCGAAGCATCCGTAAATGCGGTTGAGACGTCCGGCGGCTCCGGCGCCAACACAATTGCTGGGATTGCAAGCTTTGGCGGTAAGGCGGCCTATATCGGAAAAGTCGCTGATGATCGTCTCGGCAAAGTCTTCAAGGCAGATATGGAAAATGGCGGCGTGCCGTTTGAAACGGAGCCGCTCACCGAAGGCCCTGCGACAGCGCGCTCAATCATTTTTGTGACGCCAGATGGCAAGCGCAGCATGAACACATTCCTCGGCGCCTCGGTTGAATTTGCGCCCTCAGATGTCGACCGCGAGATGGTTGAAGCGGGCAGCATCCTCTACCTTGAGGGCTATCTCTTTGACAAACAGATCGCAAAATCAGCGTTCGTACACGCGGCCGAAATCGCGCACGCAGCGGGTCGCAAAGTGTCGCTGACGCTTTCCGATAGTTTCTGCGTTGACCGTCACCGCGACAGTTTTCGGCAACTGATCCGCACGCAAGTTGATATCCTGTTTGCGAATGAGGAAGAGCTGCTGAGCCTCTACGAAACCCGCGATTTCGACGCGGCGCTGGAACAATTGCGCGCCGAAACGGGTCTGGCGGCCGTCACGCGCGGTGAAAAAGGATCCGTGGTGATTGGCGATGGCGACCCAATCGAAGTGCCGGCTGAACCCGTCAGCGAAGTGGTCGATACAACCGGCGCGGGCGATCAATATGCGGCCGGTTTCCTGTTCGGCGTGGCCCGCGGTTTGCCACTCGCAACTTGCGCTAAGCTCGGTCATATCGCAGCTGCGGAAGTCATCTCTCACTATGGTCCGCGGCCTGAAGTGTCTCTCGGATCTTTGGCCGCCAAAGCTGGGATCGAAGCCTAGTCATCAAACGTCGCTGGTCGAAGCGCAGCGTTGACCATCTGCCGCTGATCTTCAACACTGTCTCAAACCTAACTCGGGGAGAGACGCGCATGTTGAAGCAGTTAGCGATTAAAGACCTGGGGTGCGCCAGCTTGTGTCTCGCCGGTCTGACCGGATGGACCCACGCACAAACGGCTCCGGGCGATATTCAACGCGCGCCGGTGAGCTGTGATCATGGCAAACCACACCCAAACGCTCCAGAAGAGCTCGCGCAATTTGAATTTCTGATCGGTGATTTCGAAATCACCAGTCACGTCATGACGCCGAACGGTTGGTCGCCGCCGCGCCCAGGCCCCAGAGCCCGCTGGAATGGCTGGTACAGCATGGGCGGAATGATGATCACCGATGAATGGTATGACCCTGATCCCGGCGCCAACCCGGATGCGCCGCGCGGTGTGAATGTCCGCATGTATGATAAGGCCAGCGATGAGTGGAAAATGATGTGGGTGGCGACAGGCGCCGCCCGCGTGCAAGATCTTCGCGCAAAAGCCGACGGTGAGAAGGTCACCATGTGGCAGGTCTATCCCACTCAAATTGATTTGGTCGCCGACTTCTTCGTCGAGGACGAAGACCATTGGCACCGCATCAGTTATGTTCAGGACGATGAAGGCGAATGGCAGCCCCAGTTTAAACTGAGAGCCACCCGTCTTAGCTGCGCCGCAGACAGCGAATGATCCGTTTAGGCCAGTAAGGCTTCTTCGGCATAATCTAAACGGTCGTGGCCAAAGAACATTTCGTCACCGACAAAGAAGGTTGGCGCGCCAAACGCGCCCCGCGCCACGGCTTCTTCCGTGTTCGCTCGCAGCATCGCTTTGGTTTCTGGCGCTGTTCCAAGCGCCCATAGCTCGTCCGCATCAAAGCCTTCTGCGCCGAAAGCCTGTTTAAACTCGGCTTCGTCACCTGTATTGATGCCGCCTTCTTTCTGGCCCCAGACATATTTGAAACCGGCGTCCAATAATTTGTGTTGTTGCTCCGGATCATCTTCCAAACGGATGGTCGCACCGGTCAGCGGGCGCGTGTTCATCAATGGGAAGTGCGGGTTCGAAAAGATCTGGATGCCGTGGCGCTTGCAGCATCGGGCCATATCTTGGCTCATATACTTTCCTTTAGCCGCGACCATGCCGGGGGGTTGGTTGCCGGTCGCCTTCATCACGCCGCCGAGGAACATGGGTTTGATTTTGAGATTCGCCCCTGTCCGTTCAATCACGCCAGGGACAACGGCCCAGCCGAGAAAAGAGGTCGGGCTCATATAATCAAAAAAGAATTCCAGCGTCTTCGCCATGCTCAGTCTCCTGCGGTTTTGAGGGCCTTTACAGCAGCTCACAAAGTTCTGATTTGGAACTTAAAACAAATCAGGTTATGCGTGCAAGCATGAAGTGGACAGATCTCGACGATAATTGGTGTCCCGTCGCCCGAACGCTTTCTTTGGTTGGGGACCGGTGGACCTTGCTCATTTTGCGCGATTGCTTTCTCGGGCTTTCGCGGTTTGATCAATTTGTTTCTAGCACCGGCGCGACGCGGCATTTGATTTCTGATCGTTTGAAGCGCCTGGTCGAAGCCGGTATTCTCGAAAAGCAGGCCTATTCAGAGCGTCCGAAGCGCTATGAATATGTGCTCACTGAAAAGGGGCAAGAATTTTCTCCTGCCCTGGTGGCGTTCAAAGACTGGGGTAAGAAACACTTACCTGTGCGCCGCACGACGCAGGCTTGAACGCCCGTCTCTACGGAAAACCAATGAGCACCGTGTGCGGTTACTCGTCTTCCGGATCGAGATCGCGGGCAACTTCAGCGCGGCGGAAGACTTCGCTCATATCGGCGGCCTCGTCATAAGACAGATCCGGGATGAAATGCAGCTGCGGCGTAAACTTCATCTCGATCTCGCGGCCAAGGCGGCCACGTAAAAAGCTCGCAGCGCGGTTCAGCGCTTCAGCGATTTCTTCCATTTCGGTTTTGCCGGATTTACCGAGCGCCGAGCAAAACACATTGGCGTGGCGCAGATCCGGAGACGATCGCACTTCGCCAATAGTGATCGCAACGCCTTGCAGCGCTGGATCTCGAAATTCTTCGCGCGCAATAATCTCGACGAGGGCGTGGCGCACCAGTTCACCAGCGCGCAATTGTCGCTGCGAAGGGGGACGGGCCCCATGGTTTTGTTTTCGGCTTCGGCTCATGCGCCCTTCATGCCCTGCCCGAGGCGTCGCATAAAGATCTCGCACGCAGTTTTTTCGCCAAACCAGTCATGCGGTAACATGAGAGGTTCCGCCCCATCGAAACAGACAAGCGTGTAGCTGCGCGTGCTTTTGATCTCGTCGATCGCATCCCAGTCAATGTGGGTTTCAACCAAGCCGCGGCGGACAATCATTGCCTCATCATGCAGTTCGACACTGGTCTCCTGCTGCATTTCGCCGGCGCGGCCATGCGTATGCCGATACGACCAGCGCATAAAGATGAGGTACCAAACGATACCGGTCATGGCCGCAGCCAGGGCTGAAAGCATCGTCACCCAATAGTCACTGACATCAATCTTATCGAGCGCGCTGCGCGATATCAAAGCCATGCCAGCGGCGATAATCGGGGCTGTCACGCCAGCATAATACAGAGTCGTCGGTCCCACTGTGCCGCTGCGAATGGCATTGGTTAGACGTTTTGCGTCACGCTTAGACAGGGCGCCTGAGATGCTGAGCTGGGTTTGCATTACGCCAGCTCTAAGCCAAACAGTTTGGGAAATCTAAAATCAAATAGGTGAAAATAAAAAGACCGCACGAAATCGCGCGGTCTTTTTCAATTTTATTTTGCTCGGCCTTAGTCAAGCGAGCGGGCGATCATCTCGACCTCGAAACACTCGATCTTGTCGCCTTCGCGGATGTCTTCATATTTCTCAAACGCCATGCCGCATTCCATGCCATTGGTCACTTCGGGCACTTCGTCCTTGAAACGTTTCAGGGTTTTCAGCATGCCCTCATGGATCACAACATCATCGCGCAGAAGACGCACACCGCAGCCGCGCTTAACGACGCCTTCGGTGATCTTACAACCGGCAACCTTGCCGACTTTGGTGATGTTGAAGACTTCCAGGATATCTGCATAGCCAATGAAGGTTTCTTTCTTTTCTGGCTCCAGCATGCCGGACAGCGAGGCTTTCACATCATCGATCAATTCATAAATGATCGAATAGTAGCGGATCTCGACGCCTTCTTTTTCGGCCAAGTCACGCGCTTGCTTGTTCGCACGAACGTTGAACGCGAAAACCGGAGCGCCAGATGACTGTGCGAGCAGGATATCGCTTTCAGAGATACCGCCGGCAGCGCCGTAGACCACATTGGCTCGAACTTCTTCGGTTGAGAGTTTTTCGAGCGACTGCGTGATCGCTTCGACAGAACCTTGCACGTCGCCCTTGAGGACGATGGGCAGGTCTTTGGTGTCGGCCGAACCATCTTTCAGGCTGGTCATGAATTGCTCGAGTGAGGCGCGCTGTGTTGCAACACCTTGCTTCTGACGCTTCATGCGTTGGCGATACTCGGTAATCTCACGCGCCCGAGCTTCATTCTCGACCACGTTAAACGCATCGCCTGGCTCCGGTGTGCCGTCGAGACCCAAGATCTCAGCTGGCATTGCCGGGAGCGCTTCTTTCATTTGCTGACCGCGTTCGTTGACCAAGGCGCGAACCTTGCCCCACTGCGCGCCCGCAACAACGATGTCGCCGCGTTTCAGCGTACCGCGTTTCACGAGAACGGTTGCCACTGGACCGCGGCCTTTATCAAGCTGCGATTCCACAACAATCCCGTCAGCATCGCGCTTCGGATTGGCTTTCAGCTCCAGCAGTTCGGCTTGCAATGTGATTGCTTCGGTGAGCGCATCGAGGCCGGTTTTCTTCAGCGCCGAGACTTCGATCGCCTGCACTTCACCGCCCATGGCTTCGACTTGTATGTCGTGCTGCAGAAGATCGGTCAGCACGCGGCTGGCATCAGCTTCCGGCAAGTCCACCTTGTTGACGGCAACAATGATCGGAACTTCCGCCGCCTTGGCGTGTTTGATCGCCTCAATGGTTTGCGGCATGACGGAGTCATTGGCAGCGACCACGAGGATGACAATGTCAGTGACATTTGCGCCGCGGGCACGCATCGCAGAGAATGCTGCGTGACCAGGTGTGTCGAGGAAGCTGATCTTGTCGCCAGACTTCAACTGAACCTGATAGGCGCCGATATGCTGGGTGATGCCGCCGGCTTCGCCAGCAACAACATCTGTCGAGCGCAGCGCGTCCAGAAGCGAGGTCTTACCATGGTCAACGTGACCCATAATGGTCACGATGGGTGGGCGGTGCGCGAGATCTTTTGGATCGTCTTCGACACCTTCAAGACCAATTTCCACATCGGCTTCAGACACGCGTTTGACGGTATGGCCAAATTCTTCGGCAATCAGTTCGGCGGTGTCAGCATCGATAATGTCATTCGAGCGCAGCATTTCACCTTGCTGCATCATGAATTTCACGACGTCGCCGACGCGTTCTTTCATCCGGCCCGCAAGATCTTGCAGGGTGATGGTTTCTGGAAGCGTGACTTCGACAGAGACTTTCTCGGTCTGATCGCCGCCCGCGCGGCGTTCGCGTTCCCGCTCACGGGCCCGCTTAACCGATGCGAGTGAACGCTGCCGATCGCCATCATCTCCGAGCGCAGACGCGATTGTAAGCTTGCCGCGTCGCCGCTTGGAATCTCCGCCACGGCCGCCTCGGCCACCGCCTTGATCTCGGCGATCTCGATCATCACGATCGCGGCCGCCTTTGCGGCGACCTCCGCCTGAACTTGCTGCCGCTTCAAGGTCAGCCTGGCTCGGCGCAGATCCGCCTCGGCCTTGTGATTTTCCACCGCGATCAGAGCGACTGGTTTTCGCTTCTTCTGCAGCTTTCTTCTTCGCTTCGGCTTCAGCCTTCTTGCGCTCTTCCTCTTCGGTTTTGCGCCGGGCTTCCGCTTCTTCGCGTTCTTTTTCTTTTTGTTTGTTGGCCTGCTGTTTTTCCTGCAAGGCCTTGGTGCGCGCTTGCTGCTTCTCTTGCTCAGCTTTGCGCGCCTCTTCCGCCTTCTTGCGCTGCATCAGCACTTTTTGGCGTTGGACAAGCTCTTCGACCGTGATGCCAAGCTTTGCGGCGGCTGCCTCAAGCTTGGACGGTTCTTTTCCACCCGCACCGGGTTTTTTCCCGGATGATTTCCCAGCCGCCCCCGGCTTGGATTGTGCGCCAACTGTGCGACGCTTTTTGGTTTCAACAACCACTTGTTTAGACCGGCCATGGCTAAACGTCTGCTTCACGGTGCCGGATCCTCCGCCACGTGACACAGTCAGGGGCTTGCGCCCGGTTGTTGTACCTTTGTCTTTCGTATCGCTCATGCGTACCCTGGGTTTTAACCTTTCTTTAGAGGCGTTTGCCAAACACCCCTGCCTACAAAATTTCCTGTCCGCCGGAGAACCAGCCTGTCTCAGGCGCGTCTCTGAATCCGATCAGCCGCCGATAGGCGATTGAAAAAGCATCCGAGAGGGAACCTTGTTCAAGCAGCGCATGTATCACATGCTCCCGCCCGAAGGCTACGCCCAATTCAGCAGACGACAGTGCGCCTGCGACTTTCACGTCTTCATATATCGCCTTGGCAAGAAAATGAACCTTGTTACGGCCATCTTCTGCACCATCGCTCGCTTCCAACAGCCAGCCTGGCTCTTGTTTGCGGATATAGGCGCGCACTTGGTCAAATCCAAGCACGGCCACACCACTCTTTTTTGCCATACCCAGCAGGCCATTGCAGCGCTGCAGGAGTTGCCGTTCGATTTCGACCATAAGGTTATCGATCGGCTGGCTTTGCGCCTTGAAGGCGCGTGAAAAAATATGATTCTCAACGCTGTCGGCGATGATCGACCGATCGGCTGTGACCCAGGCGCCACGCCCAGGCAGTTTTCCGAAAACATCGGGAACCACCATGCCGTCAGGGCTTCTGACAAAGCGAATCAGCGCGTCGGGCGCCAAGCGCTCACGCGTCACCGCACACTGGCGAACCGGCCCGCCAGCGCGCTTGTCCTCTCGCGCCTCTAGGCGCTGGTCGCTATCATTGAGGTTCTGCGGCATCGTCGCCGCCCTCCATGAGAAGATCTTCGTCGAGATCCAGGCCTTCGAGTTCCGCGAGAATGTCCTCATCACTGACGTCAATGCCGTCTTCTGCGGTGGTTTCGCTATCGTCACCTTCCGACTTACCAAGCTCGCCCAGGGCTAGCAGGGCGCGCTCTTCTTCGGAGAGATCCGTTTGCTCTTCGCTGGCCGCGGCGGCGGCCATTTCAGCTTCGAGCTGCTCAAGGGCTTCAGGTTCAATCCAACCTGCAATGACGCGAGCTTTCATGATGAAGAGCTGCGCATCGTCTTTGCGCATTTCGCCTTTCTTCAGGATTCCATCCTGCCAAACAGGCTTGCCTTCTTTATTGTTCTCGCGCCAACCAGTGAGATCGTCTGGCACCAGGCCAGCAACGTCTTCGACGGTTTTAATGTCGTTCTCGCCAAGCTTCACAGCGAAGCCTGGTGACATGCCGTCAAGTTCCATGACGCCATCTTCAACACCCAGTTCGAGGCGTTTCGCATTTTGCTCTGCGGCGAGTTTCTCAAGATATTCGCGGGCGCGCTCTTGGATTTCTTCGGCGACTTCTTCGTCAAAGCCTTCGATCTGCATGAAGTCTTCAGCGCCGATATAGGCAATATCTTCAACCGCTTCGAAGCCTTCAGATGCGAGTAATTGAGCCAGAGTCTCATCCGCGTCGAGCGCCGTCATGAACAGTTCCGTTCGGCGCTGGAAGTCGATCTGGTAGCGCTCTGAATCATCGCTCTCGGTGACCAGGTCAATTTGCCAGCCGGTCAGTTGCGATGCCAGACGGACGTTTTGACCGCGGCGGCCAATCGCCAGTGGGAATTGCTCGTCAGCGACGACGACTTCAACCCGGTGCTCTTCTTCATCGAGCACCACTTTTGAAACTTCTGCTGGCTGCAGAGCGTTCACGATGAAGGTCGCGTCGTCATAGTTCCAAGGGATGATGTCAATTTTCTCGCCGGACAGCTCGCCGACTACCGCTTGCACGCGGGCGCCGCGCATACCAACACAAGCGCCAACAGGGTCGATTGAGTTGTCGTTAGAGATCACGCCGATCTTCGCGCGCGAACCAGCGTCACGGGCACAAGAGCGGATTTCGATTACGCCTTCATAGACCTCAGGGACTTCAGCGGCGAATAGTTTGACCATGAAGTCAGGGTGCGCGCGCGACAGGAAGATTTGTGGGCCTTTGATCTCGCGGCTGACTTTGTACAGGTAAGCGCGAACACGATCATTCGGTTGGAAATTCTCACGGGGAATGCCGTCATTACGGCGAATGATGCCTTCTGCGCGACCAAGGTCGACAATCACATGACCGTACTCAACGCGTTTAACGATGCCGTTGATGATCTCGCCTTCGCGGTCCTTATACTCATCGAACTGGCGCTGACGCTCGGCGTCGCGCACTTTCTGCATGATCACTTGCTTCGCGGTTTGCGCTGCAACCCGGCCGAAATCGAACGGCGGGAGCTCTTCTTTGATCTCGTCGCCAAGCTCCAGGCTGGCATCGATTTTCTTGGCGTCGGCCAGCGAAATTTGCTGCGCCGGATCTTCGATCTCTTCAGGATCAACGACGGTTTGAATGCGCCACAGGCTTTGTTCGCCCGTTTCGTGATCGATGATCGCGCGGATATCGTGCTCTTGGCCGTAGCGAGACTTGGCAGCTTTCTCGATTGCTTCCTGCATCGCTTCAATCACGATGGCACGATCAATCGCTTTTTCTTCTGCGACCGCTTTCGCGATCTGCATGATTTCAAGCCGGTTTGCGGAAACGCCTACATTACTCATGGGCTTCAGGCTCCAGTCTCTGGGTTGTTTTCTATTGTATCAGATTCTGCCTCGTCTGTTTCGAGGCTGTCGAAATCTTCATCTCCGGGCTGCGGCGGCAGGGTGCCATCGCTGGCCGCCGCATCGATCAGCTCGTCCGTGAGGATCAGGCTGGCTTTGCTCATCTCGTGAACTTGCGCCACCAGCTCGCTCTCATCATCCAGCTCGATCGCAACTCCGGCATCGTCTTCGCGGCGGATAATGCCTTGGAAGCGGCGGCGCCCTTCAAGCGGCATGGTCAGCTCAACCTTGACCAAATGACCGATCCAACGGCCAAAATCTCCGACCCGCGTCAGCGGGCGGTCGATGCCAGGCGTCGACACTTCAAGGCGATAAGCTTCGGTGATCGGATCCTCGGCTTCCAAGATGGGTGAGAGGTTGCGCGAGAAAGTGGCGCAATCTTCAACATCCGTTGGTGCGCCGCCTGCTTTTTCGATCATGATCTGAAGGAGAGGCCGATTGCCACCCATGATGCGAATGCGCACGATTTCCAGACCGAGCTCGTTCGCAAGCGGATCGGCCATGGCGAAGATGCGGTCTTCCTGGGGGCTGAGGGTAATCAATTCTGGCTTTCTTTCAGACAAATAAAAGCGGCGGCCCCGTTCCCGGAACCGCCGCCGATATGTTTCGACTTGCCGCCTAGATAGGCGCAAACCGAGGATTTGTCTACAATAGTTTCAGATCGACCGCAGAGGTTTTGTTGCGACGTTCGTCATTGTAGAGTTCATATTCAATGGCTTGATCGTCTTGCAGGCCCTGCAGGCCTGAGCGCTCAACTGCAGAGATGTGTACGAACACGTCCTTGCCGCCATCGTCTGGAACGATGAATCCAAAACCTTTTGTGGCGTTAAACCACTTCACTTTTCCGGTAGGCATAAAAGGCCTCTTTCCGTTTGGGTCGCGCCGATCCTGCACCGTGCAGGCGGTCGCGAGGTCGATTACGGAGAGGTAGGGACTTAGTTATCCGCCGGTCTGGCGGGGTCTTCTCAATTCAGACCGGCCGTATTCGATGGCGGACCAAGCTCACATTACAGACCTAGGGTCAAGCGAAACCGGATTAGCGCAACTGAAAAACAAGGTCTTGCACAATTCCGCGCCGCTCAATTCGGCAATTGATGCCGGCTTCATCAGGTTTTTTGGGGCGAAATCTACCCTTCTTCACCCATTCAAGGCTCTCTTCCTCGAAGAATCCTTCAGGCACGGCAGCGGCAACAGTTTCATTGATCACGCGGCCTTCTGCATTCAAGTCATACTCGAGAATTAAGGCGCCCCACTGTCCACGCCTTGTGGCAAGGCTTGGATATTGTATCCGGCTGCGATTACGAATCTTGCCTTCGCAAAGGGGCAGAGCATCGGAGGCCGTCTGGTTTTCTTTTCGCGCCGGATAGGCCGCCAAAATCTCGTCAAATGCATCCTGAGAGACCGACTTGCGGCGATCAGCTTTGAGATCAGCCAACATTGCGAGGGCCCACGCTTTAGCTTGGTAATGTGTTGATTTCGCCCAGTCTGGCCAAACTCCATCTGGCTCGATGCCGAGGGCCATGCCTTGAATATGCGCCATTTCATAAGCGGCATTTTCGTCTTTTTCAGCGTTGAACGCGGCGACGGCCGCAATGAAGCGCGTATCAAGATATTGTTTAGGCAGCGTATCCGCGACTGGCTCCAGGTGCGCTGCTGCAGCGCGGGCGGTTGGCAAAATCAACGGAAAATCTTCGCTTGGTGCGTCATACATCAGAAGCGTCAGGTGGCCATTGATCGACTGGACGGTCGGTGGTCCTTGATAAGCCGATAGTTCACTCACCAAAGCCGCACGGGTTGATGTCGATGGTGCTTCCACAAACGCACTTGTGGCCTTTTGGATTTGGACGTTGACATCCGACGACTGCGCGCTGGCGCTGACAAACCCGGCGAAGCTGACCAATGATAGTATCAAGATCAATACGCGCGACATCGTCTCTGCTCCATTTGCCTATTCATCCTTAGGCATAGAGACGATCGCACCTATTTGTCCAAGCCTATTTGGAAATCGTAATATACCGGATCGATATCGCCGAGTTTCTTTTGCTGATAGCGGGTCTGGACATGATCGGCTGGCGCTGTTCGCCAATCGTCTGCTTTTGTCGCTGTCCAGATAAAGGACGGGTGAGCCAGAAACCGCTCCAGCGCCTCATCGGCATAAGATCGCACATCGGTCGCGAACCGGACCTGTCCACCTGGCTTCATGATTCGGGCGAGTGCATCCAGAAAATCGGGTTGGATGATCCGCCGCTTTTGGTGGCGTGCTTTCGGCCATGGGTCGGGGAAAAGGATGAAGGCACGGTCAATGCTGCTCTCTTGCAATCCATCGACAAGCTCTCGCCCATCCTCTGGCCACACGCGTACGTTCTGCAGGCCCTGGTCTTCGATTTGTCCGAGCAGTTTCGCAATGCCCTCAAAGAATACTTCGCTGGCGAGAATGCCAATATTTGCCGACTTGCGCGCTTGTCCGCTGACATGCTCGCCGCCGCCAAACCCAATCTCGAGCCAAATCTCGTCTTGGCTTGGAAAAACCTGTTTTGGATCCAGCTGCTCACCCGCAACGATCGGGACGCGTAAGCGAGGCAGGGTCTCATCCATCAAGACTTTTTGTCGACCCGAAAGCGGTCGTCCGCCGCGGCGGCCAAACGTCTTGAGTTGGGTGGAGGCGAATTCAGATTTGCGGTCGGTCATGCGAAGTTGAGGCTCTTATGGGGGCGCGCCAAACGCCGCCCTGTGCACCAAAACTAACTATTCCTCAATCTGTTTATGCAAATTTCCATGAAGACCGGAGTGTATACCGGTCGCGTAGAGTTTTGAGGACACCATGGACAGTTTGCCAGAGACAGCGATCCCTGATTGCGTGTCGATCATCGTGCCGACCTTCAATGAAGAAGAGAGTGTCGGCTTGCTCACCGGGCAAGTTGCCGAAGCGATGAACGCCATCGGATGTTCCTACGAATTGATCTTTGTCGATGATGGCTCGCGCGATGGAACCGCAGCCGCGCTCACTCAACTTGCCGAAACCCATTCCGAGGTTCGTGTGGTTGAGTTTCGCCGGAATTTCGGCAAAGCCGCCGCCTTGGACGCTGGCTTTCAGCTGGCGAAGGGCGATATTGTCTTCACAATGGATGCCGACCTGCAGGACGACCCGGCGGAGATTCCAAACTTTCTGGCGAAACTGGCAGAGGGCTATGATGTGGTCTCGGGCTGGAAACATGTGCGCCATGACCCGCTCGACAAGACGCTGCCGTCGAAATTATTCAATCGCGTGGTCAGCCGATTGAGCGGCGTGAAGCTGAACGATTTCAATTGCGGGTTTAAAGCCTATCGCCGCGAGGCGGTCTCAGAGCTGTCTCTGTATGGCGAGTTACACCGTTTCATACCGGTTTTATTGCACTGGGACGGGTACAAAGTCGGCGAAATCCCGGTCAATCATCGCGCCCGTCAATTCGGTGTTTCGAAATATGGATTTGGCCGCCTGTTCAAAGGGGCGCTCGATTTTCTCGGTGTGATGCTGAATACGCGCTATGCGACGCGGCCGCTGCACGTGTTTGGCGGCGCCGGCATGGCGTTTGGCGCAGTTGGCGGCGCAGCTTTGTTTTATCTTTCGCTGCTTTGGCTCGTTGGGGCCGGGCCGATCGGCAACCGTCCGCTGCTTTTCTTCGGAATGCTGATGGTGATGACCGGGTTCCAGTTCATCACAATCGGGCTTCTGGGCGAGTTTATTCAGCGCCAGAGTGCGCAGCCGAAACGGCGCTTCACGATTCGCGCGCTGCGCAATTTTGAGTCCGAAACCGCAAACACAGATCTTCTTCTAGCTGAGCTAAATCGCGCGTCTGCGCGTCTACGAGAGGTGCACTCTAAATGGCAGCCACAACAATCCGCGACGACACAACCGAGCGCCATGTCAGCAAATACAACAACCCAAACCCGATCCACCGGCTAAGTCTTGGGCGCTTCTATGATGAAGTCGCCAAAGAGCTAACCGAGATCGCGCCGACCAATGTTTTGGATTTCGGTTGCGGTGAGGGCTACATTCTCGACATGTTGGATGCGCGTGATGTTTCGCTGTCCAATTATGAAGGCTTGGATCTGCGCACCGATGCACTGACCGAAGCGCGCCGCCGCTGGCCGAACACGAGTTTTCAAGAAGCCAATCTGTTCGACCCAAAGTTTGATAGCAAACGCTATCACACCGTGATGGCGCTGGAGGTGCTCGAGCATTTGTTCGAGCCAGAAAAGGCGCTGGAGCGTTTGGTCTCTTTGGCCGATGAATATTTGCTGCTGACGGTCCCGAACGAGCCTTGGTTCCAGATGATGAACCTGGTGCGCGGCCGCGATCTGATCCGGCTTGGCAATCATCCGGAACACATCAATCACTGGAACAAGTCGACCTTTGCCGAGTTCGTTGAGCCTTATGCAGAAGTCGTTCGCGTGACAACACGATTCCCATTCGTGATCCTGATCGCCAAGCCGCGAAAATGACTCCGGCAGTCTTGAAGCCGGTCCATGTCGCGATTGGCCTTGCGGGCCTTCTTGCGGCAATGGTGGCGCTATGGCCCCTCGGGATCGGGATTGATTATTATAATCATCTGGCTCGGACTTATATTGAGGGCCACTTAGCGACTGAGCCCGCGCTGCAAGGATTTTACGCGGTCTCATTCGATTTCATCCCAGACCTGACCATGGATATGATTATCCCCTGGCTGTCGCATTGGATTGGCATCTATGCGGCGGGCGGAGTGACCGTCTGGCTTGCGCTGGTGCTGCCGCCGCTCGCCGGCGTGGCGCTGTCAAAGAGCCTGCATGGTCGTGTGACATGGCTCTCCTTGCTCGGGTTTTTGACCGTCTTCAACGCCAATATGGGTTGGGGTTTTGTGAACTATACCGCGTCGAGCGGTTTGGCTGTTTTGGCCTTCGCGCTCTGGGTGAAAATGGCGCCGAGCTGGCGGCGCACAGCGCTGTTCGCGCCGATCAGTTTATTGCTCGTCGCCAATCATGCGCTCGCCTTCTTGTTGTTTGGGTTTCTCGCGTTCAGCTGGGAGGTGATTGGATTCCTCAAGCAAGACCGCGGTTCCCTGCCGGTGTTCATTCGGCAATTGGCGGTCCTGGATTTTCCGGCAATGGCGGCCGGACTGGTCTTCATCGCCCTGTCCATGCAAGGCGCGGCCGACCTCCCGCAAGATGTCGCGCCGCTTTATGACCTCGAAGAAAAGATTGGCGTGCTGTTTGCTGGAACGGATTTCAATAATCGCCTGCTCGCGCTCCTGGCGGTCCTCGCCGTCGCAGGTTTTCTCTGGATGGCGATCCGGCAAGACTGGGTGCGTTTTGCGCCGAAGAGTGCGTGGCTCTGCATAGCCTTTCTGACGCTCGTCATCGTCATCCCCTCCTCAATTTTCGGAATCTGGGGCCTGCACTTGCGGTTCACCGCGCCGCTTTTGATCGTCGCTGCGGCCTCGATTTCGGCGACGGACGCTTTCCCAGCCCGCTTGAAACCGGCTCTAGCGGGCGGCTTTGCGGTCCTCGGGGCGCTGCTATTTGCCAATGCTGGCGTCAAAATGTCGGTGATCGATGCCCAGGCAAACGCCTTGAAAGGCCAGCTCGCAGAGATCCCCGAAGGCTCCAAAGTGCTCGGTGTTTATGTCGATCTATCTTCTGGAACCGCGTTCAATACCCATGCCCTATCGCTCGCGGTGATTGAGCGGAACGCTTATGTTCCGAACCTCTTCACCAATACGAGCTTTGTGGATGTGACCCCGGCCATGGTCGACCTGCACATGCCGCAGGCCAATCCCGTGTTTGCAAAAGATCTTTCCGCATTGGCCGAACAGGTCCGCGTCGCATCCGAAAATGGCTATTGGTCGCCTCACTTTGCCAATGATTGGCCGGAGCAATGGGACTACCTCCTCATGTTCAAAACGGCTGAGCAAGAGGCGCTGTCGGATCTGCCGGTGTGCGCGCTTTCTGCAACGCCGGACATCATTCTCTATAAAACCGAGCCCTGCAGCTAAATTTCACTCAGAAAAAGCTTGCGATTGAAACCATGCAGGTTCACAACCCGCGCCTTGGTTAATTGTGAGAGCACCTGGTGACACAGCCCGATACAGCAGCTGCGAATGAGATGCCGACCCCGGCATTGCCGCTGCCGCAATGGGAGTTGGTGATCCTGGTCGCGTCGCTGATGTCGCTGAATGCGCTCGCCATCGACATCATGCTGCCAGCGCTTAGCAATATCTCTGAGTTCTACAGCCTGCAGCGCGACAATGATCAGCAACTGGTGATCTTTGCCTACATTGCCGGGTTCGGTGCGCCGCAATTGATCTTCGGTCCGATTTCAGACCGCTATGGCCGGAAGGGCCTGCTCAGTCTGTGTCTGGTCGGTTACGCGATTGCGGGCCTGGCCTGTATCATGACCAATTCCTTCATGACGCTTCTGATCGCGCGGTTCATTCAGGGCATCTTCGCAAGCGGTGTGCGCGTGATCGCGGTTTCGATTGTTCGAGATCTGCTGGCCGGACGCGCAATGGCCCGGATCATGTCGCTTGTCATGACCGTGTTCATGGTTGTGCCGATCCTGGCGCCCACCATCGGCGCCGGCGTTATGTTGGTCGCGCCCTGGCAGTGGACCTTCGGTCTTTTGAGTGTTGCAGCAATGCTGAACCTGGCCTGGAT
>JALUWJ010000189.1 GCA_027019605.1 Henriciella sp. | reverse complement strand
ATCACGGTCAGTCCAGATGATCGTCCAGCCTATCCTGGCACCGCGAATTTTATTCATGGCGTCGCCTCAGGTGACCCGCTCCCAGATAGCGTCATCATTTGGACGCGCGTCACACCTGATGCCGCCTATCCGGATGTGCCCGTGCCAGTCAGCTTTGGTGTGTTCGAAGACGCCGCAATGGAACGCCCTGTTAAGTATGGCCAAGGCTATGCCCTGCCGGAACGCGACTATACGGTGAAGGTCAATCTGACCGATCTGGAGCCTGACAAAGAATACTATTATCGGTTCAATGCGAAAGTCACATCTGGTGATGTTGGCTCGCCAATTGGGCGCACCCGGACGACCGCTGCAAGCGGCGACACACCCGTCAAATTTGCCGTCATCTCTTGCTCCAACTATCCTTTTGGCCGGTTCCACGTCTATCGCGAGATTGCCAACACGGCTGACCTGGATGCTGTGATCCATCTTGGCGACTATCTGTATGAATATGGCATAGACGGTTATGGCGGCACGGTCGGTCAAGAAATCGATCGCAATCATGAACCACCGCTCGAGATCGTTTCGCTAGATGATTATCGCACGCGCCACGCACAGTATAAGACTGATGCAGACCTTCAGGCGGCGCATGCCGCAGCGCCATGGATCTGCACTTGGGATGATCATGAGAGCACAAACAACTCATATCGATCTGGCGCAGAGAACCACAATCCGGAACAGAATGAAGGCAATTGGAGCGATCGCAAACAGGCCGCTGTTCAGGCCTATCTCGAATGGATGCCGGTGCGTGATCCAGCCGTAGGGAAAGCCCGCGAGGCGCTTTACCGCCGGTTCGACTTTGGCGATGTGGCCTCGGTGATGTGCCTTGAAACACGCTTGACCGGACGCTCTGACGAAATCAGCTGGTTTGCCGAACTTGGCGGTCTGGAATCGAGTCAAATTCCGCTCGCGGCAACCAGTACGATGATCCGTGTCCAAGACCCGGAACGCACCATGCTTGGCGCAGCGCAGGAAGCCTGGCTGGATCAAGAGCTGAAATCCTCAACCGAGGCCGGCAAAAGCTGGCAGGTGCTCGCCAATCAAATCGTTATGGCCCGCGTCCGCCCACCAAACTTCACGCGCACGATGACTGATGAACAAAAAGCTGCGCAAGACGTTGGCTATATCCAGCAACTGATCCCGTTTAGTCAGCTTGGCCTGCCGTTTAACCTGGACGCCTGGGACGGATTCCCAGCGGCGCGAGACCGTCTCTACACGAGCGCGGAAGAGGCTGGCGCGCGGCTCGTCACGCTGACCGGCGATACGCACACTGCTTGGGCGAACACGCTGGTGGACGCAGATGATGAGCAACGCGGCGTCGAGTTTGGCTGTACCTCCGTAACCTCTCCGGGGCTTGGAACCTACATTAAAGAGGTTCCGGATCTGGGCGCACAGTTCGTCGACGCGAACCCGGAAGTTGATTTCTATGATCCGTTTGACAATGGCTGGGTCCTTGTGACCCTGACCCAAGACGAAGCTCGGGCCGACTATAAAAAGGTCACTGATGTGACGCAGGAAACCTATACCTCCAGCGATGTCGCAACTTATGTAACGATGCGCGATGGCGACCGAATGACACCACTGCAATCCGGCTAAGGCGTAACGTCGCGGCGGCACCCTTGCAGCCCTCGAAAATCCATGCTGTTTCGCCTGCAAATGAGACTGATATGGAGGGCGCTATGGGCGTTTTAGACGGCAAGGTCATTCTGGTAACAGGTGGCGGCAATGGCATCGGTAAAGAGTGCGCGCTGCTCGCGGCGCGCGAAGGCGCCAAAATCGTCGTGAATGACCTCGGCGGCGCGCTCACCGATAGCGGCGACACATCTGGCGATGCTGGACTTGCCGAACAAGTCGCACAGGAAATCCGCGAAGCAGGCGGCGAAGCGGTCTCCAACTCAGAAAGCGTGACCGACATGTCGGCTGTGCAGGGCATGGTCGAGCAAGCCAAAGACACGTTTGGTGGTCTTCATGGCATTATCAATCCTGCCGGCATCTTGCGCGATGGCATGTTCCACAAAATGAGCGAAGATGACTGGAAGGCCGTGATCGATGTGCACCTGCATGGCTCCTTCAACGTGACCCGCGCTGCGGTCGAGCATTTCCGCGAGCAGGAAGATGGCAGCTTTGTTCTGTTCACTTCAACCTCGGGCCTGATCGGCAATATTGGCCAAGCCAATTATGCGGCCGCGAAGATGGGCATCGCTGGCCTCTCGCGCATCGTCGCGATGGAAGGCGCGCGCAAGAATGTTCGCTCCAACATCATCGCGCCATTTGCATGGACCCGGATGATTGCGTCGATCCCTGTGAAGGATGAAGCTGGCGCTGAGCGCGTCGAGCGGATGCGCACAGGCATGCGGGCTGACCAGGTTGCGCAGCTCGCCGTCACCCTCTGCGCAGATGGCGCGAAGCATGTGAACGGGCAGATTTTCAGTGTCCGCGGCAATGAAGTTGTTCTGTTCAACCAGCCACGGCCGGTGAAATCTGTGTCACGCATGGAAGGCTGGACACCAGAAACCCTGATTGAACAGGGCCTTAGCGCGATGGAAGGTAGCTTTACCGATCTCGGTGCTACAACCTCTGTGTTCCCCTACCCGCCTGTCTAAGATAGGTCTGTCGGCGTAAGTTTTGCACTCAAGGCCGATATGGAAAACGAAACCGACCCGCAGGCCATCGCGCAAGTCGATCAGGTCCCCGATACCGCTCAAGCTATGGAGCTCGTTCAGGGGCCTGACGGAAAATTCTATCTCGTCCCCGACTCTGAAACGGTGACGCCGATAGACGCTGAACCTGCGCATACAGAAGCAACATCCGGTCTGTTTGATTGGGCCGATCCGATCCTCGCCGATCCAATCGGTTGGGCGCAGTCTAATCTGCTGAGTGCCGAAATCTTGATGCCGTATCTTTGGCAGGCAGGCGCCATCATTGGCGCCTTGCTGATCGGCGCGATGCTGACGCCGCGCTTCCGAAACCTGGTTCTTGTCGCGCTAGCGCGGCTGCCCAAGAATATCAGAGGCCTTGTTGAAGAAACCGCCCCGAAACTGGTTCGCCCAGCTCTTTGGGCGAGCTTGCTCTATGTGGCACAAACCGCCATGGCGGGCGCGGGCATGGACAGCGCCATCGTGCGTATCGCGTCTTCGCTATCGCTGGCCTGGTTGCTTATCCTCATCGTTACGGCCTTCCTGCCAGAGGGTTTCCGCAAACCTGCAGGCTGGGTGATTTGGGTGTTCGCCGCCTTCTATGCCGTCGGCATTCTCGATGAAGTCATGACCTGGCTCAACTCGATCGGACCGCCTTTTGGGGGTCGAACGATCAGCCCGGTCTTTGTCGTGCAAGCCATCGCGACGGTCGCCTTGTTTATGTTCGCCGCGAACTGGCTGGCGAAGAAGCTGAAAACACGTGTCGATGAGTTGCCACAGGTTGAACCCTCGCTGCGGATCCTGATGGGCAATGCCGTTCAGATTGGCCTGTTCTTTGGCGCCGCTCTGCTCGCGATGGCGGGGCTCGGTATTCCGCTGTCTGGGCTTGCTGTCCTGGGCGGCGCGATTGGCGTCGGCCTCGGTTTCGGGATGCAGCAGATCGTTGCGAACTTTATTTCTGGCGTCATTCTGCTGACGGACCGATCGATCAAACCGGATGATGTGATTGAGGTCGACGAGACCTATGGCGTCGTGAAGTCGCTCGGCCTGCGCTATGCCTCAGTGATCACGCGCGACGGCAAGGAACACCTCATCCCGAACGAAATGCTGATCACCGACAAAGTGGTGAACTGGTCTTACTCGAACAAAGAAGTGCGCGTGAAACGCCGCCTCCGGGTCGAGTATGAAACCGACCTGCGCAAAGCCGTCGCCCTCGTCGAAGAAGGCGCCATGCAAACCGATCGTGTGCTCGCGCGCCCTGCCCCAAAATGCCTCGTCATGGAGTTTGGCGATGAAGCGATCGAAATCGAGGTCCGGTTCTGGATCAATGATCCAGAGAATGGCGTCTCAAACGTCTCCTCTGCGGTGATGCTCAACATTTGGGACAAGTTCACCGAAGCGGGAATTGATATTCCGCTGCGCCATGAAGACGTGCTGATCACGCCGGGATCAACGCTAAAAGTCGAGATGGTCAAAGCCTCGAAAGAGGAAGACGCCTAGCGCAGCAATCGCCCCTTTCGCGCGCGGTCGACCATTAAGACTGCGCCGGTGACGACCATGGTCAGCCCAAGGAAGGCGAACAGCTTCATCCACCACGTGTCGAACCGGTCTTCGCCGGTGACATCCATGATGTGAAAGCGCCAGAGCACATCGAAGATCCGCCAGCGATTGGTTCTGACGGACGTGACCGCGCCCGTCGTGGCATCAAAATAGACCCGCTGCTGGGTTTGCTCGTCTTCGATCACCCAAGCGGGCAGCGCGCCGCCATACTCGCGGGGCGCTTTGTCGGTGAGATAAATCGCGGTTGCCTCTGTCCCCGGCACACGTGTCTCGCCATCCTTGTCGGCGAACCGTCTTTGCAAAGCTCTGAACGAGACCGGATCCAGCGGAGACCAGACATCGCCGGTCGTGGCATCAATCATTTGCTTGGTTTCGGATGTCGTGATCACCCAGACAGGGCGATCCAAGAAAGGTTGTAACTCTGCATTCAGCCAAACCCCGTCCACTTTCGCAGCTGCCTCCGCAGCTGTGATCTCAATCGCCATCGCTTCCAGAGATCCATGTTCGATCTTGGGACGCCACGGATCTCCGCGGATAACCTCGATCGGAAACAAGGTGAAAAACAGGCCGCTCACCGTCCAAAAGAATAGCTGGATGCCGACCACGATCCCGACGATTTTGTGCAAACGAGAAAAGCGACGCGCGAGAAGCGACATGACAGAGCTCCAGTTGAGACGCGGCATCTGCTGGCACAAAAGCTAAGCGCCGTTAAGCCCTGCACCGAACCGCGCAGCGATAAAAAGCCTTTAGCAACTTCTCTGTCCTATGACGGACGGATGGACTTGAGGAGGCAGACCGTGCCCACACTCTCAATTGTTGTGCCTATGTATAACGAGGAAGACGCCATGGATGGCTTCTTCACCCGCGTGCAACGCGTGCTTCAAACGGTCACGCCGTCCTATGAAATTATTTGCGTGAACGATGGCAGTCGCGACCTGACGCTGGCGAGACTCCGTGCAAAGGCCGAGAGCGATCCGCGCGTAAAAGTCGTGAACCTGTCACGCAATTTCGGCAAAGAGATCGCACTATCAGCCGGGTTAGACCACGCCTCTGGTGACGCCGTGATCCCGATTGATGCGGACCTACAAGATCCGCCGGAAGTCATCCCATTGATGATGGCAAAATGGCGCGCAGGGGCGAAACTCGTCCTCGCCAAGCGCCGCGACCGGTCTTCCGACAGCTGGCTCAAGCGTCTAACCGCGAATGGCGCCTATTGGTTGTTCTCAAAGCTCACAGACCCGCAAATTCCTCAAAATGTCGGCGATTTTCGCCTCATGGATCGCGAAGTGGTGGATGCGGTGAAGCGTTTGCCGGAACGGTCCCGCTTTATGAAAGGCCTGTTCGCCTGGATCGGATATGAAGCTGAGGTCGTTGAATATGATCGCGAAGCGCGTTCAGCTGGCGAAACCAAGTGGAATTATTGGAAGCTTTGGAACTTTGCGCTCGATGGCATCACCTCTTTCTCATCGCTTCCCTTGCGCATCTGGTCATATCTCGGTTTCGGCGTCAGCCTCCTGGCGATGGCTTATCTTGGTTGGACGGTGGCAAAGACCCTGATCTTTGGCATGGACGTGCCCGGCTATGCGTCTTTGATGAGCGTCATACTGTTCTTCAATGGCATTTCCCTTATCGGGATTGGCGTCATTGGCGAGTATCTCAGCCGGATCTTCACCGAGGTGAAGGCACGGCCGCTCTACCTGGTTTCAGAGAAAATTGGCTTTGAAGCCAAGGCTCAGAGCGAAACACCAGAGACCGCGAAACGCGCCTAATCCAATCGTTAAAAAAATAACAAAAGAGTCATAATTCCCCTATTGACCACATTTGTAGTCGTCGTTATTGACCACACTTGTAGTCAAAAGGTGAGATGATGAGTCTACAAATCACTCCTGCTGAACTTGAAATCATGAAAGTGCTGTGGAAGCGGCCTGGCATCGGTGCGTCTGAAATTGTTGACGCATTGGACGGTGAACAGGACTGGAGCCCGCGCACCGTGAAGACCTTGCTTTCTCGCTTGGTCGAAAAGGGCGCGCTTGAGACACAGGCAGACGGACGGCGCTATTTGTACCGCCCAGCCGTGGCCAAGCGCGACTATCAAAAGAAAGAAGCCGGGCAGCTGATCGACAAGCTGTTTGGCGGACGCGCCGCCCCCTTGGTGGCACAATTGGCTGATGCTCGCGGGCTCAGCGAAGACGATATCGAAGAACTCGAAGCTTTGTTGGGGAGACTAAAGCAATGAGCTGGACAGAATTTCACCCATTCGTTCAAGAAGCCATTCTAACCACCGCGGCGGTCAGCGCGCTGGTTCTTTTTGTGCTCCTGATCCGAAAGCCATTTGCACGGCGCTATGGCGCGAAAGCCGCCTATCTACTTTGGGCGCTGCCGCTCGCGCGCTTTGTAACGCCGCCCCTGCCTGGCAACTGGTCATTGGCCGGACTGCTTGGATTTGCGCGCCCGGCTCCGGAAAGCACGACATCTTCCGCTACGGTCGAAGCGGCGCCCGCTGAAAGCGTGTGGATCGACACAACGACGGTCGTAGCGCCCGCAGAGACTTCCGGTGAGACAGGCGCAGCACCAGTCGAAATGACGGTGTCCGCGACACCTGTCGAGACCGGTGTGTTCGCCGCGCCCCAACCTGTTATTGAAGCATCAACTGGAACAAGCTTGCTAGAGGCCACCCTGGTCCAGGCGCCCCTGATCCTGACCTGTGTCTGGCTCACTGGGGTGGTCCTCTGGCTCGGTCGCTCTGTCTATCAGCAGCGTCAATTCATGAGCCTGATTGAAGCCGACTCTGAGCCAGCAGAATCTGGCACTGTGGCTGAAACCCACCGGATTGCAAAACAGCTCGGCATCAAGCGTGTGCCAGATGTCCGCGCCAGCCTGCTTTGCAGCGGTCCACTGGTCACCGGCCTCAAGAACCCGGTCATCTTGCTGCCAATGTGGTTTGAGGAAGATTATGACGCCGCTGAGCGCCGCGATGCCTTGGTCCACGAGCTTATGCATCTTAAGCGCCGCGACCTCTGGGCGTTCCAAGCGGCTCGCATTGTCGCTGCGACACAATGGTTCAACCCACTGGTCTATGCCGGTCTCCGCGCCTTCCGCACCGACCAGGAGGCCGCTTGCGACGCCGACGTGATCGCTCGCGCAAAACTCTCCCCGGCCGCCTATGGCCGAACTTTGGTCAAGGCCGCGCGCCTTGCCCGCCCATCAGATCGTCGCATCGCAGCGGCGAGCCTGACCCTCGCTCATCCCATAAAAGAAAGACTAATAATGATGACGCATCCAACTCCAACGCTCCGTAGCCGCTTGATGGGAGGCACACTCGCCGTCGCGCTTGGCGCTGGCGCAGTCTTCGCCACCGCTTCTTGCACCTCATCAGTGGCTCAAGAACTCGACGGCGCACCGCAAGAAGACAGTTCAAGTGTTCACTCAATCACCATCGACCAAGACACCGACATGGCGTTTTCCGTGACGGTGGATGGAGAGACATTCTCATTCGATATGGCCGATCTCCCACCAATGCCGCCCATGCCAGCCATGCCGGCGATCCCTGGAATGGCCTTCGAGCAAAACGGCAATAGCTTCCACATGGAGTTCGACACTGACAAGCTTGAGGCGCTCGAAGACAGCCCTGAATTCGCCGAGTGGGAAGCCAAAATGGAAGCCTGGGGCGAAGAAATGGAAGCTTGGGGCGAAAAGGTCGAAGAAAGCGCCGATGCCTGGGCCGAAAATATGGAACCGCATATTGAAGCATGGGCGGACGCACAGGCTGAGCGGTGGGAAAGCCAGGTTGAGCTCATGGTTGAGCGCGCAGAGCGCAATGCCGAGCGTGCAGAGGCGCGCGCCGAACGGGCCCAAGAGCGTGCTGAGCGGAATGCTGAACGCGCGGCTCGAAACGCTGAACGCGCCGAAAGCCGCAAGGCTTGGATCTGGCACCGCAGCGAAAACGATAATGGCGGCGGCAGCTATACCGGCGTCACCGAGCCTGAAACCCGCGACTTTGGCAATAAGTCCTTCAACACGGTCAATGTCGGCAGCGGCATCTCTATGGTCTACACGCAAGATCCAAATGCCTCTGTCACAGCGACACTGAAGCGCGGCAGCTGGGACCAGATCGACATTGAAGTTAAGAATAACACACTGATCGCGAAGAAGCGTAAGAACGCCAAATGGGGCCGCTACGGACCACAGCTCACGGTCTATGCGAGCTCACCAAATCTCAAAGAAGTTGACGCGTCTTCAGGCTCTTCTTTCCAAGGCAATGTGGTTGCCGGTGATCTGCGGGTAGACGCATCGAGCGGCTCTTCCCTGAGCATGGAAGGCGCTTGTAAGAGCCTCGATCTTGATGCCTCTTCTGGCTCAAGTGTCTCGCTCACCAAGCTGGAGTGTGAAACCGCGAAAGTCGACGCTTCAAGCGGATCCTCGATCAGCGTGTACGCCTCCAAGAAGGCGAATGTTGATGCCTCTAGCGGCTCTTCCATCACAGTGAGCGGCAATCCAAGCGATGTCACCACCGATAAATCTAGCGGCGCTTCCGTTCGCATCCGCTAGGAACTGACAAGACCTCTCCTCCCCTGGAACCAACGCACAGGTTCTTTCCCTTGAGAGTGAAAAACCCCGCCCCCGTGGCGGGGTTTTTTATGGTTTGGGTCATCCATTCCAAACCAGCATAATTGAATTCAAAGACCGCGCTCTACTGCGCCGCCGAGACGGGGCCATTTTGCCATTAACGCAACACTTAAGGAGGCAATTATGATTGAGATCAGACGCTTTTCCGACCTCGGGACTTTCGAAAATGACTGGCTGAAGGCCCGCTATCACTTTTCTTTCTCGCACTATCACGACCCCGACCGTATGGGGCATGGCAAACTGCGGGTCTGGAACGATGATACAATCAAGCCGCAAACGGGATTTCCGCCGCACGGACATCGCGACATGGAGATTATTACCTATGTCCGAACCGGCGCAATTACGCATCAGGACTCGATGGGCAATAAAGGCCGCACGGAGGCTGGCGACGTGCAAGTGATGAGCGCTGGGAAAGGCGTTCAGCATTCGGAGTGGAATGCCGAAGGTGAGGATACCACAATCTTCCAATTGTGGATTGAGCCCGCTGAAACTGGCGGAACCCCAGACTGGGGCGCCAAGGCGTTTCCGAAAGCTGACAGGTCCGGAGAATGGGCCACCTTGGCCAGCGGTCAGGGTGATGCTGATGCACTGCCGATCCGCCAAGACGCCGCCGTCTTGGGGGCGAC
>JALUWJ010000188.1 GCA_027019605.1 Henriciella sp. | reverse complement strand
ATCATGAAAACGGCGCCCGATCGTACTTTGATTTCTGAGTGCATGCGCGCCTCCCCTAGAACCGAAAATAGATGAAGGGGCTAAACGCGCTCGATAGGATTTTGATGGCGGACAGACCAAACAATAGTCCCGCCACGAGAGCGCCGGTTACATACTTGTCGATCGGGTAAGACTGGCGCCATCCTTCATAGTCGCACGTCACCATTATTCTGCGCGATAAATGCAGCACCAAGGGGGTGCTGAGCACAGCCGCCAAGCTCAGTACCAAAAGCTGTTGATGGCTCACGAAAGTCCACGCCGTTCGGTCCGCCTCCCACCCCGTAAAATGCCGCGTGAACATCTGAACGGCATGCTCAAGATCCGGCGCCCGGAAGAGTATCCAACCAAAGTAGACGACCAATAATGTATAGATGGAGCGCAGGCTCACATGGAGCCGGCGCAGCGTGGTTCTGAATCCAACGCGCTCAATCAATATGAAGAGGCCGTGCCAAGCGCCCCAGAAGAGGAAGTTCCAAGCTGCGCCATGCCATAATCCTGTCAGCGAGAAGACCAGGATAAGATTTCGATATGTCCGCCAGGCGCCAAAGCGATTTCCGCCGAGAGGGATGTAGACATAGTCGCGAAACCAGAATGACAATGTCATATGCCAACGTCGCCAAAACTCAGTGATGCTCTGCGCGATATATGGAAAATTGAAGTTCCGCGGAAACTCAAACCCAAGCACTAGGCCAAGCCCGATCGCCATCGCTGAATAGCCCGAAAAGTCGAAAAAGATCTGGAACATGTAAGCGACGCCACCAATCCAGGCTGCCGAAACATGCAAGGTCTCCGGCGGCGCTGCGTAAACGGCATCCGCAAGCTCTGCGAGCGTGCGTGTCAGCGATGAGAACTTTTTCTGCGAGCCCAATCGAGAAGAACAAGGTGCCAAAATAAACATAGCGCGCAGAAACGGTCCGTCTGATCAGCTGTTCGGAAATGGACGCATAGCGCACAATTGGCCCTGCGATGAGCTGCGGGAACATGCAAACATAAGCCGCAACGCGGTGAAACGAGCGCTCCGCTTTTGCGTCGTAGCGATAGACATCAAAGAGGTATGACAGCCCCTGAAACGTGAAGAATGAGATCCCGATCGGCAGGTGCAAGTCTGGCGGCAAGCTCGAGCGGGGAAGCCCTAAAACATCAATCACGAGAAACAGGCTGTACTTGAAATAGATCAATAAGCCGACATTGCCGACAACACCCAGAACGAGCCAGCACCGCCGCCAGCGCTGGGCGCGCTGAATGCACAGCCCGACCAGGTAATTTAGGGTGACACTGGCCAGCAGCACGGAGACAAAATAGCCCTCGCCTACGAAATAGAAAAACAGGCTAAACGCCAATAAGATGAAATTTCTGAACCGCGCTGCGAGCAAATAAGCGGCGAGAAAAAGCGGCAAAAACAGAAACAAAAAAGCGCTAGAGGAAAATACCATCCAGACATGGCCCTTTGCAGGTCATGTCCCCTAGTCACGCCTCTATGTGCTAGGTGATGGCTCCAGAATGATCAATGACTGGTGTGAAACTTAAGCCGTCTCGCCGAACAGTTCGCGGCCGATCAGGAAGCGGCGGATTTCGCTGGTTCCGGCGCCGATCTCGTACAGTTTGGCATCGCGCAGCAATCGCCCGGTCGGATACTCGTTGATATAACCGTTCCCACCGAGAAGCTGGATCGCATCGAGCGCCAGTTTCGTCGCTGTTTCAGCCGCATAGAGAATTGCACCGGCGGCATCCTTACGAGTCGTCTCACCGCGATCGCAGGCTTTCGCCACCGCATAGACATAGGCCTTGGCGGCGTTCATTTGAACATACATGTCCGCCAGCTTGCCCTGCACCAATTGAAACTCGCCAATCGATTTCCCGAACTGTTTGCGATCGTGCACATAGGGCACAACCACATCCATACAGGCCTGCATGATCCCTGTTGGCCCGGCCGAAAGAACAGCGCGCTCATAATCGAGCCCGCTCATCAGCACTTCGACCCCGCCATTGAGCGGCCCCATAATGTTCTCTTCTGGCACTTCGCAATCTTCGAAGACCAGCTCGCCAGTCTCAGAGCCGCGCATGCCGAGCTTGTCGAGCTTTTGCGCCACCGAGAAGCCTTTCATCCCCCGCTCGATGATGAAGGCGGTGATGCCGCGCGACTGCTTTTCGGGCTCGGTTTTCGCATAGACGATGAGCGTATCTGCGTCCGGCGCATTGGTGATCCACATCTTGGTGCCGTTCAGCACATAGAGATCGCCTTTTTTCTCGGCCCGCAATTTCATGCTGACAACGTCTGACCCGGCGCTGCTTTCAGACATTGCGAGCGACCCCAAATGCTCGCCTGAGACGAGCTTACCAAGGTAACGCGTCTTCTGGTCGTCAGATCCCCAACGGCGCAGCTGGTTTACACACAGGTTGGAGTGCGCGCCGTAAGACAGGCCAACAGAAGCGGAGGCGCGAGAAATCTCTTCCATCGCGACGACATGTTCGAGATAGCCAAGGCCCGTGCCGCCCCACTCTTCCTCAACCGTGATGCCGAGCAAACCGAGCTCACCCATTTTCGGCAAGAGTTGGCGCGGGAACACGTCCGTTCGGTCAATCTCTACCGCCAGCGGCGCAATTTCGTTCTGGGCAAATCCTTGCACGCTATCGCGGATCATGTCCGCAGTTTCGCCAAGGTCGAAGTTAAGTGTGGGATATCTATTCGGAATCATGCGCCGGGTTTAGCCGAATCAACCCCGGCTGCCAACGTCTTAATCTTCGCTAGTCCTTCGAGGACAGGCTACGAACGAAATAGTACGCCATTGTCGCGAACAATAAGACCCCTAGCAGGATCAGGAAGGGCGGCAGGTAAATCGCGAGAGGCGACTCGATCGTTTCGTCAGACTGGATCATGCCAAACTGGCTCGCCAGACCATATCCGCCCAAGGCTGCACCGATCAAAGCCAATAGCCCAAATGGCAGTGCATTGAGCAAAGATCCACGGCGCTCTTCAGCATCCATGGCCTGATTGATCTCAACTGCGCGCTCAATGCTCTCTGGCGAAACTTCCACCTGCTCGAGATCATCGATGACGTCCGTGCCCTCAATCGGGTCCAAGGCAACCACTTGCGTGTCTGATGGCGCCGCGCGCTCTGGCGCGTCGGCGACATCGGGTAAATCATTCAATGGCGGCCAAACCGACTTGGTGACCTGCGATGGCGCGGGATCGCCAGCAAGTTCGGAAACCGCGGCAGCAATCTCTTCAGCTGTTGTGCCATCATCTGCGGGGACAGTATCGTTTTGTGTCTCTGCGCTGTCCTCGCCGAGAATTCTCACCATTTGCTGGCGGACTGATTCCGCGGCGGCTTCTGTAGCCGTGCGTACGGTCTCTTCTTCACCAAGTTCAGGCAAAGACTCTTGTTCTGGTAAGCTATGATGCTCGACCAAAATCTCACGCGTTGGCGGCGGCGCAGGTAGCGCATCACTATCGTGCATGGCGCGATACAAACGCGATGACGCGACGGGCAGCCGTCCCGGTGCGTTTAGGAAGAGCGCTTTCTCGGCGGCGCGGCGTCGGACCAAGGCATCGACGATCTGTACACGCCCGCCAATTTTGGCCCGGCGCCACAAATCAAATGCGGCAGCCGCCTCGAGGCGGTTGCCAGCGTTCATGCCCGCCACAACATCGCTTCCCGAAAACGCTTTCGGGCCAATATTGAAGGCCAGCGAAACCAAGGCGTCAAATTCATTTTGGGTCATTGGCGCCAAAACACAGCGCATGACGAAACGCTCAACCGGCGGTAAGTCATACTCGCGCAGGATCGCTTCAGCTTCTGTTTTGTTGACGCGAACGCCCTTCTTCGCACGGCGCACGTGTCCGTAGCCCACCATCCATCGACCGTTGGGCAACAATTCAGATCGTGCGCGGAACCCCTCAAACGCTTTGATGAGATCCAATCCCGCTTGAGAAGTGCGCATATTCAATGCCATCACCTGCTCCGGTTTGGGACAGATATTCTGCCTGACCCTGGGGAGACTGCAATCTGCGGGCCGCCCCGAATATTGGTAAATCTACAACAAAAACAGGGTTGCGAGCCCCAAGAAACTAAAGAATGCCATCGTATCCGTCAGCGTCAACACAAACACCGATGACGCCACCGCAGGGTCAGCACCCATACGCTTCAGTGTCAGCGGCACCAAAATCCCAGACGCCCCTGCCCACATGAAACTGGCCAACATGGCCGCTGCGAGAACAATCGCCAGCTTGACGTCGCTGAACCAGAAGAACGCAACCAGCCCGACGCCAATCGCGAAAATGACACCATTCACAATCCCGGTCAGGGTTTCGCGAATGACCGCACGCCGCCCCGCTTTGCCCTCCATTTCCCGCTCCGCAATCGCGCGCACGGCGACGGCAAGACCTTGGCTGCCGGCATTTCCCGCGAGCGCCGCAACGACCGGCATTAGAATGGCGAGCTGAACCAGGCGGTCGAGTGTGCCTTCGAACAGCGCGATGATCGCAGACGCGATAAAGGCGGTAATCAAATTGATGCCGAGCCAAGGCGCCCGCGCCTTTACAGACTCCCAGACCGTGTCAGACCCATCCGCAGATGACACATTCGCCAGCGCCAAAAGGTCTTCCGTGTTCTCTTCCTGGATCACGTGGACCATATCATCCACCGTGATCATGCCCACGAGCCGTCCGTCATGATCTTTCACAGGCGCCGATGCCAGCGCATACTTTTGGAACTGGTACGCAACTTCTTCCTGATCTTGATCGACATGAATGTCGGAGTGGAAGGTCTCCATGATTTCAGCGAGCGGGATATCGCGCTTGGTCCTTAAGAGCTGCGAGAGTAGGACATAACCAAGCGGCCTATTCGTCGGATCGACGACATAAATTTCGTAAAAATCTGTCGGCAATTCTTCTGCATTCTCACGCGCATAGTCGATTGTCTGTCCAACGCTCCAAAACTCTGGCGCGGCCAGAAATTCGCGCTGCATCAGGCGGCCTGCCGTGTCCTCGTCAAACTCAAAGCTTGCTTCGAGCACAGCACGGTCTTCTGGCTCCAACTCCTCCAGAATACGCTCACGGCGATCCTCGTCCAAATCTTCCAGAACCGCGGTTGCGTCGTCGGTTTCCAGCTCATCGAGCGCCTCGACCACCGCCTCATCGGACATCACCTCAACAGCGTCCTCGCGATACTCTTCACGCAGCTCAATCAAGATGTCCGCAGGCAGATCTCCGCCTAACAGATCCATCACAGCTTCAAATCGTTCGCTGGAGAGCTGCTCCAAGAAGTCAGACGCATCGGCCGGGTGCTCGGCTTCGAGCAATCCGCGCACCTGCTTCGCCGCCCCGGAATCGATCGCTTCACGCAGCTCTGCGATCAGCAACTCGCGCCGCTCTTCTGCGAATTCGGCTTGGGATTCGGGCGTCTCACTCATAGCGCTTCTTTGACTTGATCGAAGAGCGCGCGCAAGCCGTTTTTGGTCCGAACTATAGGCAGAGTTGCAGCCTGCTCGCCGAAGCGAGCTGTGAGTTTAAAAGCTTAGGAAAATGGTGCGGCCGAGAGGACTCGAACCTCCACGGGTTGCCCCACAGCGACCTCAACGCTGCGCGTCTACCAGTTCCGCCACGGCCGCACGCCGGGTAGAGCGGGCCATATACGCGGCAGTGTCCCGATTGTGAAGCAAAAAGTCTACGCTATATGCAGTGAGATGACAGAACGCGCGAAAGTCGAGTGGGCGATCAGCCAATCTCCGGTTCCTTATGAAGCGGCCAAGGCGGCCATGGAAGCCCGCGCCCGGGCGATTCGCGAGGATGGGGCGCCGGAACTGATCTGGCTGCTGGAGCACCCTCCCCTATACACTGCCGGCACCAGCGCGAAGGCGTTCGACCTACGTATGCCAGACCGATTCCCCGTCTATGAGGCCGGACGCGGCGGCGAATACACCTATCACGGTCCCGGGCAACGGGTTGCTTATGTGATGTTGGATGTCACCAAGCGCGGCCGCGATGTTCGGGCGTTTGTCGCTGACCTGGAGCGTTGGATTGTCGAGGCCCTGCACGCGTTCAATGTTGAAGCGGGCGTGCGGGAGGGTCGCGTCGGCGTTTGGGTTGATCGCACAAAGCCTGGCGGCCAGCTCAGAGAAGAGAAGATCGCGGCAATCGGGATTCGCCTCAAACGCTGGGTTAGCTTTCACGGCATCAGTTTGAATGTCGAACCAGACCTTGAACACTTCACCGGGATCACGCCGTGCGGGATTGATGACCCGCGCTACGGCGTGACCAGCCTGGTTGATCTTGGATTGCCCGTCGGAATGGCGGACGCAGATGAGGCGCTTCTACGTGCATTTGAACGCGTATTCGGTGTCGAAACCCTGCCTGGAGATCCTCTGGTTTAGGCGTACGGGCTTGCGCTGCGCTCATCATACAAATCTGGTCCATCAGATTTTCCAAAGTTCGGGACGCGGGCCACCCAAAGCAGACTCCAAATCATGATCAGAGTGTTCATGGCAACAATAATGGAATTGAAGGCGCCCAGATTCGGTCGAACGATGAAAGACTCTTTGCTTGGCAGTGGATTTTCAGCGCTCGGGCCTTGGTTCCAGTTGCCCTGCCCTCCGCGTCCTTGACCGCCGCGCTGGCCACTGTTCTCACCTGCGTTCTCGCCGTCTTCGCCGTTCTCTTTCGCCGCTTCTGCTTCTTGTCGAGCTTTCTCAGCCTCAGCCTGTTGCTCACGCTGCTCTTCCAATTTGGCTTCGCGCCAGGCCGCAGGGTCCTCAAGAAACTCGGCCCGGGCAGCGTAGAGCTCGTCATACTCAGCTGCTTTTCCAGCCATGCCGCCCATAAACGCGACCGTCGCCAACGCGAGTGGAACCAGCACAATAATAGCTCGGAGCGAGATTTTGCGCGCGTGGTTCAGGCGCCGCGTATGGATCACGTAGGAGCAAATTGACGTGATCGCCAAGACCACGGCGATCAGATAGCCATGAAACACAGATAATCCCGCCGTGTCCGCGCCAGCGACCCCGAGCACGGAAATAATAAACCCAACACCAACCCAAGCGAACAGTCCGGTGAAAAAGAGTGCGGTCCATGCGCGTGTGAAATGCAGCTTCGGCGACTTCCCTGCCGGATTGAACAGGGTGTCCAGCCAGCTCATGCGAGATGGCAATTCTTCTTCATTCACGATCCAGGGGCGATCTGGATCCAATGCAGTCTGGGAGGCGGTGGCATCGCTCATGGCGAAATCATCCTTTAAGTATGCTCTTATCTGAGGCGCTTATACACACCTTAGAATATTTATCAATAAACGATAATAATTTATCGACAGGCAGGAATTCTTACAGACCTTCAGAGCCCGCCGTCCCTGGTTCAGGACCATGCTTATTCTCGCGCGGTTCGGTTTTCAACGCGCCGACCACAACCGCAAGAACGAAATTCGACCCTATCGTCGTTAGAATGTTCAACGGCAACATTTTGTCAGACAGGATCTCCGTGCCTTGCATGAAGCCTGCAAAATCGCCTGCTGCCAGTCGTTCACTCATCTCTTCCTGAATCTCGATCATTTCCGGCGTCATGAAGAAGCCGCCAAACACCAATCCTAGGACAAAGGCGACGAACATGGAGCCAAGCCAAATGACCAGGACCCACCAGGCTGTCGTTCCGGCATCATGCAGGCGTTTTCCGAAGACACAAATGTACGGGAAGATCAGCAGAAGATTGAGAAACCCGACCGAGCTGCTGACCATCGTGCTGCCAGCAACGACGAGGACGCTCGCCACTGTGAGGACGACCATTCCCTGCAAAAAGCGCGTTCGCGCAACGCGCCCGTTTGGATTGAAGAGAAGATTTCCCATGGCGAACACCTCCGTTTCGCGGGCAAGCTAGCTAAATTTGATTATGAAGCAATGATTGGTCTGAGATCTATTCAAACTCGATCATGATGGCATCCGCCGCGACGCTGTCACCAGCCGCAACATTGATCGCTTTGACGGTGCCATTGGCTTCAGCGCGGATGATGTTTTGCATCTTCATCGCCTCGACGATGCAGACCGCTTCACCTTCCTGAACCGCCTGGCCGAGTTCGACATCAATCGAAACCACCAGCCCGGGCATCGGAGAAATGATCAGCTTTGACAGGTCCGGTTTTTCTTTTTCGGGCAGGCGCTTGTGCAGCTCCGCCACGGCTGGCGAACAGACCAAAGCGGTCAAGTTCACACCGCGATGACGCACGACATAGCCTTCGGTGCGATCTGCAACCTTCACGGCAATTGGCTGGCCATCCAGAACGCCCTCTACGAGCGGCTGTCCGGGCACCCAATCGGTTACAAAGGCGTGGTTCTTTTTGCCGATTTTGACGCTCGCTTCGCCCTCTCCGAGGTCCAGCACAATCGGCACATACTCATCGCCTAGAATCACAACCCAATCTTGACGCAGATCCTCAACCGGTGACATGCGGCCCGTGGTTTGGCTTGCGCGCCGGACGTAAACGCCATGCACGTAAGCCGCGACAACTGTAAGCATGATGGATTGCTGTTTTGTCGGCACCGTTCCCTGGAACCCATCTGGGAACTCATCCTTGATGTAAGCCGTTGTAATATCGCCGGAACGGAACCGCTTCTCGTCCATCACCGCAGCACAGAACGGCATATTGTCCTGGATGCCCTCGATGTGGAACCGGTCAAGGGCCTCAGCCTGAACGTCCAGAGCCTGATCGCGGTCTTTGCCATGGGTGACGAGTTTCGCGATCATCGGATCGTAAAACATCGAAATCTCGTCGCCCTCACGTACACCACTATCCATCCGCACCGTGCCGCCAGCCAGGTCGCCTTCCATTGGCGGAATGAAGCGTTTCAAGCGCCCAATTGATGGCAGGAAGTTGCGATACGGATCCTCAGCATAGACGCGGCTTTCGATCGCCCAGCCATTAATCTTCAGCTTCTTCTGCTCGAGATTGAGCTTCTCACCATAGGCTGAGCGCAGCATTTGCTCGACCAGATCGACGCCCGTGATCATCTCCGTTACCGGATGCTCCACCTGAAGGCGCGTGTTCATTTCGAGGAAATAGAAGCTTTTATCCTTGCCCGACGCAACGAATTCCACGGTCCCTGCGCTGTCATAGTCGACGGCTTTAGCCAGTGCGACAGCCTGCTCCCCCATCTTCTTGCGCGTCGCTTCATCGAGCAGCGGCGACGGCGCTTCTTCCAGAACTTTCTGATTGCGGCGCTGGATCGAGCATTCACGCTCGAACAGGTAGACGCAATTGCCATGCTTATCGCCCATGACCTGAATCTCGACATGACGCGGCTCAAGAATGAATTTCTCGATGAAGATCCGGTCGTCACCGAACGAGGCGGTCGCTTCGGCTTTCACAGCCGGATAGCCCTCTTCCACGTCCTTGTCGTCATAAGCGATCCGGATGCCTTTACCGCCGCCACCTGCTGACGCTTTGATCATCACAGGGTAGCCAATCTCGCGGCTGATTTTAACAGCCTCTTTGGTGTCGCTAATCAGGCCCATATGCCCCGGCACGGTTGAAACGCCTGCGTCCGCTGCGAGTTTTTTGGAGCTGATCTTGTCGCCCATCGC
>JALUWJ010000187.1 GCA_027019605.1 Henriciella sp. | reverse complement strand
AAGCTGAGCAATCGCCGAAATCAGCTCTGTGTCCCGCGATGGAATATTGCGATCCATATCAACAACGCCGTCAAACAGGACCAATGGCGCCAAGGCGTCATCGCGCATGGACAGGCCTTTGGCGCGGCGCATACCGATCAGTTGAATGCCGGGTGCGGTCAGCAGGTCCTGGACATATTTTGCTTCCACACTGGCGGTGAAGACGGCGGCGTCCACCTCACCGGCGCGGAGGGCTGCGGCTGCTGCGCTGCCGGAAAGCGGCACGATGGGCTGCCAGTTACCGCCCCATTCGGATTGCACGCGCTCGGTCATCGCGCGGGTTCCTGAGCCGATCGCGCCAGCGGCAATCCTGGCGGTTTTAAGGTCGCCAAAATCCATCGCAATAGTTGCTTCGGGGGCGGCGCGCGTGAAAACCCAAAACGGTTCCGCGAACATGCCGCCCAGTGACAGTAAATCTGCGCGGTCGTCTTCGCTGGCAATCCCGCCCTGCAACAGCGCGACATCTGCATCGCCCGCTTTTAGGAGCGCGAAGTTCTCAACCGTTCCAGCGGTTTCTAGCACTTCCACCTGGATTCCATGCTCTGCCAGGGCGTCCGCATATTGCTCTGCGAGTGCGTAATATTGTCCATCGACTCCGCCTGCAGCAAAGCGCAGCTCCATAGGCGGAGGCGGCGCGATGAAGCGCATGGTGATGATCAAAAGTATCAGTAAGCCCGCCGCCACAGGGCCGTAGACTTTCAACGCATCGGTCATGAATTATCCCTCAACACGGCGCGCTTCGGCGCCTAAATTACAATCATAGATGAAGCTTATGGCATAGATTGACATGATTTGAGTCGTTTTCATGAAAACCTTCCCCTATATTGTAGGCCTCTGACTTCTCTAACGTCTGGAACGATCGATGAATATGCGGAATCTCGCAGTTTGGGGCCTGATCGCAGTGCTCCTTTTGGGCCTCTTGGCTGTCATGCAAAGCAACCCGTCTCAAGCGGGCGCTCAGAAAGTGGATATTTCTGAGGTCTATGAGCTTGCTGAAAACAAACAACTTTCAGAAGTCGTGATCACGCCGACCAAGGTGACGGCGGTGACCACTGGGAATGAACGCATCTTCGCGCAGAAAAGCCAGGATCTTGGCGCGCTGCGCGAGCGCATGATCGAGCTGGATGTTCCATCTGTCGTTGATGATCCCGATACGGGCTTCAATCTGGGCGACTTGATCGTTGGCCTGCTGCCGATTGTTTTCATCGTCGCAATCCTGATTTTCTTCATGCGCCAAATGCAGTCTGGTGGCGGTGGCCGAGGGGCAATGAGCTTTGGCAAGTCTCGCGCGCGCCTGCTGACAGAGAAGCAAGGCCGCGTCACGTTTGATGATGTTGCCGGCGTTGATGAAGCCAAAGAAGAACTCGAAGAGGTTGTCGACTTCCTGAAAGACCCGGCGAAGTTCCAGCGCCTGGGCGGCAAGATCCCCAAAGGCGCGCTGCTCGTCGGTCCTCCAGGAACTGGTAAAACACTGCTGGCGCGCGCCATTGCAGGGGAAGCTGGCGTTCCATTCTTTACGATTTCAGGTTCGGACTTTGTTGAAATGTTTGTCGGTGTCGGTGCGAGCCGGGTCCGCGACATGTTCGAACAAGCCAAGCGCAATGCGCCTTGTATCATCTTTATTGACGAGATTGATGCCGTGGGCCGGTCGCGCGGAGCAGGTCTTGGCGGCGGCAATGATGAGCGCGAACAGACGCTCAACCAGCTGCTCGTCGAGATGGATGGTTTCGAAGCGAATGATGGCATCATCATCGTCGCAGCGACCAACCGTCCAGACGTGCTGGACCCAGCACTCTTGCGTCCAGGCCGCTTTGACCGTCAGGTCACAGTTGGCAATCCAGATGTCATTGGCCGCGAAAAAATCCTGAAAGTGCACATGCGCAATGTGCCGCTGGCGAAGGATGTGGATCCAAAGATTATTGCTCGTGGAACTCCGGGTTTCTCTGGCGCTGACTTGGCCAATCTGGTCAATGAGGCGGCTCTGCTCGCAGCCCGTCGCGGCAAGCGCGTAGTGGCGATGTCCGAGTTTGAGGATGCCAAGGATAAGATCCTGATGGGGCCAGAGCGCCGCTCTATGGTGATGAGCCAGGACGAGAAAGAACTGACCGCCTGGCACGAAGCGGGGCACGCAATCGTCGCTCTGAAGGTCCCGAAAGCAGATCCTGTGCACAAAGCGACGATCATTCCACGTGGCCGCGCCCTCGGTATGGTGATGCAGCTGCCAGAGGATGATAAACTGTCCATGAGCCGCATCGAGATGACCTCTCGCTTGGCAATCATCATGGGTGGCCGCGTTGCCGAAGAAGAGAAGTTTGGCGATGAGGCGGTCACAGCCGGCGCCGCGTCTGACATCCAGCAGGCGACACGATTGGCGCGCGCGATGGTGACCCGTTGGGGACTGTCCGACGAAATCGGTCCTGTCGATTATGGTGAAGACCAAGGCCAAGTGTTCCTCGGACAGCAACTGGTTCAATCGTCTTCCGTGTCTGAAGAGACATCGAAAAAGATTGAAGAAGAAGTCCGCAAGCTGATCCAAAAAGGCATGGATGATGCGCGGGACATTATGACCAAGTTCCGCGACCAGTGGACGGCTCTTGCAGAAGCTCTGCTGGAATACGAAACGCTGACTGGCGACGAAATCCGCGCGCTGATCAATGATGGCACCCTGCCGGACCGTCCGGATGAACCAGATGAGCCGCCACGCCCGAATGCGGCTGTGCCGGTCATTGGTAAGCGTCGCAAAGATAAAGGCAGCGACTTTGGCGGCGAGCCGGAGCCTGCATAAGCCATGGCGATGACACGTGAGACACTGGAAGGCTTCCTGACCGAAGCGTTCCCAGAGGCCGAAATTACGCTGACTGACCTCGCCGGTGATAATGATCACTGGCAGGCCGAAATCGTATCGCCGCAATTCAAAGGCAAACCCCGCGTGGCACAGCACCAAATGGTCTATGCCGCGCTGAAGGGTAAAATGGGCGGAGAGTTGCACGCTTTGGCCCTCAAGACCCGCGCACCTGAATAATTTCGACAAAGACTCTCGACGAAAAAAAGACTCACTCTAGGGTTGAGTCTGATGAGTGCGAACATTCACAAAACGATTTTCCATCGCATGCCAAATGCGGCGATGATCTTGGATACAAATCTCGTTTACGTTGATGCTAACGACGCCTATTGCCGCGCGGTTGGCCGTCGTTTTGACGAGCTGATTGGGAACCAAATTTTTGACGTTTTCCCCGATACTGAGGAACGTGAAGCGCGCGTACGGAAAGTTTTTGAAGACACGCTAGCGGGTGCGTTTACGCAGCTTGAAGCACAGTCTTATCGAATGGAGATGCCGGATGGCAGCGTCGAAGATCGAGTTTGGCAGATTGCGCAATTTCCAATCTATTGTGACGAAGGCCATGTGCAATTTTTGGTGCAACGCGCCGAAGACGTGACGGAGCGCGAAGCTTTGCGCCAACAACGCGACTTGGTGACCGCGGAGCTCAATCACCGGGTTCGAAATACACTATCTGTCGTCCAATCCGTTGCCGAGCAAACAGGCATGGTCTCGGGCGATATTGAGTCCTTTTTGACCAGCTTCAATGGCCGGCTGGGTGCGATGAGCCGGAATTTTGCGGCCCTGACAGATGCGCACTGGCAAGGCTTGGATTTCGAAACCATCTTGCGCGGCGAACTGGAACCCTATGCTGGGCCGGTTTTGGATCGGATTGAGATTGATGGAGCGCCCATCAAACTTACTGTGCGCGCCAGTAAATTCACTTCGATGATTGTCCATGAGTTGATCACGAACGCCGCTAAGTATGGCTTCCTGACCGCGGAAAACGGAAAACTTTCAATGCGCTGGTGGATGGAAGAGGGGCGGCTGTTCGCAGAATGGACAGAGTCTGGGTTGGAAAACCTCGTACCACCCGAAAAAACCGGGTTTGGGTTTCAACTGTTCGACATGATGGCAAACATTGATGTCGAACACGAATTCAAACCAACTGGGTTACACTTACAATTCAGTGTGCCAGTGGTGTTGAGTGTCGAGACGGGCGAGGTCGCTTTTGATGACGGTTAGTCGCCTTGTTTCTCGCGGCGCTCAGCCTCTTTCAGCGCCTCAATCAGTTTTTGAAGGCGCTTCGGAATTTCCTCGTTTTGAACATCTTGATATTGCTTTCGAAGGGCCTGACCTGGCGAGAGATCAGACCGTCCTCCCGCAACGGGACGTAAATTGGAGCCGGATTTTCGCTGTATCAAAGTCGACCCTCCCGCTTGGTGAGCTTTACGCCACCCATTTGCGATATAAGTTAGAGTGTCACACCGATGGTCAATCTGCTTTAAGCAGTTGTCCACCAAGGGAGACTTGAGCGAATGTGGGCGTCAGAGCGCATAGAAAAGCTGGTTCCATATCTTCGCCGATATGCACGCGCGGCGACCGGGGATACCAAAATCGGGGATGCCTGCGTCGAACGCACTCTGCAAAATGTGTTGGAGCTGTCGCTTCAGCCGGATTTTGATTTTGATCGCTACGACAGAGAGCGACTGTTTCAGCTGCTCGATGTTGAACTTGATCAGATCCAGAAAACGCGTGAGGCCAAAGCCCGCCGCGCTTTGCTCCTGACCGCTGTAGAGGGCTTTCCAAGCACCGTTGCCTGCCGCGTTTTGGGCGTGCGCCGAGACGAGTTGCTCGAATTGATCGAAATGGCCGAGCAGGATTTCGCATCGTCGACCGCAACCGGCATGCTGATCGTTGAGGATGAACCGCTGATCTCGGCGCAGCTGAAGCGGATTGCAGAAAGCCTCGGTCACCGAGTGGTCGGGATCGCTACGACAGCGTCTGAAGCTGTGGCGCTGAACGCTGAACATAGTCCCGATATTGTGCTTTGTGATATCCATCTGGCCGATGGCTCGATGGGAACCGATGCGATCGCCGAAATGAAGCTTCAGGACTCGATCCCTGTGGTCTTTGTGACCGCCTATCCGGAAAAATACCTTTCGACCACGAATGAGGGGCCGTCCTATTTGATCACCAAGCCATTCAATCCGGACTATCTGAAAGCAGTGATCGGTCACGCTCTGATCAATGTTCAGAGCGCGTAACCGATCTTGAGGCGGACTAGGTCGTCGACTTAGGTTTTTTCTTGTTTCCGCGGATTCGCGGCCAGATCAGTTTCAGCCAAATCCATAGGAACAAACCGATCAGAACGATCCAAGGCAGGCCCACCGCGAAGGCGGTAATGACGGCCGCAATCGCTGCTGAAAGATTGTAGAAAAAGTCGCCAAACGCTTCGCCAAGCGGGTTCTCTCGTGAGCCGCTAAAGGCAGGAACTTTGGTTTGGTATCCAATCGTCAGCGATGACATGGAAACCCGCAGGCGCAGGGTCTTCAATTGCGCTTCAATGCTTTCAATATCGCCGGTCACGCGGGCGAGTTCGCGCTCGATTTGCAACAGTTCGCCGAGCTCTCCATCGCGTCGTTCGAGGAGATTGAGCAGTCGTCCCTGCAGGGTTTTCTGCGCATCAAGCCGCGCGCCGGTATCAACGATTTGGCGGGTGAGGTCTTCGGCGCTGGTGGAGCGCTGTGTAATCTCGCCGCCGGCTTTTTCTGTGTCAGCCTCAACGCCCGACATGAAGCCGTCAATCCAATCCGGGGTCGCGCGGATCGAGAGATTGCCCGAGGCATAATCCTCGTCTTGGCTGTACACATTCGAGTTGATGACAATGCAGGTATTGGTGCCCGCCGCGCGACAAGCGGCTGTATGCGCTGCCATCATCGGATCCACGCCGCCTTTCGGAAGCGTCAGGCCAAGATTGTGACTATAGGCTATATATTGCTCGGTCGCTGGTTCACCGGTTGAAGGTTCGGAGGGGGCGATGTCGTTCTGCGGAGCGCCAGCGCTTTTCAAGCTCATGCTGCGATCTAGTTGGATCGACTCTTCAGCCATCACAGGCGCCGGAGCAGGGGGCGCTGCGGATCGTTCATAATCACCGCCGCCACCTCCGCCGCAGGCCGTAAGCCCGAGCGCACCGAGCGCAATCATCCAGACATGTGGTTTCATTCGATCCTCCATCACCCACGTAAGGTCGTGTCTAAACAGGGCGAAATCAGGACGCAAATAAAGGCAGTCTGGCCCTAAACATCTTTGGGCGGCTTGAGACGGCGCTTGGTAACGTGCGAGTCGACCTTATCGCCGGTTTGTTTTTCGCCGCGCATGTAATGGCGTTGCCACCCGGCTGCCATGACCTCTTTGTCACCAGAGACCAGTTTTTTGTTGAAGTCACCGCGGCTTTCCGCCCAGCCATGAAACTCTTTTTCGAGCTTCGGATTGGTGCTCAGTCGCTTGCGGATTGGTTGAATTTCTTCGAGCTTCCCGTGTTCGATTGGAACGATGAAGCAAAAAGGATCGCCTTTTTCGAAGACAACCTCACCCGGGCGGGTCATTTGCCAATTCATGGTGAAAGGAAAGGGCAGCCAATCGGTCTCAACCAGCCCTGTCAAAGGCGCGATGCCATCTTTAAAGAAGTTCGGTGCGCCCATCGTCATCAGACCCCAACCGGGCGGTGTGCGAAACAGGTGCCCGGTATGGAACGTTACGATACCGCGCTGAAAATGACTGTCCGCGAAGGAGGGAATCGCGCGTGGATCGCCGCGTGTCTTGAGCGTGATATCCTGCTTATCCGGTCCGCCATTCCAGATGATTTTCAGATCCATTGGACAGAGGATTTCCCAGCCGGTTGAGTTCGCCATGGACAGTGGCAAGCAGCGATAAGGTTGGCGATCCGGAAAGGCATCCATCCAATCACGATTGCTTCGGCCTGGCACAATCTCTGGCGCGACAGCATGGATTTTATAACAATCGAGATGCATCTCTGTTCCTTCTAAATGGACTTGACCCCTAGACGATTTCCTGCCCCAAGGCCGACATGCCTGCAAGTCCATCTGACCTCTTCGCTTATCTCGATGACCTCGATATCGCCCATACAACGGTTGAGCACGCGGCGACGTTTACGGTTGAGGAGGGGCGTCATCTCAAAGCTTCTATGCCAGGTGGACACAGCAAAAACCTGTTTATGAAGGATAAGGATAGCACGATCGTCCTGATCTCTGCCTGGGCGGACAGTCAGTTGAAGCTCAACCAATTGCACAAGCTGATCGGTACGCGGCGTCTATCTTTCGCAAGCGCAGAGCTGATGGTGGAGTGTTTGGGCGTCGAGCCGGGGTCGGTCACGGCATTTGCCCTGATGAATGATAAAGATCAGCGGGTTCGGTTCATCGCAGACGCCGCATTGATGGGGTTCGACAAGGTTAACTTCCATCCCCTTGTGAACACTGCCACCACGGCTATTGCACGGGATGATCTTCGGCGTTTTGTTGAGGCAACGGGGCATTCTCTGACGGTGGTTGATTTCTCAACCCTGTAAGGATCTCCGTCGCTGACGCGCGAATGGCGTTCCGATCGGCTTCAGGCAGCGGGATCAGGCCTTTCTCGATCAGATAGCCATCCGGTCCCCAGGCGTCTTCCTGAATGAACTCCGCGACATAGTCAGACAAGCCAGGAACGATAGGCAGGTTTTCGCGCTTCACATAGAAATACATGCTGCGGGACACGCCATACGCGCCGCTCGAAATATTCTCGAAAGTCGGCGCGATATCGCTGATCTTGCTGCCTTTCACGCGGTCGAGATTCTGCTCGAGAAAGGAATAACCGAGCACGCCGATCGCATCCTCATTGCGGAGCAGGGTGTTAATGATCGAGCTGTCATTCTCGCCGCTATCAATCCACGCGCCATCATTGCGGATCTCGCGCGCCCGGGCGGTAAAGGCAGCCGGATCTTCCTCCCGCAAGGCTTGAAACTCTGGGACCCCGATTGCACCGCGTTCCATTGCGATCTCGGCAAATGCGTCGCGCGTTCCAGACGTTGGCGGTGGACCAGAGACGAGGATGCGCATGCTTGGCAAGCTCGGATTGACCTCGTTCCAATACCGATGCGGGTTGGCCATCCACCCCCCATCGCCATCCGGCAATTCAGCTGCCAGGGCCCGAAAGATATCGGTTTTGGTGAGGTTTAGGTCCGGGCCGGCTTTCCCATTGGCGAGAACAATTCCGTCATATCCGATCTTGATCTCAAACGGGTCTATGATGCCCGCGTCCGAGCAGAGCGTGCGCTCGCTATTTTTGATTTTACGAGACGCGTTGATGATTGAGGGCTCGTCTGGTCCGATCGCGCCGCAAAACGCTTTGAAGCCGCCACCTGTGCCGGTTGTTTCGACAATTGGCGCCGGGTGCAGGGAAATCGCTCCGAATTGCTCGGCCACGGTGGTTGAGAATGGGGCAACCGTGGAGGACCCTACAATTTTGATCTTCTGTGCATCGCCGAGCCCTTCGATCGGCACCAGAACCTCTGGCTCCGGCACCTCGGAAAGATCAGTACTGGACCCGCATGCCGCGGCGCCCAGAACAGCAATGGCAGCAAAGAGTGTGCGCAAGATCTGCTCCGTATTCAACCTGACGGCTCGGTTATCTGACTTGTGTGACAGGAACGTGTTGGCTCTGCATCATTCAACAGCGATGAAATCGACTTGCTCATAACCAAAGCGGCGGCAGACTTCAATCAAACGGGCTTGCTTGTTCGGAAGGCTGGTCAGCCAGACATGTCCGCCTTCATGGTTCGAGATTGCGTTCTTGGGCAGCACGCGCAACGTCTGCCGCGCAATCGCTTCGCCGCTATCGATGAAGGTTACCGGATGCGGAACGGTGGCCGCAAGCTCACCGCGGATGAGCGGAAAGTGCGTACAGGCTAAGACAATCGTATCAATTTGGTCGCCGCCCTCGGCTTTGAAGAGCGGTGATTGCGCGTCACGAAAGGCTTCCAAAGAGACTGCCTCACCCGATGCGATTTGCTCGGCCATTCGAACCAAAGCGACGGAGCCATGCATGATAACTCGCGTTTCGCTGGCATAGTCCGCAATTAATTTTGCCGTATAGTCGCGTTTCACCGTGCCTGGCGTCGCCAGGAGGCCAATCGTTCCTGTGCGCGTGGTTGCTGCCGCCGGTTTAATAGCTGGCACGGTTCCAACGACGGGGATGTCCAAGACCGCCCGGACCTCTTCCAGCGCCAATGTGCTCGCCGTGTTACAAGCAATAACGAACACGTCCGGACGCGCGACCTGGCACAAAGCTTTCGCGACCAGCGGCAAGCGCTCCCTTAAGGCGGCATCCGATTTGTCGCCATAAGGAAAGAAGCCACTATCGGCCGCATAATCGACCGCCAAAGTCGGCGACAAGGCTTGCAGTTCCCGCGCGACGGTCAGTCCGCCCATGCCGGAATCGAAAACAAGTACATTGCCAGTCAAACGAGAGGTCATATGCCTTTCGTAACGTGGTTTGCGATAACAGGAAATTACCAAACCTTGCTCTCTTGAATTTGGCTTGTTATTGTGCGCTGCAACATGAGCTGGGATTGCCAATGTCTGATCAGAATTTACCCAAAGACGCCGCGCCATTGTCGCCGTTTGAGTATTGGCAAGAGAGCCTGAAAACCTGGATGGATTTCTCTCAGCAAACCGCGCAAATCGTGACCAATCAGATGAGCGGTCCGGCGCGGGGCAAACAGCCGATGGACGCAGATTCTGAAACCC
>JALUWJ010000186.1 GCA_027019605.1 Henriciella sp. | reverse complement strand
TGGCGGAGAGGAAGGGATTCGAACCCTCGATACGCTTATCACGTATACTCCCTTAGCAGGGGAGCGCCTTCAGCCACTCGGCCACCTCTCCGCGAGCGCAAATCCCTAATAATAACCCAGCGCAATGGCAAGCGCGGATATGGTGTGCTGCACGGGTTTTCGCAGATAGACTTGCATGCAAGGCGACGCAGGCCTATGCCGCGGGCATGAATAATATCACTTTGCACAAAGGCGATTTGCCGGCTGATCTTGAATTGGGCGCCATTATCGCCGTCGATACCGAAGCCATGGGGCTGAATCCGGTGCGCGACGCCCTCTGCGTTGTCCAGATCTCCTCAGGAGATGGCTCAGCCCACGTGGTTCAGCTGGAACGAAGCTATGACTGCCCGAATCTCAAGGCGCTCCTGTCTGACCCGAACGTGCTGAAGATTTTTCATTTTGCCCGTTTTGACGTGGCGATGATGAAAAAATGGATGGGCATCACCTGCGCGCCAGTCTGGTGTACGAAGATCGCTTCGAAACTGTCACGGACCTATACCGATCGCCATGGCCTCAAAGATGTGACGCGTGAGCTCATCGGCGCCAATATGGACAAATCACAGCAGTCTTCCGATTGGGGCGCTGAAGAGCTTACCGATCAGCAGCTTCAATACGCGGCGAGCGATGTGTTGCACTTGCATCAAATTCGCGAAGGCTTGATTGCGATGTTGGAAAGAGAAGGGCGAGTAGAGCTTGCTCAGGCCTGTTTCGACTTCTTACCGGTGCGGGCGGATCTTGACCTTCTCGGATGGGATGAAACCGATATCTTCGCCCATAGCTAATCTGTGCTTGCGAGAGTGTGACGGAACTGTCATGTCAGGGCCCTGTTCTCGTTGGATTTTGTCGCATAGTAGAGTGTTATGACCGCCGCCCATACCGAAATGCTGGCCCAATGGGCTCCACAGCGCCAAATGACTTTGGCGCAGGCGCGGCGTCGTTCGAAATTTGTTGGCATTTTGCGCATGGCCTTCGTCGCCGGCGCGGCCATCTCTGCCGGCGTTATCATTGGTCCGATCGCGGCGACCACGCTCACCGGTCCGGGTGAGCAAGTCGACCAGCTCGCGGGGGATGAGGTCGTGACCATGGTCAATGCCCGTTTCACCGGGCGCAATATTGCTGGCGAAGCCTATGTCATCACCGCTGCGGAGGCGCGGCGGCGCCGGGCCGACCCGAACGTAATCAATCTCACCAGCCCGAGACTGGTTGATGACAAAGGCACCGAGGTCAGCGCTCCGGTCGGCGTTTACTATCAAAACGCGGAATATTTGGATCTGTTCCAAGCCGTCAAAGTGCGCGACCGCGAGGGCTATAAGTTCGAGACGACTGCAGCGCGTGTCTTCATCTTGGATGGACGGGTACAAGGCCTGGAACCATTGAGCGGCAGCGGCCCCCTTGGCTATGTCCGCGCAGACTCGTATGAAATTGAGGATGATGGTGATCGAGTCATTTTTCGTGGGAATGTCGATTTGACAATCTACCCCGAAGGATCCGAGGACACCGATACGGGTGAAGTAGAAGAGTAGAAGAATGACTGTGACAAAAGCATTAGCGGCACTAAGCGCCTTAGCGATGATGGCGAGTGGAACGGCGATCGCTCAGGTT
>JALUWJ010000185.1 GCA_027019605.1 Henriciella sp. | reverse complement strand
AGCGGCAGCGATTGATGTTTTGAGTGACGTCCTTGGGCGCCATCAGCCTGTGAAAGTGGCGGCGCGGGATTGGGGCAAACGTGCGCGGTATGCAGGATCTAAGGATCGCGCTTGGGTGTCAGGCCTGGTGCTCGACGCGCTTCGCAAACGCAACTCGATTGCTCATGCGATGGGCGATGACACGCCGCGCGGTTTGATCCTGGGCGCTTTGAGTTTCGCATGGGGGTGGGACATTCGCCGGATCGACGATGCGATGGACGAGCAGCACGCTCCCAGCAAACTGACGCTGCAAGAACGCGAACGTTTGGTGATGGCGCCTGATGTGACCGCAGAGGCGCATATTGCAGGGGACTATCCAGAATGGCTGACCCCGAACATGCAACGCGCATTTGGAGAGCTCGCCGCTGTCGAAGGGCAAGCCATGGCGGTGCGCGCCGATGTCGATTTGCGTGTGAACACGCTGAAAGTCGACACAGAGAAAGCCGCAGCGCCGCTTCGAAGCGCGAAGGCTGAGCCTTCCCGTTTGCTACACAATGCCTTCCATATTCCGGCTCGCGATCCATCTCAGCGAGAGGCCAGTTTGGACAATATCCCGGCCTATTCAAAAGGCTGGGTTGAGGTCCAAGATGCTGGATCGCAGATTGCGGCGGCCGCGGCCAATGTGCGCGCGGGCGAGCAAGTGCTCGATTATTGCGCGGGCGGCGGCGGTAAAACACTGGCCCTCGCAGCGGCCATGTCCGGCAAAGGCCAGGTCTTTGCCTATGACATAGATGGACGCCGCTTGAGCGCGATCATCCCGCGGCTGAAACGCTCTGGCGCGCACAATGTACAATTGCTCCATCCGAGCGAGCCCGAAGCGCTTGAAGCGCTCAAAGGGCAGATGGATTGTGTCTTCGTAGATGCGCCTTGCACCGGAACCGGGACATGGCGTCGCCGCCCGGATACGAAATGGCGGGTCAAACCGAAATCCCTCGAAACTCGCATTGAGCAGCAAAATGAGGTCCTGTCCAAGGCGGCTGACTATGTGAAACCGGGTGGGCGGTTGCTTTATGCGACCTGTTCCTTCCTCGTCGAGGAAGACGAGGATCGCGTCGATGCGTTTCTGGCATCAAACCCGGCTTGGGTTCAGGAGGATGCTGTCACGCATGCAAGTGAAAGCGGACTTCTCACAGATGAAGGCATTGCCGTGATCAAAGCCGGGCAGGGGCCATCTGGCAGCGTTCGCCTTACGCCGCGCAGCGCTGGTACGGATGGCTTCTTCTTCGCCGTTTTGCGCCGGCAAGGTTAACGCCTTTGTTGGAAATTTTCGGTCTGGTTTTGCGCCAAATTTAGCTCATTCTGGCAGTCTAAGGGCTGAATGGAGTGAGGGGCGAGCATGGCGATCAAAACCGAAAACGGGGTTACGACACTCACGCCGACCGCATGGAAGTGGTTTCTCGGCGGTGTAGCGATCATCCTCATGCTGCCAGGTCTTGGCCTGATCGTTGGCGGCGTCTTCTTCCTTGTCGGCGCCGGTGTTCTGCAACGCCTGGTGATGTCCAAGGACGGGATCAAAATCCGCAACTGGTTCTCGGCGAAAACTTATCGTTGGGAAGAGATTACCGATTTTCGGGTTCACAAAGTCAAATCAGGCCTGATTACCGCAGCCAACATGGTTTCGTTCACGCATGTGGACAAAGAAGGCACCATGATGGGCAAAGCCGCCAAATTGCTGGTCGGTGGAACCCACTCGATCCCGGCAGTTGGCATGAAAGCGCAAAAGCTGATCCAGCTGATGCAAGCCTATAAGCTTGGCTATGTCCCAGAAGACAGCCCAGCATCTGAAGTGGGGCCGCCTCTGCTGACGCCGCAGCCACAAGGTGTGCCAAGCCAGCCGTCTCGGCAAAAAACACCGCCGCCGCGGGCGATCCCAGCGACACCGCGCGCGCAATCCAGGCCGGCCAAACCCGCAGCGAGTTTTGGCAACAAACGCAAACCCTCCACGCCTCTGGTACAGGACGGTGGCGGCCTGTTTGGACGCCGACGCCCGGACTCTCCGTTCGGATCCTGATTTGCCCCAGTTGAGGCCTGCGCGGGACTCAGCTAAAGGGCCACATGGCTGAACAGAAACACGAACGCGCGCTGATTATTGACTTCGGAAGTCAAGTTACTCAGCTGATCGCCCGACGGCTCCGCGAGAGCGGTGTTTATTGCGAAATTCACCCCTTCAACAAGGTCGATGAGCCTTTCCTGAAGACCTATGATCCGCAAGCGGTCATCCTTTCAGGTGGCCCGGCGAGCGTTACCTGGGACGACAGCCCGCGCGCGCCAGCCGAAGTGTTCGAACTGGGCGTTCCGGTGCTTGGGATCTGTTACGGTCAGCAAGTGATGATGGAGCAGCTCGGTGGCCGGGTTGAGAGCGGCACGAGCCGCGAATTTGGCCGCGCTTTCATCGAAAAGGTGCAGGATGACAAACTGCTCGAAGGCCTGTTTGAAGCTGGCGCTGAAGAGCAGGTCTGGATGAGCCATGGCGACCATGTCGCGGAAATGGCGCCGGGCTTCAAAGTCATTGCAAAATCACCCGGTGCACCGGTCGCGGCGATTGTCGATCCTGACCGCGATTTCTATGCGACCCAGTTCCATGTTGAAGTCGTCCACACGCCGCATGGCGCGCAGATTTTGCGCAACTTCACGCATAAGATCGCCGGTCTGAAAGGCGATTGGACGATGGCGGCATATCGGGAAGAGGCGATTGAAAAGATCCGCGCTCAGGTTGGTTCAGGCCGCGTCATTTGCGGCCTCTCGGGCGGGGTCGATAGTTCGGTTGCAGCGGTTCTGATCCATGAAGCGATCGGTAGCCAGCTGACCTGCGTTTATGTCGATCATGGCCTGATGCGGATGAATGAGAGCGAGCAGGTCGTCGATTTGTTCCGCGAGCACTACAATATCCCGCTCGTACACGTGGACGCATCTGATCTCTTCCTCGGTGAGTTGGACGGGGTCAGCGATCCAGAGCGCAAGCGTAAGATTATCGGCAAACTGTTCATCGATGTGTTCGAAGAAGAAGCGAAGAAGATTGGCGGAGCCGACTTCTTGGCGCAAGGCACGCTGTATCCAGACGTCATCGAAAGCGTTAGCGCGATTGGCGGTCCGTCTGTTACGATCAAGAGCCACCACAATGTCGGCGGTCTGCCTGAGCGAATGAATATGCAATTGGTCGAGCCGCTCCGAGACCTATTCAAAGATGAGGTGCGTGCGCTCGGCCGAGAGCTTGGCCTGCCGGAGGCTTTCATCGGACGGCATCCATTCCCAGGTCCAGGTCTCGCTATCCGTATTCCTGGCGCAATCACGCGTGAGAAAGCTGATACATTGCGCAAAGCTGACGCGATTTATCTGGAAGAGCTCCGAAATGGCGGGCTTTATGATCAGATTTGGCAGGCATTCGCGGTTCTGCTTCCCGTAAACACAGTTGGTGTGATGGGAGATGAACGCACCTATGAGAACGTTCTGGCCCTGCGCGCGGTAACTTCTACAGACGGTATGACCGCTGACTATTTCCCATTCGAGCACGACTTCCTCGGCCGGGTGGCGACGAGAATTATCAATGAAGTCAAAGGCGTGAATCGTGTTGTTTATGACATCACTTCAAAGCCGCCAGGAACGATTGAGTGGGAATAGATCTCCCAAAAATCGTTAACCATTTCAAAGTCCAACTCTTAATGACGTAAATTTAAGGCCGGTGGGCGCCGGCTTTGAGTATCGTCTTAGGAGGTTGTTAAGGCCCAGCACCGATTTTCAGTAGGGTTAATATTCGGGCCGACTTTGTTAATGGGATTGGGCAAATGAGTAGAAGATCGGTGCGCTGGGGCGCAGACATTGGCTATCAATCAGCCATCAAAACCTTCAAATCAAAAGAGTCGTTGCGCAAGCATGGCCTGAAAGGAAAGCTCTCTGAAGGCGATCTTGGGTTTAGCCGTGGGCGAACGCGCAAGATTGCTCAAGAAGATGCAGCAGATGCCGTTCCTGCGTCTGACGCCATGACCGAGGATCAGTGGAGCGAGCGCGAGCAGGAAATTGCAGAGCGGGCAGGCGGTGTGCGCCGCAGCTTAGAAACGTGGATGAGCGGCACGGCCGCCAGCGTTCGCAACTTCATTCAAGATTGCACGCCGGCAGATATTCATCCTGAACATCTGCGCGAAGTCATCAAGGCGGAAGAGAACGAGTTTCGCCACTATGAGGTTGATGATGCAGAAACAGCGCGAGATCATCACGACGCGACGGTGATCGAACTCCAACACTTTAAGCAAGAACATGGCGACCGGATCGGGAAACGAACCCCGGACATCAAAAAGAATGTCGAGCAAACCCTCGCAATTCTGCTTTTGATCATGATCGTCGAAGGGTGTTTCAACGCGCTTTTGTTCAAGGACGCACAGTCTTCCGGCCTGATGGGCGGAATGATGGTGGCGTTTGGGATCAGCGCAGTGAACGTTCTCACTGGCGTTCTGGCCGGTTTCTTTGGGCTTCGTTACCTCAACCACCCAGAAAAAGGCTTCCGCATTGCGGGCGGTGTCATCGCTGGATTTCTGATCTTTTTCGGGATCATGCTGAACTTCTTCATCGCGCACTTCCGCGACGCCGTAGAGATCAGCTTGCACGCGGCCCAAGACGCAGGCTCGCTCGCAGGTTTCTCAATGTTTGATATCTCTCCGGGCGCCGTCATCGGTAGCATGTTCCCTAACATTTTTGGCTTGGACTCCCTGGTCGCGATTGCGCTTTTGCTGATTGGTCTGACCATCTTTGGCGTCGCGATCTATGAAGGCTATGACCGGATTTCCGATCGCTATCCGGGCTATGGGCGGGTCTGGCGCAAAGAGCGTTTGGCCTATGAGAAGCGCCAAGCGGTTCGCAATGGCGTTCGCGATGACCTCTCTGATTATTTCACGCGGTGCCGGTTCTGGTTTGAGACCCAGCACAAACGCCACACAGCCGCAAAACGCGAGATCGAAAAGTCGCTCAATGAGTTGGATGCGCATCGTGATCGTGCGGTGGGGATTGCAGCAAAAGCAGGTGACCAGGAGCGGTCTCTCAAGATTGCCTACCGCCAAGCTCATCGCCGCGCACGCAACAAGTTCCGCGATAAGCTCGGTGATCAGGCTGACATTCCAGCCTATTTTGATGAGATCGTAACACCAAACCTCCCGGCCTTTGATTTTTCGAAAGAACGTGAGCAAGCGAATGCGGCGATCAAAACGATTGAGCAAAACCTGACCGCGCTCAATCTGACGCGCGAATGGCTCGAGACGCACATTCAGAGTGTCCAAAAAGGACTCTCATCCATCCAGAAACAGGTGAACAAAGAGGTCGCGAGAGCTCGTGATGCCCGTATGGCGCGCGAGCAGCAGAGCGATGTTCGTTCCGCCTGAAAAGAAGATCCGGAGGTGACAGATGCCCCGAGCTAGAGAAAAAGGTCCTTGGTTTTGGCGCGGCGCGATTGGCGTCATGCTGCTAACGGTTATTGGCCTGTTTTCGGTAGCAGCGTTCAACGCCGCACCTGCCTTGGACCCTGAGAGCGAGTGCCGGATGGATCGCCGCGATCCCGCGCATACGATTTTGCTGATCGATCAATCTGATCCCTTCTCGGAAAATGATCTGGCTTGGGTTGATGAGCTCATTGATGCGGAAGCGCGCGCTCTGCCACGGTTTGGACGTTTGACCGTAGTCCTGCCGAACAGCGAACAGCCATTTGATCCAAAGACGCTATACGCGCATTGCTCTCCGGGAAGCGTCGAGGATGCGAATCCGATCCTGCAAAACCCGCGCATGATCGATGATACCTGGCGCGAGCATTTCTATCAGCCACTTTCAGCGACCATCTCAGAAACCCTGACCACCACGAGCCAACCAAGTTCACCCTTGTTTGAAGCGCTCTACTCTGTCGGCGATCGCGCTGATTTCCAATCTAATCGCGATAACCGTCGTTTGGTCATCGTTTCAGACCTGATGCAACATTCAGATGCGTTTTCTTTCTATCAAAGCGGCGCAGACCTTGCGGCCTATTCAGACACATCGATCGCAAGCCAGTTGCCTGGATTTGACGGTGTGGATGTTGTGGCACGCATCGTTCCGCGTCAGGAATATGATCTGCCGATCAGCGAGTTGAAAGCATTCTGGCGGAGCTATTTTGAGAAAACCGGCGCGACCTTCGGCTCAACCAATTAGAGCCGAGAAATCGCGCTGACCGGCGCATCTAGCAAAAACAGATCTCCGAACCTTTGAACCTGGCCCGTAATTGATACGGGATCAGCAACATAGGGGAGGAGGTCTTTATTGTGACCGAACCCGCCGGACGTCATGATCATCAATGCCGACTGGTCCTTTGGATCTTTGACATAGAAAGCTGGTGGCAGACCGCCGCGGATGCAAAGGCTGGCACAAGCCTTGTGGACTTTGCCTGATGAAGGGCGCATCGCGCCGAACCAGCATTTGGTGTCGAGGATCTCCCCGTTCAGAGAGACTTCCATAACCGGCTCAGGCTTTGGGAAAGCCAGGCCATCAATGTCGCCGCCGGCATCTTCTCGAATCCAATCCAGGCCATCAATGACCGCAATCATGCTGTGGGTGCCGCGCTGGATAAGCGAACCTTGAACAATCACGGGTTTGCCGGCGAGCGCGCCGATCTTGGCGCTGACCCCGCATTTGCCTTGGCAGCCCAAAATTACGGTGCGGGGTGTCCCGTCGAGATCGGTGGTGCGTAGCATGGCATAGGGTTCAGCTGTCGCAATACCGCGCCATTCGCGGATCTCCCCCATGTTCCAGTCGCCTTTGCCCATAGGGCGCTGCAGCGCCGCGACGCCGCCAGCTGTCGCTGCGGTTCCAGCGAGAAGAGCCAGTCCTGCGCCAAAGAAGAACCGTCTGTCGACTTTCGGCGTTTCGGCCCAGCCAATGAAAAAGTCATCTTTGCTCATGCGCTTGCTCCGATTTGGCTCGGGGTTTGAGGCGTGCCCGGTGGATTTGGTTCGGGATTGACGTAAACCACGCCCTCAACGATCCGCGTCGCATAAGTGGCGATCTTTTCTGTGAAGGGCGGCGGGCTCTGACCATCTTCCATTCGATACTGAAAGCCGTGCCAAGGGCAGGTGATACAGCCATCGACGATCTTGCCTTCGCCGAGCGGTCCGCCTTGATGGCGGCAGACGTTTGAAACCGCGGAGATCTTGTTGCCATCTCTAAACACGGCGATCGCTTCGCCTTTGAGGGGGCGAACGATTTTTGCGCGAGCATCTTCCATGTCGTCGATCGCCGCCACTTTCAGCCACCCTTCATTCGCGGTTCGATCGGAAGGTCGCATCGCGGCGAACCCGGTAATGACGTGCAACCCAGCCACCGTGACCGCGGAAGCGGCCAATAGGGCGACATAGATCGGGCTTTTATTGAATTGGATGGCGCCGAGCGCGATGTGAATGACCAAGAGCGCATAGGCAAAATAGACGCCCATATGGAGCGCTTTCCAGAGACCCGGACCAAGATTGGCGTTCCAGAAATCGTGACTGGTGGCCGCCATCAAAAACATGATGACCAGCGCGGCAAAACCCAAGACTTCAAATGGAAAGCCTGAGAGGCTTTCATATCGCGGATTGGAAATAAACACCGAAACCAGCGGATTGGTTTCCGAGAACCCGTGATACCACATGATCACGAGGGCCGCATGGACAAGCGCAATCAAGAAAGTCGTGACGCCCAAATGGCGTCGATTGTATAAGAATGGTTTGAATCGATCAGTCAGGCGCGCCAGGGGGCCGATGCAGAGGATGAATGTCAGCAGCAAGAACGCCAAAGTGCCGGTTGCGCGGATCATCGCCTGGACCGGATGTACGCTTTCCCCGGGCGGCTGATTGATCTCTCCGATCACGGCGAACAAGACCAGGTAAAGCGCGATACCTGCGAGCATCCAGCGGTCGAAGCGTATTTTGAACGGCGTCCATTGCACTGATTTGTAATCGTGGGACATCAGCTTGCCTCCTCGATCAATTGGGTCGGGAGCGTGTCATTCACCGGAGCGCTCGGGCGGTTCGTGATGGCCAGCACCAAAACCCAAAACATCACTGGACCGAGTATGGCCCAGATCGCGAAATGTAGACGTCGATGAGCGCGTTTCATGAGATTGGCGGCTCCTTCTGAACGAATAGCTTGGTCAGCATCAGGGGCCACAGTCCGATCACGCCGGGCAGGATCATGAGCCGAACGCGAACCGGCATGCCTTTTCCTTTGGCCGCGGGATCAATTCGGCCGGCGCCGCCAAACACATAAATCAGTCCAACCAATAGGCCCAAGGCGACATAGAGGCCGAGCCCCGAGACCAGGAGATTTGCCGCTGCCTCGCTCATCGGTTCACTCCAGCGAAGGGGACACCGGAAAGGTCTGCCATTTCCCGGCTAAACGTTGTGAGGTCATCGATATTGAAATCGGTGAGGCTCTCATGCCCGCAGGCCCGGGCCATGACCTTCATCAAGTCGGTTGAGGCTTCGAAGAAATTCTTTAGGCGCTGCGCCGATTTCTCGATCACCAAGCGCGACACCAGGTGCGGCTTTTGCGTGGCGATTCCAACCGGGCAGTTGTTCGTGTGGCAGGCACGCATCGCAATACAGCCGATGGCCTGCATAGCAGCGTTCGACACGGCAATGGCGTCTGCACCGAGCGCCATGGCCTTCACGAAGTCAGCCGGCTTTCTGAGGCCGCCAGTGATAACGAGGGACACATCGCTGCGACCGCTCTCGTCCAAGAATTTTCTTGCACGGGCGAGGGCGGGGATGGTCGGGACGGAGATATTGTCCCGGAAGATGATCGGCGCAGCGCCTGTACCGCCGCCGCGACCGTCGAGAATGATGTAATCAACGCCGACCAGGAGTGCGGCTTCAATGTCTTTCTCGATATGCTGGGCCGAGAGTTTGTAGCCAATCGGAATGCCGCCTGTGCGGTCGCGGACTTCATCGGCGAAGTCTTTGACTTGCAAACAATCGGTCCAATCTGGGAACCGCGGCGGGGAGATCGCTGGCTCGCCTTCTTTAAGGCCCCGCACCTCGGCGATCTTGCCTTTCACCTTGTTGCCGGGAAGGTGTCCTCCGGTACCCGTTTTAGCGCCTTGTCCGCCCTTAAAGTGAAAGGCTTGGACCTTTTCGAGTTTGTCCCAGGAAAACCCGAAACGTCCTGAGGCGAGTTCATAGAAATATCTCGAACAGGCTTCTTGTTCTTCTGGCAGCATGCCACCTTCGCCTGAGCAGATACCCGTACCTGCGAGGTCCGCGCCGCGAGCGAGCGCGATTTTGGCGGGCTCGGACAGGGCGCCATAACTCATGTCTGAGACGAAGAGTGGAATGTCGAGATGCAGTGGCTTCTGGGCATTTGGGCCAATGACGACGCGTGTATCGACCGGGTCTTCATCGAGCAGTGGAAACTTCTGGAGCTGCGCGGTCAGGATTTGAATGTCATCCCATTGCGGTAGCTGATCGCGAGGCACGCCCATCGAATCGGTAACCCCATGATGGCCCGTTTTGCTGAGACCATCGCGCGCATATTGTTGGATGAGGCCGTTCGTTGGCTCTGGGTGGGGATCATGACTTGGATCTTGATAGAGGCCTAAATACTCATCGCGCTGATAGGGCTGCGGATTGGCGTATCCCCAGGCATTGATTTCGTCTGCATCAACGAGCACGTCGCCATTCTCAACCCAGGCATTGAACTTAGGTAGCGCTTCGGAATTTTCATACTCAGACACACCGCTATCAAGGCGGTAATCCCAATTGTGGACCCCACAAATCAGGTTGTCGTTTTGATCGACATGACCATCCGACATCAGTGCGC
>JALUWJ010000184.1 GCA_027019605.1 Henriciella sp. | reverse complement strand
ATCTCCCTACATTTGTCCCTACATTTGTGTTGGGAAATATATACAAGTGGTTGATTTGCATATGTATTTTGATTGATTTCGAGCGCATCGCCCGCTCCATATTTCTCAAAAATACACAGCTTTACCACCTGTAATAAAACAGGTTTTTAAGCAATCTTGCCATGAAAATCTCAATGTAGCCCACGATGGGCTACTTTTGAGATACAATTTGTGCTACAATGTTGTGGATGACGAGATCTAGCGATGACGAAAAGTACCTAAAAAAAAGGGCGGGATGGTTCTATTATTATCGCCGCGTTCCCAAGCCATTGCGCGCTTTCTATCCGAACGAATTTATCCGGGTCGCACTCAACACGAAGTCTGCTGAAGTCGCCAGAACTCGACGCGATGAACTCATAGAAGCAGATAATGATTACTGGTCTGAACTGAAGTTATCTCTGCAACTTGAAAAACTGGGTGAACGTATGGACACGCGCCACGCTCAGTCACGCTATGAAATAGCTAAAGCGCGTGCACTTGCCGCGGGTTTCAAGTTTCGCCCAATTGATCAACTGGCAAACCCATCGCAGATCGAAGAAATTGTTCGGCGCGTCCTCGCCGTAGACAATAGCCAAACATCCGACGGGCGATTGAACCCCGTTATCGTCGATGCGGTTTTGGGCGGTGTTGCTGTCCCTAAAGTTTCAATCAGTGAAGCCATGGCGGTTTATCAAGACGAGATCATGGCCTCATCCCTTCGCGGCAAATCTCCAGCCCAACTCAAACTTTGGCGACAAACAAAAGACCGCTCTCTCAGTTACTTCGTCGACCTGATGGGAGACATCGCCATCGACGAGATCACGCGAGAAGATGCCCTAGCCTATTTTAAATGGTGGAACGATCAGATCACGCCGCTCGATCCAGAGCAGAAACCAAAATCACCAAAGACAGCAAACAAGCATTTTGGCGATATGCGCGACCTTTATCATAAGTATCACACACACGTCGGCGAGGAAGATCGCCAAAACCCATTTAGGAATCTGAGCTTCAAGACGAAAAAAACTCAACGAAAGAAACGCCTGCCATTCAGCAATACCTGGGTCCGCACACGTATCTTGAAGACAGGCTCCATGGACGGACTTACACCAGAGATCTTCTTAGCGACATGCATTGCAATTGAGACAGGCTGCCGCCCGGGCGAAGTAATCAATCTAAGACCAGAGGACATATGCCTGAATACCAAAGTGCCGTATCTCAAAATTGCTGAACGAGACGACCGGCAACAGAAAACTGATGTCGGCTCAATTCGAGAAATTCCTTTGATGGGGGTCGCACTTGAAGCGGCGAAACGCGCGCCAGGTGGCTTCCCCAAATATCATGACAAGATTAATTCGTTCTCTGCTGCGGTGAGCGCCGCTTACACGCGCAGAAAACTCTTCGAAACACCGGACCATGTGTTTTACTCATATCGTCATTCATTCGAAGACAGGATGAAAGAAGCAGGCATCGACCTAGAGTTACGAATGCTTATTCTCGGGCATGACAACAAGCGCCCCGAATATGGGACTGGCGGCTCAATGGAGTATCGCCTTAAAGAGCTTCGAAAGATCACCCACCCCTACCCTGAGAACTTTTTTGACGAGTTTGATATAGTAGCAAACGTTTAGACTAACGCGCTATCAATTCGGCAAATATGGTCTCTAGATTCCTAGAAGCATGCGTAATCGGGCTCACTGACGAGAGTTGAGTTCCCAGTAAGATGCAGACTTTGAGCTGCAAAACATGGGAGAAGATTATGAGTTACTTTGCAGGATTAGATGTCTCGCTGCGGTCGGTGTCGATCTGCGTGATTGATGGCGATGGCAAGATTGCACTAGAGCGAACGGTCCCGTTCGAGATCGAAGACGTGATCGCATGTTTGCGGTCTGTTGATGGAACCATCGAACAGGTTGGCTTCGAAGCCGGCGTGATGAGCCAACATCTGTATCACGGCCTCGTAGCCGCTGACTTCGAGACGATTTGCATGGAAGCCCGGCAAGTCGCAGCTGCGCTGTCGGCGATGCGGAACAAGACGGACAAGAACGATGCCCGCGGGATTGCCCAGGTGTTGCGATCTGGCTGGTTCAGCGAGGTGCATATTAAAAGTCGCGATAGCCACTATAACCGCGCCTTGCTGACATCGCGCAAGACTATACTGCGCAAGTGTATCGACTTGGAGCAGGAAGTCCGAGGTTTGATAAGAGTGTTCGGGGTGCGTCTGCCGACCCCGCTTTCGCATCGCAAGTTTGAACAAACCGTGCTTCCGATCATCGAGGCCGACGACCAGATCGCTTACGCGCTGATGCCTATGATTGAGGCCTGGCGATCACTCTACACCGCCTTCCTTGAGCTTGACCGACGCGTGAAGGCGACAGCGCGCAAAGATCCGACCTGCCTTCTCCTTATGACTGCACCCGGAGTTGGGCCGATAGCTGCGCTCACCTTCAAGGCAGCCGTTGACGATCCATCGCGGTTCAAATCCTCTCGGATCGTTGGCGCACATTTCGGTTTGACGCCAAGGCGATTCCAGTCGGGAGAGAAAGACCAGACCGGCCACATCTCGCGCGCTGGTGACGCTGACGTAAGAGCTGCTCTCTACTCAGCCGCCAACTCCCTTCTAATGCGCACTAAGGCTCCGTCACATCTGAAGACTTGGGGCATGCAACTAGTAAGGACGCGAGGCCGTCGCCGAGCTACGGTCGCGCTCGCACGCAAGCTTGCGGTCATCCTGCATCGTATGTGGGCCGACGGAACAGAATTCCGCCTGACCGGAATGGAGGTCCAGACATGACGTAAGACCTCCACCCGATCAGGCGGGATCGTCCGGCTTGGACGAGGTCCGCGGATGACGCCGATTATGTCTCCTGTGCCCAACTAAGAGCACGTCTAAAAGCAAGGCGCTCCACGACCGATCCGACACATGCATGCAGCGGATCAGGGAAACATTATGCCCTCATCCGACTGCGAAGAGAAGCGTGACCCAAGCAAGACGAACTAAACCGCCAGGAAACCAAATTCAGGAGCTTGACTAAAACACCCGATTAGAGAAGCAGACATAATGAAATCGGCGATCAACACTGATACCAAACTTTCGACAACCGCGTGAAATGCTGGCGAGCAGTTAGGGTATTTATGAGTCGGGAGGCTACGGCGAGATCAAAAAACTGTTGCACCCAACGATTTTGGTGAGGGGGCGTTGATTGCTGACGGACACGCGCTTTTGTGGAAGTTCGTCAAATGTTCCAAAAATTGCTTGACGTTATCGTCAACACAACATATTTGTTGTGTCCATGAAAATCGAGATCGACCCAGACACAGGTTATTTGCCACCCGGTGCTCATCCGGTGACTTGGCCAGAAATGGTCGCCCTATGCGGCCAAAACGGCCACAGGCTTCGCATGATTGATGGCCTGCGCTTGGCACTCTTGAACCTTAAAGCCGCTGGGTGCCGCGAAGTTTTGTTGGACGGGAGCTTTGTCTCCAGCAAGGAGCTGCCGAATGATTATGACGGAGCATGGGAACCAGCGGGAGTCGACCCAACGCTGATCGATGCGACGTTGCTGACGTTCAATGACGGTCGGCGCGCGATGAAAGCGAAGTATCAAGGTGAACTTTTCCCGGCCTCAGCGACTGCAGCCGCCGGCGTGCTTTATCGCGATTTTTTTCAAAGTGATCGCAATGGAACCGCGAAGGGAGTGCTGTTGATCGATCTTGGGAGTGTCACATGATTACGAACGAACGCCAGTACAGAATAACGCGCGCCGAAGCTGATAAATTTAGAGCTGCCCTAAATGCCCTGGAGGCCACAGAAGATACGCGTGATGATGTACATCCCCTGCTCTTGAAAGCTGAACGAGAAGCGCTGGAAAGTCAGCTGAGTGATTTATTGTTCGAGATCGATCAATATGAGGCGCTTCTAACCTCCGAAGCCCCCGTGATTGAAGTCGAGAGCTTTGGTGAGCTCGCCAATGGATTAATTAAAGCGCGCATTGCGGCGGGACTTAGCCAAAAAGATCTCGCGGAGCGTTTGGGGCTAAAACCGCAACAAATCCAGCGATATGAGGCCGAGCAATACTCTGGAGCCTCACTAAAACGTCTCACCGAAATTGTAGACGCACTCAATATTCGAGTGACGCAGGATATCTTTGTGCCGTTCAGAGCTGAAGACTTTGATGGTCTGTCTAAGAAAGTTGAACAAGTAGGATTAAGCCAAGACTTCCTCATTTCTCGACTTCTTCCCTCGAAAGATGCTGCCCGGTTGGAGCGTGGATTGGGGGAAAGCGAATACAATGATGGCTTGATCGTGAATAGCGCATCGGAGTCTCTGGATCGCGTTTTTGGATGGACTCGCGACCTACTTTTTAGTGACACACCGCTCCCACCACCCGAACTGGCAGCGGCCGAGGCGCGTTTCAAAATGCCCGCTGCGCGTAGCCAGAAAACAACAAGCGCATACGCCGCCTATGCGCATTATCTTGCGCTATTGGTGTTGCAAGGATCGCCGCAGCTCGAACCAGCATTGGTTCCGGATGAGCCCGACGTGATGCGCTCTGCGATTTTGGATAACTATCATGAAATCTCCTTTCGATCATGCTTGAATTATGCCTGGGATCTTGGTGTTGCGGTGCTCCCCCTTCGCGATGCAGGAACTTTTCATGGCGCATGTTGGCGGTATGACGGACGAAACGTTATCGTGTTGAAGCAGCGCTCTGGGCACATTGCGCGTTGGCTCTTCGATTTGCTTCACGAGCTTTATCACACTTCACAGCACCCCAATGAGCCCACCTTCGAAGTGATCGAGATGGACGAAACGTCTGCGGAGCGACGCGAGTCTGACGAGGAAGTGATGGCAAGCCAATTTGCCGGCGAAGTCTGTCTAGATGGGAGGGCCGAGGAACTCGCGGAGCTTTGCGTTCAGCTAGCGAAGGGACGCGTGCAAAACCTCAAGTCGGTGGTGCAGAATGTTGCAGAGAAAGAAGATGTCGATGTTGGTCTGCTAGCTAATTACCTGGCTTTCAGACTGTCTTGGCAGGACATTAACTGGTGGGGCGCCGCCGCTAACCTCCAAAAAGACGATGCGGACCCATGGGAAATCGCGAGAGAGGTATTCTTCGAACGCTTTGCATTTGAGATGGGCGATGAACGCGATCGTGGGTTGCTGCAACGCGCGCTGGAAGGAGCATAACAATGACGAAACTCAAGAAGCCTGAACCACTGAAGATTTCTTGCACAGCGACGGATTGCAAAAACGATCTGCATTGCTTCAAGGCAACTCAACGAATGCCCAAAGAAGACAGGGGCAAATGCCGTGAATGCAATGCCGATCTCGTCGATTGGGAGCGCGTGCAATCGCGTGACATAAAGGACGCCGCGCATACTTTCGATGCGCTCAAGAGAGAGCTAATTCGACACACGTTTTTTCATCGCGAGATGGATCCGTGGGCAATCAATTATGCGCGCCGCAAGGGTCGTACCGATCTAAAGACGGCTGCGAAAACTAGACTGGAAAAATATCTCGCTCCCGCAAATCCCTATCGTGATGGCCAACAGACCCCGTTCGAGAAAAACCCGATCTTCTACGCACAACATGCGACGGCCACATGTTGCCGGACCTGTCTCGACTATTGGCACGCTATACCAAAGGGCCGTCCGCTTTCTGATGATGAGGTAGAGTACTGTTTGGCGCTGATTGAACACTACTTCGATGAACGATTGGCGAATGTGAAGGCTGAAGGCGAACACGTTCCGCCAATCAGAGCATAGTGACAAATATGAGTGCGCAGCCAAATCTCATCGATACCGAAAAAATGGTCGCACATCTAAGGGCGCGCGCAATCAATGTTGAGCGTCGCGAAATACTAGTATCAAAATTGAGTGGATCTGATCAGGAAGGCGATCTGACACTACCTCCGAACTGTGATGGACTTGGCCGGGTACGGCATTTCAAACATAAGACGGCCAAGGGGTGGCCTTCGAATCCACTTCCAATCGAACCGGCTCGGCAAGCTTTGGGCTTGCCGCCAGAACATTCCGAGATGACGGCGCAGGTCTTCCAGAATGCTGCCTGTCCGTGGCGTTGTTGGTACTGTTTTGTGCCTTACAATTTATTGAGCGCTAATCCCGCGCGATCTGTATGGGCCACTGCAGAACACCTCGTCGCACTATATGAGAAGGATGAACACCGACCCATGATCATAGATCTGTCGGGTGGTTCACCGGATCTTATTCCTGAATGGACGGTTTGGATGATGCGGGCGCTCAAAGAGGCAGAACTCGCGAACGCAACCTATCTATGGTCCGATGATAATCTGAGTACGACATTTCTGTTCGACAAGTTATCATTTGGTGACATCGAAGATCTTCAATCCTACCAAAACTACGGCAGGGTGTGTTGCTTCAAAGGATTTGACGAAGCGTCTTTCACTTTCAATACGCAAGCGGATGCCTCCGGTTACCTGCGCCAATTTGAGATAATGCAGCGTATGTTGAAGCTGGACATTGATCTTTACGGCTACATCACACTTACGTCCCCAAGAACTTCTGATTTATCGGGGCAAATCAGTGCCTTTTTCGATCAGCTGCAGGCAATTCACCCCAATTTACCTCTTCGGATTATCCCGCTTCGCATCAGTGCCTATGGCCCTGTTCATGCTCGCATGAACGACGAAAGAACGCTTAGTCTGGCTTTACAGGAAGAGGCGATTGCTTGTTGGAACAATGAGATTACAGCTCGTTTCGCCAACGACCTGCGCACCATGCCGATCTACAACGTGCCGATTAAGGCTTTTGGAGCGGCTGGATGATAGATCACGCTGCGATGTCACGTTTGCCGTTTGAGCACAGGGTCGATACCTGGGTGCGCGATACGTTGGCTCGTGGCATGAGCTTTGAGACGCTTCTACGATGCTTGCCGGGGATCTATCCTACGGCGGTATTAGCTTCTCTCAAACGTCTCCGTCGGGAGAACGAAATCAGCGATGAAGCCTTTCGTGCATTGGAAAAGAGCGCGACCAAAGACCAACAAGAACTGATTTTTGACAGGTCACTGCCACCCCCACATCCTCTAAATTTTGAATGGCGTTTCACTAAAGAAAGTGCGCTAAAGATCCTTGGGGCGGCCAGTCGATCTGCCCCAGAAAATGGAAAAATCCTGTTGTTTGGAACTCCGGGCGTCGCAAGGCTCGCGATAAAGCAAGCGCTGCCTCAATCGGTCACATGTTTTGGAGAAGACAACGCTGTGGCGGATTTAATCGATTTAGAAAATCGCCGCGCTGGGGAGCCTCTACTAACTGCTAGGTGCGGGAGTATATTAGAGGAGGGACAAGCCGACTCCGTCATAATAGACCCCCCATGGTATGACGACTTTATCGCAGGGATGCTGAAGTCGGCGGTGTTCGCATGCAAGTTAGGGGGTACTTTACATTTTGCTCTGGCTCCGTTTGGAACCGGCCGTCACACATTTGAACACCGCGCCCAAGTTTTTTCTCTGGCGAAATCACTGGGCTTATCGCTCGAGACGGTCCAAGCGGGAGCGCTGTGTTATGAAACCCCGTTCTTCGAAGCAAACGCGTTGGTGGCGGCGGGACTTTGCGCACCGCCCATTTGGCGCACTGCTGATCTGGTCACATTTCGGAAAGTCGCGCGCAATATTCATAGCGTGCAAACCGAAAGTTTGAACGAGCATCGCTGGTCCGAACGTGTTTTGGGACGGATGCGGATCTTTGTCCGAACGTCAAACAAACGCTCTGGCTCTAGCAACGTGCTAACCCCAATCGTCCGAGGCGAAATTCTTCCTTCAGTGAGTCGTCATGACCCTCGGCGAGTTCACGCAGACGTTTGGACATCAGGAAACAGGATATTTCAATCGGGTCATCCTGAGCTGTTGTTGGAGGCAGCCTCGCTTGGGCTTTACGCCAGCCAGCAAATCACCTCATTACGTGGGCCGGGAGAAACGAGTGCGGATCGCCTCATCATTCGTTTGAATGCAGCTCTTTCAAGGCTTGCAGATAGGGAAGCGATTGAGGAAGTCCGACCCAGGGCAGCGGAGCGGTCATGTCGGCGACAATCAACTATGATGGATTACGCGAACGGCTCGCAGCCGACCCAGCTTGGCTGACATATGTGGATGAAATCATAAATGGTAGTTCGCCACTTCAAGTTCACTTGGCGGTGTTCTCCGAACCGTATTTGTCCTATGTCCTAGACGGACGAAAAACGGTTGAGTCTAGATTTAGCCGAGTTCGCTGTGCTCCATTCGAAAGAGTCGGCATAGGTGATGTCATACTCATTAAGCAGTCTGGTGGACCTGTAAGAGCGATCACGCGAGCGCTGGATACCGCGTTCTACTTTTTCGATACGGACTCGATCGATTTTGTGCGCGAGAAATATGGCGCCCGCATCTGTGCGGACGATGCTTTTTGGGAGTATCAGAGGACCGCAGCGTATGCGACGATCATCGGGTTGTGCGACACGATTGAGATTCAACCCTTGAAGGTCGCGAAGAGGGATCGACGAGGCTGGGTGCCGTTGACCGACAAACAAAGAAGCTTCGCGTTTTGAGCGGGACGGTCGTTTGCTTCAGCGGCAAGATTGGCAGCGGTAAAACGGCCGTAAGTGGGCTCGTGGCGCGATCGTTGGGTTGGAAACGCGCGAGTTTCGGAGAGTTCGTGCGTTTTCTCGTCGAATCTGCGGGTGGAGACCCGGGCGATCGAAAACAGCTTCAAGATGTCGGCCAGCTTAGAGAGCGCCAAAGCGTAAACCGGTTTTGTCAGGAGATGCTCGATTATTTCGAGGTCAGAGAAGACGAAAATTTGGTAGTAGACGGCATCAGACATCTGACAGTTGTCGATGCGCTAAGTGCCCATCTGTTCCCGAGAAATCTGTTCTTATTGCATTTGGAAGTCGACGACTCCGAACGAAGAAGACGTGCCTCAATCCGAGGAGACGACGCCAGCGATTTCACGAGAGCTGCAAGTCACAGCGTTGAGGGAGATTTGGAACATGAACTTCCAAAGCGCGCTGATAGTATCATCGATGCAACACGATCGATCGAAGTCGTCGTCGATGAATGCGTTCTAGCTATTGAATCGCTGAAGTCGAAAGCAAAATGATGTCTCGAAATCATTGAAAATTGTGGAGATGGCGTATCGGAAAAACCGAACAGCGTGGCATTTCACGGGAGAAGAGCTGTTTTTATTATGTCTGCATTTGCTCGCAAAACGGACATCCCCAGAGGCTGTTAAAGAGGCGAATTAAGGAAGCCCAAATCATACTAGTTTGCGTACTTCATGCCTGTTTTAGAATTCCGAGAAATCAATCGTCTTCGCTCCGGCACTTTGATTAAATCTTCTAGCTCGCGGTAGGCGCATCTGCCAACCCAAGCCATTTCTGCGTGACCGCTATCGATAAGCTCCACAGCGAAAATACAAGCTTGTTCGTGGCTATCGGTGTTACTCTTTCCGAACTCTCTAAGGGCCCAGCAAGACGCCTGGCGGACATGATCCCTATCATCCGGTGCGGATTGCCGGATGGTGGATATTATCAAGGTTGAAACATCATCGTCGAACATCTCCGCTCGCATACAATAGTTGGCGATCAAAGCGAGGCCTGCTCGTTTCGTGTAGAGGCGAGCATTAGAAGCCCATTTCACCCCCCAATCTATTGCATCTGCTCGACGCGCCATAATGGCTTTGACGAATAGATCACAGGTGCTCCAATCACTAAGTTCCGCAACCCAAGTCTCGATTAGGGCGTTGTCGATGCGTTTGGGGGGCAACAATAAAATTGCCAAAGCTTTGGCCTCGATAAATTGTGAGGACCATAACTCCTCTGCAAGCGAGCGGTCTTTGGCAGTCGTCTCCGCCAGCGCGCGAACATCACTTGGTGAAACTCCTATGACCATCTCCGCAGGGACCATTCGTTTCGCCGCTACGTCGAACGGGTCTTTACTGCTTCGTGCTCTCAGTTGCTCGATAAGATCGGTGGCGCTCGTTTCCATTTGCCGATCCTATTGTGGTGTTCTTCACTCGGCAAATAGCAAAACTCGTTTTCAGCAAGCGTCCGTTTTAGGGCGACTTAAGCCGCTGACTTAATGGCTGTTTTTAATCGCTCAAAAACGTTTGCTTCGGTTGCTGCGCCGCGCCGCTCTAAGTTGATCGATATCAGTGACCGCGACCGTTCTTTTAATAGCTCGTGCGCGTGCCTCGCGTCGTTTCACCTCGTCGTCTAATATCTCAAAGAGCGGTGCATATTTTGCGTCATGCGTGGCAACAATTTCTGCCACGACATTCCTAGCGTGTTTGATTTGCTCATCCGTGAGGTTCATGGAAAGACACTGATGCAGTTTCGCCTACTTCGGTCTTGACCAGACCAGATCCGCGCCATCGGTTCTGGGAAACAAAGCAGCATGAACGGGTGCGGGGAAACTTGGATCATCGAGAACACACTTTATGTATTCTCCAACATCATCGCTTTTCGACTGCGCGTTCCAGCCTACCCCCAGGTCGCTATCGCCCGACTTGATAAAGAAGTCGGGGGATTGTTCTCCGCGCTTATTTCGATTTGGAACAAACCTGGCTGATAGGCAAAGCGTTAGCGTTGAAATTGTGCCTTCGAAGCCGTTACGCGTTCGCGTGAATACGCCGATATTGGCCATTACCCCGCTCCTTCACTCATCTGACGCCGAGCGCGCTTGAACCCTGCATCGCTATCGATGAGCGTTTTCAGCATTGAGGGAATGAGTTCGGTGATCGTGACCGGTTTGCCATACACGTGAGCATGAACATCCGCATATGCGACGAGATCATCATGCAGCTCAGGCTCGCACGCGATAGACAGTTTCACAGGTGCGCGGTCTCTAATCGGGCCCACTTTGAGGTTCGTACGTTGCATTTGATTATCCTTTGTAAGGTTGCAAGATGATGTCCTGATGGACCAGGATTCGTAGTCTCCATCCGGGTCGTACCGTCAGGGTCGGCTGCACATTCAGTTGACGGCGCACAACCTCATTTCCAACGCGCGATGCGCCATCTTGAGCCGCATCCCGCAGCGCGCGCGCAATAGACTCATCGTCACCCTCAGCAAGTTCGGCCCCGATTGTAATCAAGCTCGAAAGAGCGGCGGCGGAGAATATGCGAAGTGAATGATTGTCGACGCGGTCTTTCAGGCCTGCGTTTCCGCGCCCATCGACGCCAGGCAAATTTTCAATTCGGATCGATGTTCCGTCCGGCATGATGATCCGGTTCCAAACGACTAAGGCCCGGGACTGGCCATAGGCGACTACGCTATCGTAGCGACCGACAATCCGGCTGCCTTGCGGGATCAAGACGGTGTTTCCGGTGACTGTGTCGTAAACCGGCTCGGTCACTTGACCGACAATTTGGCCTGGTAGGTCAGAATTGATACCAGTCAACAGTGTCGCTGGAATGACGGTCCCAGCCATCACCTGCCAGGGAGAGATGGGCGCCTCGATTCTGTGAGGGTTATAGATCGAGGCATCTGGTACATCATTCAGAAACGATTGCTTGCGCCCCTGATGGTTTGGGTCAAGGCGGGCCGCTTGTTCTGCGTTGGGCAGTTGAAGCGTGCTCAGAGCTTCAAATGGATCTTTTAAAGATGACGCAGTCATCGCTGCTGGCTGAGCTTTTTGTGGTCCAGAACGGTTTGCGGAATTTGAGAAGAAAAGGGCAGACTCTCGGGCAGCCACTGCCCGTTCCGCTTCTAGTCTTGCCAGCTCTATCGCTGCATCGGCGACTGGATTTTGCGGTGCTGGCTGCAACTGGTCCTCGATTGCAAGCTGTCCTTCTCGTCTGGCTTGAAGGATCGGTGCTCCAAGATCACCTGGCAGCGGGGGGCCGAGAATGGGGACGCGTGGATCGGCATCTTTAGCTATGTCGGCGTAAGTTATCGGCAGCATGGCAAGACCGTCGGCTTTTGGCTTATTCGTTGTTGAATAGAGCTCTCGCGCAGAGGCCTGCTGCTCTTCGCCTGGCGGTGAGATCGCGAATGAAAAGCTGAGCAGGACGAGCAGGCCTACACCACCCAAAATGATCATGATCGCCTTTTTGGAAAATTGTCTGACGGGCGCTGGTGCTGCGCGAATGGATAGGTCTTCGTTGGTGGATGATTTCGGCTTCATCATCGGGCAGCCATTTTTAGGTCATTGCGTTCAATCCGAACGACATCTTGGTTCTTCTCACCGAGGCGTAGTTCCGCGAGCGCAAAAAGACGATCAACCACATAATAATTGCCCTGCATGCGATAATTCACGAGCTGAGACTTACCATCGCGTCCGACAACAAATAGTGGCGGGGCTTCTCCTTGATCGAGGCGGGCTGGAAATTGAATGTAGACTTTGCGGCTGTCATCGAACACGCGCGTCGGTCGCCAGTGGGGTTTATCGCCGCTTATTTCGTATCTAAACCGCAATCTATCGAGCTGCAGACCATGCGGGCCGCGCTCTGCCTGTGTTGTTTGCAAACTCGCTTTTCGTTGGACAAGCGCCTGATCTGAATAGCGCCAGGACACTGCAGCCATATAAGTCTCGCGGAAGGAATGTAGTTCAAGATGATAGGCGCGCCGTGATGTGGTTATGATGAGGTTTGTTTTTAGGCCGGCCTGAATGGGTTTCACCAAAATATGCACTTGCGCCTGATCGCCAGCGCCAGAAACCGTGTCACCCAATACCCAACGGACAGTGTCACCCGCTGAAACAGACATGAGTTCTTCGCCGGGCTGAAGGGCGATATCTGTGACCTGCTCCGGGGCTGTATAGACTTGGTAGAGTGCGCCGCGTGTATAGGGATAAATCTGAATCGCGTTCATATAGTTTGCCGTCGACGGTTCGATGGCCGCTGATGCGTTCGCTTTCTCAATTGCCTGGTAGGGCCGCAGTTCATTTCCAGAATCGCCGGAAAGCTCTGCTGGTGTGATACTCGGTCCGAATGTCCGCGCGACAATGGGCTCGGCTGCGATCAGAGCTGTGTTCACCTCTTCGGCAGTTTCCTCGGAGAGATAGACCGCCTCAATGAAGGGCTCATCGTCTAATAAGATATCTGGCGCTTTTGGTCCGATCTCGATTGTCTCGCAAGCGGTCAGGAAGACAGCCCCAAGAAGGATCCATATTTTGGGTGTGCGTTTCATTGCCGCCTCCTTCAGTTTAGGTCTTTCGACCAATTGATGCCGTGGACGTAGAGCCCCAGCGGATTTCGGTGGAGTGTTTCCGCGTCGCGCGGAGGATCCGTGATGACTGACAGCGTTGCGGTCCAGTTTGCCCGGCCCATCTCTGCTCCATTGCGAAACTCGGTTTCACGCCAACGCACGGTGAAGCTGTCGTCGCTTGCGCGTACGACACTGGAAACATCGATAGAGACCGAGCGTTTCCCAATATCCGCGAATGGGTCATTCTCCTGCGCATATGTATTGAGGATCGCGGCAGCCTTATCGGTGGTATAGGCATATGCCTGAAGCCAATTTTGGCGCACAATGATTGGATCAATTGAAACCGACCGCGTGTTCTGAATAAAGCCGGCAAGGTGATACGCAATTTGCGCATCGGTCGGTTTGTAGGTCGCGTCGGCAGGGCCGACGGCGCGGACCGTTCCGTCAGTTGTCAGTTCGACAACGTAAGGCGTTACATATGACTGGGTTGATCGCCAAACAAGCCCGGCTGCCAGCATCGCGCTCATTCCAAGAGCAATGAGGGCGGCAATTCTCCAATTCTTCGCCTGCACGCGCGCAGACCCAATCCGGTCGTCCCAAGCCTGAGCCGCGCGTTGATATGGCGTCACCGGTTCTGGGGTTTCGCCGTAAGCATTTCCTTGTCGTTTCCACAGCATCTTAACTCTACTCCTCGTCATTCAATCGCGGCGCTTCGCCTGAGCCAGGGCGGTCACCATCGCGTATCGTTGATGCGGCCGTCATGCCTGCATCTCTTGTGGCTTGGCTTCTGCGAATTCGCCGCGCCCAATCAGGGCTGCCATCGTCGTTTGCTGGAGCTGGCACAACTGAATTTGCTCGACCGCCGGTTGCGGCGAATGCGGCTTGTCCGCCGGAGCGATAGCGCGCACTGGGGTTGCCGGCCATTCGAGAGAAGAAGCGGCCAGCCGACTGTCGAGCCGTTCCAAGTCCGGCAGCGGCAACACCGCCAAGCCCTGCGGCGACCGAACGAGCTCCGCTCTGGCCCGAGGCGGCACTCGCCATCGCATATGAGGTGCGGGCGCCGCCTGCCATTGAGGTTGCCGCACTTATTGAAGACTGCGCGGCTTTACCGGCGCCGCCTGCTATGCCGCGGACGGCAGAGCCGCCAGCGACTGTTCCGGCAGCGACTCCGGCGGCGGTGCCGATGGCTGCCCCTGCTCCAAGCTGCGGCGCTCCTGAAACGATACCGGTGGCGATTCCTGGACCGAAGATTCCGAGCGCGAGCAGCGCGAGCGAGCCGAGTATCACGGACGCGGCCTGCTCAAGGGTGACCGCATCCGGGGTAAAGGTGGAAACAATTGTGCCAAAAATGGTCGAACCGATACCAACAATAATGGCAAGCACCATGAGTTTGATACCGGATGAAATGACGTTGCCAAGGACACGCTCAGCCAAGAATGACGTCTTATTCCAAAGCGCAAACGGGATCAGAACAAAGCCAGCGAGCGTGGTGAGTTTGAACTCTATGATCGTTATGAAGAGCTGTATCGCTAAAAAGAAAAAAGCGAGCAGCGTGATCAGCCAGGCAAGCCCAAGAACAAATATAATTACAAAATTTTTGAAGAACGCGATTGGCCCTGTGAGTTTGGAAATCTCATCGAGCAGAGGGTAAGCTGCGTCATAACCGGTTGCTGCTACAAAGCCGGGCTTCATTATGTCGGCTGCGGTAATCGTCCCATTCGTCGCGGTGAGACCGAGCTCAGCAAAACTGTCAAAAATAACGTTCGCCAGAAACCCAAAGTTGCCAATGATCAACGCGAAGAAGCCCACATAGAGGACTTTCTTCAAGAACTTCGCGATCACATCAGTATCCGGGCCCATCGCCCAGAACAGTCCGGCGAGTGTTACATCAATCGTGATTAACGCGGTGGTGAGGTAGGCCACATCTGCTTGCAACAAGCCAAAACCGCTATCGATATAGGTCGAGAAGATCTCAACAAACTGATCAATGACGTTTAGGTCGTTCATAGCGCTCGCCTCTAGTTTCTGGTGTAGGCCGAGCCGTCGCCTTTGAAGCGCTCGTGACGCACGCGGGCTTGTTCCTCGATCGCAGCGCGGCGCGCTTGTTCAACCGCGCTCATTCGATACTGGGCAGCCATAAGCTGCTGCATCTGCATTTGTTGCTCGACGCTGAGCGCGATGAGCTGATTGCCAGCTTGATTGACTTCTAGGTTGCCGGCCGCCTCCTGGCTCTGACTTACAATTCTGGTTAGCGTTTCCTTGGATTCTGCGATTGAGGTGACGATGCCGGATTGAACGCGAATGGCGTTTCCAAATGAGCGGCGCGCCATTTTCCATTGGTCAATCGCACGAACCACAATCTCTTGATTGGTGAGGTTCTGATAGCTTTCTGGAAATTCTTTTTCGTAGCGTTGCTCAGACGTCGCGACTTCATATGTCAGGTCGTCGCCTTGTTTCATGAGGCCATCAATGCGCTCGAGGATCCGGCGAAGTTCATCAATTGAGGTTTGATCAAGGCGGGCGAGATTGTCTGCTGAATCGATCAACATCTGAGCCTCGTTTTGAAGCTGGCGAATTTGATTGTTGATCTGCTCAAGCGAGTTAATCGCGGAATTTGTGTTTTGAACGAGATTGGTGGGGTCAATAACCACCCCGCCCCCGAAAAATGCACTTGCCGGAAGCGGCATCATACTCAACGCGACACTGCCTACGCATATGGAAATTACTCTGCTGCGCATGGCACGCCTCCATTGTCTGATTGCACGATGAGGTCTGAAGCCCAATCGAGTCCAAGGTGCTGGAGCCAAGCGGCTGCGAACGCTGCGCCGGGTTCATTGGTCTCTAAAATCTCGTCAATCGCGGCGAGCCGCGGCTTGGAGCTAGACGCGCAGAACGCAAGACCAATAGCCCCCATTTCAAGGTCGAACAGTCGGTTGCCGCTCGGACACTGCAAATAATAATCGCGCTTGGGGGTCGATCGCGAGATGATTTCAATTTGGCGCGGGTTTAAGCCAAACGCCTCATAAGTGTTCGTTTGGCCGAGCTCTTCAGCACGCGCGTTTGGTAGGAAGATACGTGTCGGACAGCTTTCAATCAGAGCCGGTGCGATCGAACTACCAGAGATGTCTGAGAGTGACTGGGTTGCGAAAACAACTGACACATTTTTCTTTCGAAGCGTTTTCAACCATTCGCGAAGCCGCCCAGCAAACATCGGATGATCTAAAAACACCCAGGCTTCATCCAAGATGAGCATTGTAGGTTTACCATCAAACCGGCGTTCCAATCGATGAAATAGGTAAGACAGAACAGGCGCGGCGAGACGTGGGTCGTGAAGGAGGTCCTCCATTTCAAATAGAGCGAGCCGGCCAGAGCGTAGGCTGTCTTTCTCTGAATCGAGTACGGCTCCATACTGTCCAGCTAGGGTGTAGGGTTTTAGCGCTTGGCGCAGCTCTGCAGATTGCACCAGCGCGGAAAAACCTGTGAGTGTGCGCTGGCGTTCAGGCGCGTCCGAGAGACTGACCAGAGCTCCGTATACTGCGTCTCGGATAGCAGGTGTCAGACTTATGCCTTCTTGTTCAAACAGACCGAGCAGCCACGTTTGTGCAGCGGCCCGCTCGTGTTCGTCATCGATCGAAGCGAGTGGTTGAAAGGATAAACCGCCATCCAAGGTTAGGTCGTAAGCATCGCCGCCCATGCCCGCCATGGCTGCACGCGCCGACCCGCCTTTGTCGAAGATAAAGACCTGCGCGTTCTCATATCGGCGGAACTGCATCGCCATGAGGGAAAGCAAGACTGATTTTCCGGCGCCCGTCGGACCGACGATCATTGTATGACCGACATCTCCTTGGTGGGTCACCAATCGAAACGGCGTGTTTGAATCCGACCGCGCCATGATGAGCGGAGGCCCATTCAAGTGTTTATTTCGCTCCGGCCCGGCCCATACTGCGGACAAAGGTGAGAGGTGTGCCAGGTTGAGGGTGCTTACGGGCGCGCGGCGCACATTCGCGTACGGATTGCCAGGATGGGTTCCGAGCCAAGCGTCCACCGCATTCAGGTTTTCAGTGATCGCCGTCAATCCATGCGCGTTTAAAACTCTTTCGATCGCGCGCGCCTGTTCATCCGCGATTTTGGGATCCTCGTGGGTCACGACGATAGAGGTCGTGATGTATCCAAAAGCGACCATGTCTGCGCCCAGTGATTGCAGGGCTTCATCGACGTCAGCGGCTTTGTTTTCCGCATCACTGTCGACGAGCGGAGACGGTTCATTTTCCAACGTTTCTTTCAGCACGGTCATTATGGATTTGCGTTTCGCGAACCAATGACGCCGGTTGCGGTTTAGAATTTTCTGGGCGTCAGATTTATCGAGCGGAAGGGAGCGCGTGACCCATCGATAAGGAAACCCGAGATGGTCGAGGTCTTTAAGAAGGCCGGGCTCTGTTGCTGACGGGAAGCCCTGAACTGATACGACCCGCAAGGCCTGATCAGCGAGCTTTGGAGAAAGGCCGCCTGTTAGACAGCAATCGGTCACCACATCGTCAAGATGCATCGGCACGTCTGGGGCCTTTACCGGATGGCGCTTTATCGAAACGCAATCGTGCAAATAGGTAAGGGTTTCATCATTGCTGAGCCAAGCGGCGTCAGGCATCAGGGCTTGCAGCAAATCAAAGTAACGACCTGTCTGATTTGAGAACGTGCTCAGGGTGTCGTCCCAGAAAGCTCGGGGCGCTGCGCCCGGATCCTCGATAAGCATGTTCTCAATCCGCCCGGCCTGATCCGCGGGCGGCAACCAACAGAAGGTTAGATAAAAGTCTGTTTCGAAGTGACTTCCAGCTTCAAGAAATGTGTTTCGTCGTTCTTCGTCCACTAACCAGGACGCTGCATCGTCAAACCAGGACTCGGGGTAATCAAGCGATGGCCTGCGAGCTGCTTCGAAGAAGATGGCCCACCCGGAACCTAGCCGGCGCAACGCATTGTTGACGCGCGCGATATACGAGACCAACTGCGTCGGTGTTGCGCTTTCCAGGTCGGGCCCACGATAACGACAAGTGCGTTGCAGCGAGCCGTCCTTATTGAGGATTGTCCCAGGCGCAACCAACGCCGCCCATGGGACATAGTCGACCAATCGTCTTGGTTTACCTCGATATTCGGCCAAGTTTAGCATGAGAGAAACCCCTTGTGTCTGACATGGCGAATGAGCACATCGACAAAATTTGGGTCACGTTTTGCCGCCCAAACACAGAGCGCGTGAGTAGTGACCCAGTAGACGATGCCGACCACCCACATTTGCATTCCAAGTCCAAGTGCTGCCGCGATCGTACCGTTGATGATTGCGGCCATACGCGGTGCACCGCCGAGCAGAATGGGTTCTGTTAAAGCCCGGTGAAGCGGCACAACGTAACCTATTGGAAGGTGAGACCCGTCTTTCATTAGAAGGTTGCCCCACCACCAAAGGAAAAGAAGGAGAGGAAGAAGCTGGTCGCGGCGAACGCAATTGAGATCCCGAACACAATTTGTATCAGTTTGCGCATCCCGCCGCTGCTCTCGCCAAATGCCAGCGCCAACCCCGTTATGATGATAACGATTGTTGCCAGAATGCGAGCGACGGGGCCTTCTATTGATTGCAAGATCGCATCGAGCGGACCTTCCCAGGGCATGCCCGAGCCAGCCGCATGGGCGGGTAACGCTGAGATCGCGATGATGCCGGCGAGCGCCATGACTTTGGTGACAGAATTGTTCATGGGTGTTTCCTTTCTACTGATGGGACTGCCTTCAGGCAGGTCGTAATCGGTTCGAGTTCGTAGCCATCCACAGATGAGCCAGCGACTTTGAGAACGGTTTCGACGCGGCGAACGCCATCTATTCGGCGAATGAAGACGAGGCGGTCGATTGTTTCAGCGATTAGCGTGTTCGGAATGACGTGGGTGGCTTCACCGATCAGCTGCTCAAGCCGGTAAAGGCCCGCTTCAGCGGAATTGGCGTGGAGTGTGGCAACCCCTCCCGGGTGGCCGGTATTCCAGGCCTTGAGCATGTCGAGCGCTTCTGGCCCTCGTACTTCACCGACAATTATCCTATCGGGCCGCAAGCGGAGCGTTGAGCGAACCAGGTCAGATAGCGTTGCCGTTCCTGGCTGCGTTCGCATTGCAACAGTGTCTTTAGCTGCGCAGTGAAGCTCGCGGGTGTCTTCAAGCAAGATGACGCGGTCGCCGGTCTCAGCGATTTCAGCGAGTATGGCATTGGCGAGTGTCGTTTTGCCCGACCCGGTACCGCCGACGATTAATATATTGGCCCGGTCTAAAACGGCCTCGCGCAATGCGACCGCGCTATGCGGACTCATAACTCCACTTGAGACATATTCATCAAGGGTGATCACTCGGCCCGCTGGTTTTCGTATGGAAAAACAGGGCGCTGGCGTCACCGGCGGCAGGACGCCTTCAAAACGCTCTCCTGTGATTGGAAGTTCAGCTGAGACAATCGGGGTCTCGACGTTAGCTTCTCGTCCAATATGGCTTGCCACGATGCGAATGACGCGTTCGACTTCTGTCGGTGGAATGTCGATTTCGGAATCCCGGCGCCCTACCCCGTGAGTTTCAATCCATAACCGCCCATCTGGATTAACCATAATTTCTATGACGTCCGGGTTCTTTAGGGCCGAAACGATCTCGTCTCCAAATGCCGTAATCAGCATCTCGGCTGTTCGGATTTGGCTCGCTTCATCACGCATGACCCGCCTCCTTTTCGGCTGGCCGTTTGGGCGCAGGCTGATGCAGTCGCTCCAGTTCAGCCTCTGAGAAAAAGTCATTTGCTTCCGCGGTTGCTTCATTCATTGCGCGCTGAAGTGATCGGGTTCCGGATTGAAGGTCACGCCCGAGTTGCTCAAGGAACTGCTCGAACTGTTCTTCACCCTTGGCTCTAGCGGCATCCAGATGATGGGCGGGCAGCTGGGGTGTCACCATCAAGAAGTAACGAATGAACAATGCGAGTGTTTCGCCCAGCACGGTGTCTTTCTGTTCCAAGCGATCGAATTGCCTGGAGAGCCGGTCTAGTCGGCGCGCGATGACAGCTTCACGTTCGCTCTCTTTGTTACCGCTGAGATATTGAGTGAGGGCCTCGTCAACCACTCCGCACAGGCTCTGCCCTGGCCGCTTCGCAAATTCATGAAGGCGGGCAAAGTTGATATCGGAAACGTATGTGTGAATTCTTGGCTTCATCGTTTTTTCCGATCAAGCAGCTGAGCTGGTGTTAGCTCATCGAACGCATCTGCTTCGGCAACGGATCGCCCAAAAAGGCCGCGTTTTCGTGATTTTCTTTCACGCGTCTCGTTGGCACTGGGATCGTTTTCTGCATCAACGTCCGGAGCACTATCGGGTTCTTTTTCAAAAGACGGTGCGTGCTGTAGTCCGTCGTCTTCCTTAGAACCGTGATATAGAGCTTCATGCGGGCTAGCAGTTAGCCCATCCCAATCTGTTTCAGCCCACTCACCGCCAATCGAACTGTTAAGTTGGTCCGGCCCGACCGCAAGCAAAACACGGTCGATAAAGTTGCGGTCTTGATAGTAACGCAGCTTTTTAGCTCGCACCGGAGGGGCCCCTGCCACCATCACGATTTCATCATCCGGCGGCAGTTGCATCACTTCACCGGGGGTCAGCAATTGCCGAGCAGTTTCTTGCCGCGAAACCATGACATGACTAAGCCAGGGTGCGAGTCGGTGCCCCGCATAATTCTTCATGGCTCGGAGCTCAGTTGTAGAGCCTAACGCGTCCGAAATGCGTTTGGCTGTTCGTTCGTCATTGCTGGCGAACGCAACGCGGACATGGCAATTATCCAGAATAGAGTTATCCGACCCGTACGCCTTAGAAATCTGGTTGAGTGATTGCGCAATCAAGAACGCGCGCAGGCCATAGCCCGCCATGTAGCCGAGGGCGGTTTCGAAGAAATCGAGCCTCCCAAGCGCCGGAAACTCATCCAGCATGAACAACACCTTGTGCCGCTCTTCATTTGGGGCGGTATGGTCTTCTGTTAGACGACGCCCAATTTGATTGAGCATAAGGCGAACCAAGGGGCGCGTACGTGAGATGTCAGACGGCGGCACAACCAGATAAAGCGATGTGGGGTGATCACCGCCAATCAGATCATCAATTCGAAAGTCACAGGCCGACGTCGCCCACGCGACAGTCGGATCGCGATAAAGCGATAGAAAGCTGAGGGCTGTCGAGAGAACACCTGAACGTTCATTTGGAGCTTTGTTTAGGAGCTCGCGAGCGGACTGAGCGACGATGGGATGAACTCTTGGCGCTTCATCTGTACCAAGGTGATTGGTAACAAGCATTTCCTCGAGCGTGTCGTAAAAACTGCGCTCTGGGTGAGAAAGAATAAAGGCCACGCCGGCCAGGGATTTATCTTCGCACGCGTAAAGCACGTGGAGAATTGTTCCAACGAGCAAGGCATGTGCAGTTTTATCCCAATGGCTTTGACGCTCCAGTCCGCCTTCAGGGTCAACCAGAATATCAGCAATATTCTGGACGTCGCGAACTTCATCGCGCCCTTTGCGGACCTCGAGTAGCGGATTGTAGCGCAGCGTTTTTGGATTAGTGGGGTCAAAGCGAATAGTGCGAGAGAACTTTGAGCGCCATCCAGATGTCAGATCCCAATTTTCACCTTTGATGTCATGGATCACTGCAGAATGTTGCCATGACAGCAGTGTGGGTATGACCAGGCCGACGCCCTTACCCGATCTCGTGGGCGCAAATGCCATAACGTGCTCTGGCCCATCATGGCGCAGGTAGGATCCGCGAGTTTGCCCTAGAAAAACGCCCTGCGAAGTCAGTAGTCCAGCACGCTTAATCTCAGACCTTTTTGCCCAGCGCGAAGATCCATAAGTGGTGACATTGCTTGACTCGCGCGAACGTAGAACCGCCCCAATCACAGCGACGAGTAGACCGATCACTCCACCCGCACCCGCGATCAGCCCGCCGCGGCGGAATATGTTTGGCGCGTAAGCTTCGTAGGAATACCACCAACCGAAAAACTGCCACGGCCGATAGATGGGTGTGTCTGCAAACACGAACCATGGCTCACCGAGACGTGGTGAGTATGCAAGCTGCACGGCGGTCCACTGCGCGGCGAACCAAACGCTGCAGATGATCACGCAGAGGACGATGAGGACTTGCCAGAAGATGGTCGTACTAAGTTTCATGCCCTTAGGCTGAAACATTTCACCTGCGCTCTGCTAGGCAGAAAATCGAGCAATATCGAGTCGCAAAGGGATGCGGATTAATCGAACAAGACCCAAAAGGAAGATCAGGGATAATCCGGGAACTGGTGCAGTCCATTAACGACCATTTCCGAGTAGATTTGTGTCGCTTGCATCTCTTCAGAGCGAGCAGAAGCAGACATGCGGTTACGCAATAGTGTCGGCGTTGAACTGTTCGATCAATCGGGAGTATTCTGCAACTTCACTCCGATCGCCATCTAAAATTTGTTCCCAGGCTGCTAGCACTTCATTCGCCCCTATGGCGATTTTTTCATCAAGAAGGGATTGCTCTACCAGCAAGTCGGCAACCTCAGAGTAATTTTGCCTGGACGCATTCAAAAATGCGGACAGTGTTTGTCGGTCATCTCTCTTCGCAGCAGCAAAAAACTTCTCTACGAGGCGCTCCAAGTTTTGTTCCACGCGCGCAACTTTTTTAGATAAAGCGAGCAGACCAGACTCTTCGAGCGGACCTTGGTACATTAGCAGCCGGCGCTGCTTTACGTTTTCGACTTTCGAGGTTGCGTAGACACGCTTGCGTTCAAGCTTGGGTTTGTCGTTTGCTTGGAACTTATCTTCTCGATCTTTTAAGCGTTGGTTTCGTCGGGTTTCCTCTAGCTCTTTGATGTACTTCCGGTTGGCCGTTTTTTGACGGAACTCATTAATTCCCCACACTTGTATGAGGGACCAACCAACGAACCCGAGCATCAAGTTCAATATCAAGCCGGATAGTAGGCGACCATTCATTTGTTGATACAAAAATGGAAACTGCGCTCGTTGAGCGTCGCTAAACAATATTAACGCCAACGCCAAAAAGCCAAAAGAGAATGCGGCGCTCGTCCAAGCAGCGATCGCCTTATGTTTCTGTTTCGGTTCACTCTCTTGACTCGCGATTGCCTCGTTTTTTCGAAGCGCCATCGTGAGAAATATCACGACGGACGCACCGAAAAATATCAAGCTGAGTGGTACAAATAGCCATTTGAGAGAGAAGGATTTCGGCGGTCCGTAGACCTCCGTTCGCAATTTTGGAACACCAACGCCATTTGTATTGGTGGGCGCGTTGCTCACATCAGAAATCACGACAAAGCGCGAACGCGACGCTTCCTTCGCTAAGACTAAATCAGCATCGTTGGCGCGGATTATAATCGGCGTTATTGCGATATCGGCATCGGGATCGACACTTTGTATCGCATCCTCAATTGTTACCCCACAGCCCGGCGATTGCGCCCAATCGCTGACCAGAAAAATTTCTGCGGGCCCCATTTTCGCATGCGTGATCGCCGCAAGTAGCGCTGATCCCAATGGTGAATAATCGTCTGTCGCAAAAGTTCTTTCTTTCTGAGGCTCCTCCAGTAGGGCCAACGGTACCGGGTCGACAATGGCAATTTCATCGCTGCAGTCTGAATCAGATTTTGCTCTAAACTCCGTACGGGAAATCATCGCTTCGGGATGCTGGTTAGCGATCACGGACACTTGTTTGCTTATCTCTATTTCGGCATCTAACCATCGATGCTGCATTGAGCCACTTACATCTACTAAGAAGTAGATACTCTTATTTGGTTCAGATGCAGATGCTCGGCTATGAGGCGATATCTCAGGAAGCAGCGCCAACAGCAGAAACAAGACGAATAACGAACGCATGATCGCGCGCTACTGCGATTCTGTGTTCTTTTTGTGTTCTTATGCTAATGCCGCTTGCTCCAAAAGAGGTTTTCGGTGAAGCGAAAGCGGCGCTTGGTTTATGTCTGCAATTAGGAAACAGCTGTCGTGGTGATGTCGGCCAGCTCGAGGACTTTTCCGACTTATCTGCCCAGGCCTCGATTGCGTCCGATTTGCCAAGACACTTGATCGCCGCGGACCATACCTGAAATCGTCTGTCCCTTAGCCCGCTCCATGACGTGTCCCCAGGGAGCAAGCGTGAGCGTTTTCCCTAGATCTATCACGGCAAATCGTCCTTCAGGTGTTTTGATTGACTTCACATATATACCCTCGATCGATCCGGAGGGCGGGAGCGGATGATAGGTTTTTCCCAATTGCTGGGCCAGCGTTTTCCCATGGTGGTCTAAGCCAGCGCGCTTTAAGGCTTCGAATGACGCTTTACCGAGCTTACTGTCATTCGCTGAAAGGACACCCCGGCTTCGCAAGATGGCACGCCGATTACGGATCGCTTCGCGCACATCATCTGCAAACCCGCGCGCACCACTTTCGTAGGCAGGCTCAGTGTCCAACCAGGTAGAACCGATGGCATCAATTTGTCGTTCTAGTTTCGACCAACTCTCGACCTCAAGCTTTGCCCCTGTTTTTCCAACGCTCCGCTCATGGTGCTGGCGAACTCTGCTGAGGTAGTTTCGCGGAACGCGCCACTCGCCGGTTTGCAACCGTTCAACCAAGCCCTGGCGCCGCAAGGCCTCTAAGCGCCTAATATGCGCGCGGATGAATGCCGGGGTTGAGCGTGGGTCAGATTGATGATGCAGCGCCGCCGAATAGATCCCGTCATTTTCAGATGCAATCAAAGCGATGTTTTCATCTGAAGGCCGCGGTTCAAGATTTGGAGGTTTTAGCGTGACGATCATTCCAGGGGAAATACCGTCAATCTCCTCGGCATTTGAGACGCGGCAATGAACGACGCGTCCATCAAGTCCATCGACGATGACATAGGGAATGTCATGTCCATCCCCGCCCATAGTTTTTCGGATGAGTTCACCGGTTAGCGGCACTTGCCCCGCACCGCCAGAGAATGGCCGAACTGGATCGAAGACCCTGTCGCGGCGATCTCCGAGCGCGCGGTGCATTTGTTTTATGATGTCGCCGCGCTCACCGAGGTCTTTCAATGTGCGTTCGAACTCTTTCGATACTCTCCAACGCTGCTTATCAATTTCATTGGCTAATCCGAGGCTTTTTAGTTTTCGCAAGCGCGCAGCATTTACAGCGCGATATCGCATGGGCGTTTGAACCAAATCGATCACACCATCTTCGTTACGCAGGCGAGCCAGAGTTCGGTCGATGCGCGTCAGTCTTTCAGCGCGCACCTGCTTGGCATGTTTCACATCACGTTCGAGCTGACTTTCTGGACCAAGCTCAAGGGTCACCAATTCTTCTGCGCGCTCACGAATTGTGTGAGAAATGTATGCTCTTGGCATCACCAAATCGCGGCCATCGTCTCGCTTCCCGCGAACCACAACATGCGCGTGTGGGTGGTCGGTATTGTCATGGATTGCCGCGACCCATTCCAGCCGCGATTCTAAATCTCGTTCCATTTGTGAGACTAAGTCACGAATGAAGGGTTTCATGTCGTGTAACTCACCGCCATCTTCTGGCGAAACTATGAACCTAAAATGATGCCGGTCATCATTGGCGGCGCCTGAAAATTGATCTCGATCAACATCGTCGTCCGCATGATCGAACACCCGGCCTTGGTCGTCGCCCTTTACCGCGCTGTCACGGCTTATATAGCGAAGGTGTTCGCGGAGTGCTTTGGCTGAGGATGAAGTTGAACGCACAATGCGTGCTTTCACGACAACGCGGCGAGCAAATTTTCCAGTTCGTGGTTTACCCCATTTTCCATTGGGGCCGCGCCTACCGCCCCCTGCACGGCTAACAGATCTTGCAACTTTGGACATAAAGGTCCGACCGCGGCGTCCATTGCCATGCGAGCGGATGCGGCCGAGGCGCGGCTCAAAGGGGTTTTCAGAGTGGTCTCTCACCCTGGTGCACCGCGGGAAATCCCGTGATCAATCGGGACTTGGTACCCGTCAATCACCTTGTAATCATTACAGAAAGCGCGATCGGCTAGTACTACGGCCCTCAAAACAGTACTATAAAAATCGATGTGCAGACAGTGACTTAGCGACCGGTTAGTACCGTCGCCTTTTATCTTGCCCTGCGCGCCCGTACCCCGCGCCCCGCCCATTTCCTGCTTTTCCGATTGGTCTACAGCTTCGGACTTTCCCAGAAAAACGGCATGACCAAGTATGGCTGACACTTCGACTTCTCCGAAATATCGACTGTCGAAGGAGGACTCGATCCGATCGGAAACGATCAGTACTTTCCCGCTCTTTAATCTACGACAACCATCGGCTTTCGCCGGCAATGCCCGCCCTTGGCTGTCGGTGGTAAGAAGCGGCCGATCCGGTTGGCCGGCGATTTTGAGGGCCTCATTTTTGAAACAGTATTGATCCCCGGGCACCGCAACGATTGTTTTGATGACCGGTGTTTTTTCGGGCAAATATCCTCGTTTATGCGCCAAAGCTTCTGCATGTTTCGGAAGCCAAGCTGCAACCAAATCTCCGACAACATACTCATCCGATTGTTTGATTTCATACCATCCAATTGGTGCGCTCGGGCTAGGATTGTAGAGTACTTTTGGGTCACGTTCGATGCTTGCAAGGCTTAGCAAACAGAGGGCTGCCGCGCTCAACGACAGCACGAAAAACGCTCGTATCATCACGCAAGCCCTAGGTCTTTTAGGATGTAGTTAGGTCTGGTTCCGGCGTTCAAACGATGCCCTATGACTTGCCAATTCGTCTTGCCAACAGATTCTATTTCTCCTGTCTTGCGCAGTATATCGAAGAGGATGAAGAAAGCCCGGCACGCGTTAGAGCCATGTCTTCGGGCGAGTATATGGGCCCCCGGTTTGACACCCGGATACGCGATCACCGCTTCGCCATTCGATGCAGCTTGTAGCACACTGATTGACCAGTGTTGGGTGCCAAATTTATTGGCTTCCCATCTTTCATAGGCAAAGATATCGCCCGGTTTGAAGACCGCGATCGATCGCTGCCAGTCAAGTCGGATGAGCTTGGCGGGGCGTCCAAAAATCAGTCGATGGTTACGCCGCTTCTTACGCCATGCCATGAAGACAACCGTGAAGTCATCCGACATGAGACTTGTCGTCATCGTCAGAATAACGCTTCAGGTCATCGATACAGTATACGACGGTCCCTCCGTGTTTTCGGTACTTTGGTCCAGTCCCGCGCCATCTCCAGTTGGCGAGGGTTTTTGGGCGGACGCGCAAGATTTCCGCAGCTTCTTTGGGAAGTAAGTACCTTGGCTTCGACTTTTTCTTTTTGCCGTCGGAAGACATTTTCACCCCTCACTAATCGTTTAACAAACGCCAGTGACAATTCACTCACGCTTTGAGGAATGAAGCCAAGCTGATATGGTTAATTGAAGGGTATAAGTTCCACTTTCGGCCCTGCCGCAGACATTAACCACGCCAGATTCGCTCTGGCGTGGTCATGTCGCGATACTTGGTTTGCGTGGATTAATTGGGGTTCCAGAGGATGACGTACCGGCCATCATTGTCTTTGATCGGAGCGAGATTAGCGTAGACGCGGCGTGGCCCAATTTGTGGGTCTGCAAGCGTCAAAGATAAATAGTCGCGGCCTGACCCTTTCGCCTGACGGATCCATCCTGCCCCTATTTCGGAAGAGGTTTCACCTGCGAAAATCCGGTAGTCCGGTTGGCCATCGAACTGTTTTTCATCATTCTTCTCCAAGCGGATCGAAGCGGTGAGGTTGAGCATTGCAAGCGTACCTTCAAAACCGGTTTTCGTTTCGCTGACATATCCAAGAGCGTTCGCCATTTTGTACTTCCTTTCGTTTGTTTAGGTGTCCTCAGCAACCTATTGTCGCCGTCGACACATTGCCTGAATGACGACACAGTCGACGTTTGAACCTGAACGGGGCGAAGCGCAGCGGAGCATCGAAAACTTCAAAAGATTTGGGGCGCGAGGAGCTGCGCAGCTGCGGGGAAATCTTTAGAATTTTTAGATTTCAAACGTCGACAGGGACGTCTAGGCCAATACGTGAGAGGCGCATCTTTCAGGTGCTGATCGCTGTGAACGAACCCGGACGAATGGCATATGCAACACGTCGCGATATTGATGAAATTCGAGAGCCCGAAAACTGTGGACGCGAGCGAAGTACTATTGGGCGATTGATTAAAATTGGGGCGCTCGACTAAATACGGTCCCCACCGTCAGCCGCCCCCTTGCGCGGATGCCGCAACCCACCATAGAAAGCGTTCAGAAACTGAACCCAATTGCCCTTTGTGCACCTGGCCATGATGAGATGGCCTGTTGGTCGCTCCAACTCTTTTGGGGGTTTGGTGGATGGAGCCGCGATAACGCGAACTAGGCGCATAAAAGGATGGAGGGGTCCGAACAGGACCTGGTAAAACACGAATGAACCGTGATGTTATTATAACATGCGCCGTAACAGGCTCAGGGGATTCGACAGACAAATCCCATCTTGTGCCGGTCACACCGCAAGAGATTGCCAACGCATCTATTGAAGCGGCAAAAGCTGGGGCAGCCATTGCACATATCCATGTGCGTGATCCCAAGACAGGAGCGCCAAGCCGCGATGTGGCGCTTTACCGCGAAGTTGTAGATCGGATCAGAGACGCAGATCAGGACGTCGTCATCAATCTTACGACGGGAATGGGCGGCGATCTTTATCTGGGCCCAGACGAAGACCCGCTCGCGTTGGACTCAGCTACCGACATGGTTGGACAGCTGGAGCGAATGGAGCATGTCGAGGCGCTGCTTCCAGAGATTTGCTCGCTGGACTGTGGCTCATTCAATTATCCGGGCGGTAATTACGTCTACATCTCGTCGCCAGATATGCTGCGACTAGGCGCAAAGCGATTGCAGAAAATTGGCGTTAAACCTGAGCTTGAAGTCTTCGACCTTGGCCACATCTCATTTGCGAAACAATTGATGCATGAGGGTTTGCTTGATGCACCGCCCTTATTCCAAGTCTGTATGGGCATACGCTGGGCTGCAGAGGCAACGCCTCGCAATTTCATGAACATGGTCGACAATTTACCGGCGCAGGCCAATTGGGCGGGATTTGCGATTGGTGCGCTTGAAATGCCAATGGTTGCACAGGCCGCTTTGCTTGGAGGACATGTCCGGGTTGGTTTGGAAGACAATCTTTATCTTGAGCGCGGCAAACTTGCGTCCAATGCTCAATTGGTTGAACGCGCTCGCTCGATCTTAGAAAATATGGGGGCGCGCATTCAATCGCCGAAAGAGGCTCGAGAAACGCTTGGCATCAAGAAGCAAGCGGCGCCGGCTCTTATTAGGAGTTCAGCATGATAAGTGTACATAAAGGTGTTGCGCATCCTTGGCTTTGTGATGTCATTGGGCACATGACAACGCGCTACTATGTGGCGATGTTTGATGATGCATCATATCATTTCCTCAGAGAGGTTTTTGGCTGGTCCGCGGGAGGTGATGAACCAGGCTGGGCGGATGTGAAGCACACCATTGAGTATCAGGATGAAGTGGGTAGCGGCGATCTCTTAGAAGTGCGCGGTAAGTTGATAAAGGTGGGCGGCAAGTCGATTACAGTGCACTATGAGATGCACAATTTGACGCGACAAAATCTCGCCGCGACGCTCGAGAGCATCTCGGTTTATTTTGATCTACAAGACCGCAAGGCAGTCGCGATTCCCGATAAGTTGAGAGAACTGGCAGAGCCATTCCTCGCAGCAGACTAACCAAGTTCCATTTACGGATGGATCGAATACTGATCGCTCTTGCATCAGCGGCGCGGCCACGTCTGATCATATGAGACTGCGCTCAGGCCAAGTTGCCATGCCGGCGCTCTCCAGCGGATTGGTGAGTACGCAAATCCTTCTTCGTCGAAACTAGGGTTAGGGTCATCCCCTCCCCAATCATAGTCGTGGATGGTGATGATTGGCGCGCGGCCGTTGACCCAAATTTCTCTGATAAACTGATCTTGTATGATAAGCGTCATATCCGGGCGGGGACCAAGCGCTTGGCGAAGGTGGTTTAAGTGTTGTGTCATGATGTTCAGGCTCCGCTTTCGCCCCTTAAGCTCATTTCCCAGCAGGCGGGATGGGGCGGCGGGAGACGTGTTAGGCCGGGCGAATAAGGGGTGACGGCAAGGCGGATCAGGTCGGTCGTGATTTGAGATTTAGACGTCTTATCATTCCGCCGCCTTGCGGGCAGTCCGCGCGCGGGTAAGCACGCCGTCCGCCTCAAACCGACTGCTGGGAAGCGTAATCATTGGAGCCAGCCAGCGGCGGGTGCCCTGACCATTAGGGCGCTGGCGCACCAGGCATTCAAACTCAATCTATACGTTATTGAAATTGATACACTTATGTCCTATTTATAGTACACTAAATAGGTATAATGCTCAATATATAGGACAAGCATGCGATCTGCAGCTAAACATACACTTCCTCGGGATGCCCGAGATGCTCTCGTCAAATTGGGCGAGGATATTGCTGTTGCGCGCAAGAAACGCGGAATTTCGACCGTGTCCATGGCCGAGCGCGCCTTTATCAGCCGCAATACACTTTATCAGGCTGAAAAGGGAAACCCTTCAGTATCCATCGCGGTGTATGCAACCCTCTTATCTCTGCTTGGTCTTGTGAGCAGGTTGGGCGACGTCGCCGAGCGGTCTAAAGATGAGGTTGGATTAGATCTCGATGAAGGCAATCTCCCAGAGCGCATTACTCTGAAACGGCGAACTTAGTCATGTCAGACGTGATCGGCATATACTTGGATATGGATGATGAGGCCCACCTTGTGGGGCGTTGCCGTTTGATTACCAAGCGGCGCCATTCGACGTCAGAATTTCAATATGACGCGGCTTGGCTGAAATCAGATATAGGTTTCGCGCTCGACCCTGAAAATCTGCCCTTGGTCGAAGGCCCGGTATATACGCGCACTGAAAAGTCGAGCCTGCCGGGGGCCATTCGAGATAGTGCCCCGGATCGTTGGGGGCAAAAACTGATCCAGCGCGCTTTCAGGAAAGCCGAGATCGATCGCCAGCTCACAGAATTTGATTATCTGCTGGGAATTAATGATGAGACCCGCATTGGCGCGCTGCGCTACCGCCGCGCGGACCAAGACGATTTCGAGCACGATATTGGTGGCCACCGTGTTCCGCCTTTGATTCAGCTTCCGGCTCTATTGGACGCCGCCAACGCCGTTGCTGGGGACAATGAGACGGACGCAGAGCTTCGTATGTTACTAAACGAGGGTTCCCCGCTCGGCGGAGCACGCCCAAAATCTGCAGTCCAAGATGGCGATGTTCTTGCGATTGCGAAGTTTCCGAAACCCGACGACACACGCTCCATCGCACATGGTGAAGTCTTGTCATTAAAACTTGCACAGGCTGCCGGCATCACCGCCGCTACCGCCCGCCTCGAAAGCGTTGCTGGTCGGCCAGTTTCCATCATTCGCAGGTTTGACCGTGATGGCGCCAAGCGTATTCCATTTCTGTCGGCGATGAGCTTGCTTGGCAAAAATGATGGCGACCAGGCAACCTATTTAGACATCGCTGAAGTCATTCGTCGTCATTCAAGCGCGCCGACGGATGATTTGCATGAACTGTTCAGGCGGATTGTGTTCAATGTCATGATCTCCAATCATGACGACCACCTTCGCAATCATGGCTTCTTATATGATGGTGACAATCAGTGGCGGTTATCGCCAGCATATGACCTAAACCCCGTGCCCGCTCGAGAGACTGACGGACTCTTGGAAACGGCGATCTCGGACAAGGGCGACGAGGCTCGGTTTGATTTGGCCATGGACGCTGCACCGCATTTCAAGTTGACCGCGCACGAAGCTGAAGTCATAGCGATTGAAGTCCGATCGGCCGTGGAAAATTGGCCCAAAGTTGCTGGCCTCATTGGGATGAGCGCAGCAGATCAAAAGGCCTATGCCAGCGCTTTCAAACTCGATTAAGCGCTGGGTGGCCATCTAAACGAGTTTAGCACATTGCCTCTAGCGGCTTACCATTGAGAAGCTGGCGATATCCACCGGCACGGAGCCGCTCGCCTGTTCGATGGTAGCTTCTCATACGGTCGCGAAATGCTCTTTGTCTCGACCAATCTTCTTCAACGCGCGCTTCAGAATGTATGATCATAGCTGCGTGGCGAAGGGTTAAGCCTGCGTCTTTGACATCGAGACAAATAAGCGCGTTGCGCAGTCTTTTCGTGCGTTCAGTCCAACGCCAAGGCCCTGGGTGAAGGATCTCTTCAGCCTGCTTATAGGCCGCGAGCGCCCGTTCCATCCGACCAGGCCCGCGCATATCCAAATTGACTTTCACGGGCTGTCTCGCATGCAATAAAGACAGGCCAGAGCAAATTGATTGAGCCGTCGAGAATGCGCCTCGCGTTAGCAGATGCTCGGTCCCGGTTGGGTCACGAAACACGTCTATCTGACATGACTCGATGGCCGCTTTCATCTCGTCCCTCTCGTGAGGCTGTCTTGGCGTGACGAGCACTGAAACAATCGCCGGATCTATCTCTGGCAACCAATAGACATCAGCTAAAGGCGACGCTTGATCGGGATTTGGATAGAATACGAGCCCCCACTCTTCTGCTTGTCGATTTCGTTCGTAGAGATGCAGGACTTTGCTGTTCGGAATGCAAGAATCAGACGCCTGGAACTTCTGTTCGCCGGTGTAAGCGATCTCAGCAAAGCGCGAGTTTCGCCTCAAAAACTCCCATGCCCAATCTCGCCGTCGAAGTCCGATCGTGTAGTCGTACTTTGCAGCATAATCGCACCAGGTATTGCCCGGCTCATCTGTTTCCAGAACCCCCATAAGCGGAGATCGAGCAATAATTATGCCAATGTGCAACTGTTTGTCTAAATGGCAACAATTTAGCCGTGGCCACGTATGCCGTAAAAAAAGATGCACCGGGATTGTCTCCTGGTGCATCTCATCAAGCTTCGCCTGAACTATTCAGGTTTCACGCTATAATCGATATCGACTGGGGTTGGCCCAACCGCTTCACCAATCAGCTGACGCATTTGCAAGCGAAAGCGCTCAACTTGGTCACGCTGCATCATCCAGCGTCTAAAGTCGCCTGGTGATGTGTTGTGGTGAAGGACAGATTTGTAGCCACCTGGTGCCTCGATATCGAAGCGCACTGGGAACTGAAGCCATGTGCCCTGCATCTCCTCAGAAAGCATCCAGTTCATGTAGAGCTTGGCAGCGGCCTTGTTCTTGGCTTGGGTTGGAATGGCGGCCGTTTGGAACCAGGTTAGGAAATAGTCCTCTTCTGGCAAGACGAAGCGGGTCTTGGCGTCTGGTGCAGATTCAAACGACCAGAACGTGGTGAAACTCGCTGCATACCAACCATTATTGATCGCGACATATGGCATTGCTGTACCGCGCACCCAGACAGGCTCATTCGCAACGAGTTTTTCCAGGTAGTCCCATCCATACTGTTCCTTCAGGTTCCAGAATTGGTAGAGAACAGCATCGTCGTCATGAGGGTAAGTTAGAATGACTTTGCCTTTGAGATCTGGGTCAAGATAGTCCAGTGCATCGCGAGGCACATCTTCGCCGAGCATCTCGGTATTGACGAAGTTGCTAAACGTCACGCCGTACATCGCGGTCCAGTAACCATTGGGGTCGCGATGATCTGGGAAGACTCTATCCCAGTTTGCTGGCTTGTACTGCTCGAGCAGCCCATGCTCTTTGTAATACTCAAAATCGTGCAGGGTTTGAAACTGAATGACGTCTGGCACGTTGGTTTCACCGCCGGCCGCACGCGCATTATCGTAGCGGGGCGCATGGTTCAAACTAACGTCCACTGAATGGGTTACATTTAACTCTGGGAAGCGGGCTTTGAACTTGTCGAGATAGTAGTCAATTTGATCTGACTTATCGCCGCCAGCTCGAAGCACGAACTCACCGCCTTCGGCGAGCGCTTCGGCGTAAAGCTCGTCCATTGATTTGGTTTCGATGTCTTGCGCAAAGACACTTGCGGTGCTGACTGAAACTGCAAGCGCGGCGTAAACAGCGCGTCTTGCGAACCTGAACATGGTTTTCATGATCCGATCTCTCTTTCATCTAAAAACTAACCGCTCGCTGCGGCTAGGAAGAGATAAGTCGATCCGGACGGGTTATAATTCGCATTCCCCGCAAGCAGGATTTGCGCAAATACACAGGCCTGATTTTGACCGGGTTCTCAGCTCAATGGATGACACATTCCAGGACATCATTCCCCACTCATGGTTGCAGGAATTAGAATATTTTCTTCGTCATGGGTGTGCCGCTTTAACAGTCGATCGAGCGAGCTCGCCGAAGCGAGCGCGGACGCAACGTGGCTTTTATCAACTGCGGGCTGAGCGAGCGCACCGAAGACTATTCTTGCGACATCCATCGCATTATCCAAAAACTGGTGATCGTTTTCGATCAATGAGATGGCGCGGCGCAAGTTTGGAAAGCGCTGCAAAAAATTCGGAAGCACGTGCTTGTCTTCGGTTCGATGATGAATTTCCACGTGTTCGATAAGGTCTAATCCGAGCTTCCGCATTCCAGTGAGCCCGAGCACCTCTTGCAGTGAGCGCTCAGGTTGGTCGAGCGTGTTTTGCAAACCGTCAATGAGGTTGTCGCTTGCGTCTAGGATTGAGGCGTGCAGCCGCTGCAATCGCGACGGCCACATGATAAATTCAGGAACCAGCGGCCAGCCCTCTCGGTCGACCCTGAATAGACCTGAAAAAGACTGCTCCGTAATCTCTTTTCGGGTTGTCAGATGATAACGCGGGTCGGAGTAGTTCAGCTCCAAATCCGACGCCGAGTGTTGCATTTTGGAAGTTCCTTTAGGCTCCACCTTCCGGCAAGCTGACGCCAAGCGCGGTTTAATCCAACCCGCCCCTCGAAACGCCAGCCTGTTTGAGGTGCTAGGAAGCGATTTCAGGCATGCAGATTGCGCCGGCTGTTTTGAGCTCTTCGGTAGCCTCGTCATCCCAGTTTCTGATTTCGAGGTATTTCTCAATCTGCGTCTCAGTCAGCTTTGCAACAAAGCATGCGCATTTCGCCTCTGGCTCGCTGAGATCGTATTGGGAAACCGCCTCAACGCATTTGGCCTCGGCTTTGGCTTGCGCTTCTGTCTGGTCTGCCAATGCGCCACCTGAAACAGTCGCCATAGCGACCGATAGAAAAATCACTTTTTTGATCATGAGCCTCTCCTTTTTCTCAATCAAACGCGTTGCTTTGCAATCGCTCTTCTTAAATCTTGAAGCGCAGAGCCAGAGCCCCTGCGAGCACAAGCGGCACACTGAAGAGCAAGAACAGGGAATAGAGATCCCAACCGGATGCGATCAGGTACCCGGCAATGATTGGGGACACGATCCCACCAATGCGTCCAAGGCCCGCAGCCCAACCCACACCGGTTGTTCTGACAGATGTCGGATAGGTACGGGTCGCTAGAGCAAACATCGCAATGAACCCGCCTTGCAGCAGGAAACCAATCATCAGGATGATGGAATTCAATACGGTGATGTTCTCGGGGCGCAAGAAGTAGACGAGTGCAAGAGCGATCGCCGCGCCGACATAGTAGACAGCGATTGGCTTTGCGAGCTTCATTCGAGTCGAAAGATACCCAATAAGTGATGTGCCGATAAGCGCGCCGATATTAAACTGCGTCAGCGCCGCATATCCTTGCCCGCGAGTGAAGCCACTGTCGACAAAAATAGACGGGATCCACGACATCAAGAAGTAGATGGCCAAGAACCCTAAGAAGTACATTGCCCAAATCGTCAGCGTTCGCCCGATATATTCTGGGCTCAATAACTGGCCGACAGCGTTTTGAAGGCTCATGGGCGGCTCTGGTTGTTCGGGCGTTGGTAATTGATCGATTGGAGCTCGCTTCAGCCGCGACAGGACCTTGTTGACTTCGTCGAGGTTTGGATTTTCCCGGCTGACCAAGAACTCAACAGATTCTGGGAGTGCAAAGTAAAGCGCTGCGCCGAGGATCAGCGTAACCGCGCCGCCGTAAATGAACAGCACTTCCCACCCTTGTGTCGGCACTAGCGCGCCGGCGATCGGTCCCACCATCATAGCGCCCGCCGAGTATCCCATAATCACTGTCGTGACAGCGACGCCGCGATACTTATCAGGAACAAATTCACTGGCGATCGCCGAACCGCTCGCCAATATCACGCCGATACCCAGCCCTGATAGAACGCGCATCACAACGAGCAAGGAAACCGATGGCGGAATGTAGCCTGTGGCGATCATAGAAACGCCGATTGCGACGGTCGCGCCCAATATAGCCAGTCGCCTTCCGATAATATCGGAAACGGGTGCAATGGCGACCGCGCCGATGGCCATGCCGACAAGCGTCGAACTTAAGATCAATCCCTTCTCTTGATCGGTAATTCCCCATTCTACTGTGAGCGATGGGGCGGCAGCAGACATGGCAACTACGTCGAACCCATCGACCATGTTGAGCAAAAATCCGATGAGGACAACCAGGTACATGGTTGGCACCAACGGCCCTCCATCAATTCTTTCTCTGACAATCCCAATTGCAGCGTTTGACACAGTTTTGATCCTTCCCTTGGCCACCGCATTGAATTGCAGTGCTCACTATTTTTTGTGACGCTCTTTGAGCTCAAAATCTTCATGAGCTAATTAATTGCATATTATGCAACTATTCTGGCGCAAGGTGTTTGACAAGGTTATTTCGTTCACAAGTGACTTGCCGAAATCGCCAGCGCTAAACCTGAGGTCCATATTTTCGTTTTTCAGAGCACGTTGATCCATCGCAGGCGTCCCGTAGGTGAAAACAATCATTACTGATCTGGAGTACGGATTGATACCTATTGCACATTATGCAATACGTTTGACTAAAATAAATAGCGATAATAGAAAAGCGCTAACAGGGAGACTAAGCATGGCAGCAGCAGAGCATCAGTGGCCGGAGGACGCGGACGGACGCGTTCCATATTGGGTCTACACTGACAAAGATGTTTATCAGAAAGAACTCGAAAAGATCTGGTACGGCCCGCACTGGCTGTATGCTGCATTGGAATGCGAGATTCCAAATCCCGGCGATTACAAAACGACGACGCTTGGAGAAAAACCGGTCATTGTGGTTCGCGATGAAGACGGCGAAGTCCGTGTCGTCGAGAACCGCTGCGCCCACCGCGGCTTAAAACTTTGCCAGAACCGGCATGGCAATGAGAGCGATTTTGTTTGCCCATACCATCAGTGGAGTTTTGATCTAAAGGGGAATCTACTTGGTGTCCCTTTCCGCAGAGGCGTTAAAGGCCAAGGCGGGATGCCCAAGGATTTCGACCCTAAGGAAAACGGTCTCAACAAGCTGAATGTTGAAGTCGTCAATGGCGTCGTGTGGGCCTCGTTCGACCACAACCTGCCGCCATTTAGAGAGTATGTGGGTGAGCGATTTTGGAAGCATTACACGCGCGTATATGATGGTCGCAAATTAGAGCTCCTTGGCTACAACCGCCAGCATATTCCGGGAAACTGGAAGCTCATGCAGGAGAACATTAAAGACCCCTATCATGCAGGTCTGCTGCACGTTTTCTTCGTAACCTTCGGCCTGTTCCGCGCCGACCAAAAATCAGCCGTGGACATTGATGATGAGGGACGAAACGCGATTCTGATCAGCCGAAAGGGTGAAAAAGAGCAGAACGAGGTCACTGGAGATTTACGACAATTCCAGAGCGATCTTCAGCTCTCTGATCCTAGAATTCTGGACGTGGTCCATGAGTTTCCAGGAGAGGAAACGGTCGGCATGATCACCATGTTTCCGAGCGTTATTTTGCAACAACAAACGAACTCACTTTCGACCCGTCAAATCGTTCCCAAAGGCCCTGGCGGTTTTGACTTCCATTGGACGCATTGGACATATGCTGACGATACTGAAGAGATGAAGCTGCGGCGTACGCGGCAAGCAAATTTGTTTGGACCTGCTGGTCTGGTTTCAGCTGATGACGGCGAGGTCATCGAGTTTGCGCAACAAGGTTTTGCGGCCAGCGAAGAACAAGCTGCGGTCGTGACCATGGGCGGGCGCGAAAAAGACCCAACCGACCATATGGTCACGGAGGCGGCGATCCGCGGAATGTATGGCTACTGGCGCAAGGTGATGGGCTATGAGTAAGACCGATGCCGCCGCGATGGCCGAAGTTAGCGCGTTTTACCTACGCTATTACGACGCGCTCGATGAAATGCGCTTAGAGGAATGGCCGGAATTCTTCTTAGAAGACTGTTTGTACCGCGTTGTATCACGAGAGAATTACGAGCAAGGTCTTCGCCTCTCGACGATATATGCAGAGAGCCGCGGCATGCTAAAGGACCGCGTCGTCGGCCTAAGAAAGACGCAGGTTTACGCGCCGCGTTACTATCGCCGTTTTCCAAGCCCTGCCCTCATTCGTTCGTCTGACGATGAGAGCATTAAGGCCGAGCACAATCTCCTAATCGCCCAGACAATGCAGGACAAACAAAGCGATATTGTTCTGTCTGCGCGTTGCTATGACACGCTCGTTCAGACCGACGATGGCTTGATGATTGAGAGCCGCGAGGTCGTCTACGATTCAGAGATGATCCCCAACAGCCTAATTTACCCCGCTTAAAAAATACGGAGCACGGATTACCGACATGCCTTGGATTAAAACAATAGAAGCCGCGACGGTTGAGTCAGAAGAAATCGCGGCAGCTCAAGCCGGGAAAGACTGGGTTGTATTGTACGCTGCAGATGGCGGATTTTATGCCTCGGCAGTTCTTTGCTCTCATGGGCAGGCCTCTTTGGCGGATGGTTACCTTGAAGACTTTTTGATCGAATGCCCGCTGCACCAAGGCACGTTCGATATTCGCACCGGCGAGCCAGTTGATCCACCGTGTACAGAACCTGTTCGCGTTTACCCGACCAAAGTCGAGGATGGCTTTATCTATGTGGAGGTAGAGGAAAATGAAACCTAATACCGCTGAACTGCAACCCGATAATCAAGCTCTGCTTGAGGAACTTTATGCGGAAATGGCCCCCAAGGGCTTGTTGCCGCTATGGGAGGCGCTTGCGAACCTGGTTACCAAGACCCCGAAAACGCCCGTTGTTTCCGCCAAGTGGAAATATGGTGACATCCGAACGCATCTTATGCGCGCGGGTGAATTGATTAGCGCAAAGCAAGCCGAGCGCCGCGTTTTGGTTCTGGAAAATCCGGGTCTTCAGGGCACCCACGCAATCACATCGACGCTCTATGCTGGCTTACAACTCATACTGCCTGGTGAAGTTGCACCTTGTCACCGTCACGCGCAATCAGCTCTCCGTTTCGTTATGGAAGGAAGCGGGGCGTTTACCGCCATTGACGGTGAAAAAGCCATGATGGAAAAGTATGACTTGGTGCTGACACCAAACTGGCAATGGCATGACCATGGCAACACAACCGATGATCCGATGATTTGGTTAGACGGCCTAGATATCCCATTGGTAAACCACTTCGATACGAGTTTTGCTGAAACGCTTTCGGGCACAGACGCTCATCCTGAATCGATGCCGCCGGGAGACACGCTTTCAAGATATGGCAAGAATCTTCGTCCCATCAGAGGCTCTCAGTCGGATCGCCGTCCGAAGCATATGCCGCTGTTCCACTACCCGTACAAACAATGGCACAGCTCGCTGACGGATCTCTCAAACAGCGAAGCTCCAGACCCTCACTTCGGCTATGCTCTGGAATTTATTAATCCGTCGACCGGCGGTGCAATTATGCCGACCATATCCGCGCATGTGCGCCTTTTGCCAAAAGGCTTTGAAACCGCAGAGCGCCGCTCCACTGACGGCTCAGTTTACGTCGTTCTGGAGGGCTCTGGGAGCGCGATGATTGGCGATGTTGAGCATATGCTAGAAGAAGGCGACTTCTTCGTTGTTCCCTCATGGCACCCAGTTCAGATCAAAGCTGACCAGGATTTGACGCTCTTTGGATATTCAGATCGGACCTCGCAAGAGAAACTCAATTTGTTCCGCGATTTGAAAAGCTAATCTCTGCGCGCCTTGCGCGCGAATTAAGGTCTACAAAAATATGCTTCTACACGGGTTTCATCGATCCTCCGCGAGTTGGCGGGTCAGGATTGCACTCGGTTTAAAAAACATCGAGTTCGAGCAAAAATCATACACGTTGCGAGCGGGCGATCAGCGCCAGGATGCGTATCTTGCACTTAACCCGCAAGGCTTAGTTCCATCGCTGGAGCTTGAAGACGGCACAACCCTCACACAATCGCTTGCGATACTTGAGTACCTTGATGAGATCTATCCAGACCCCAAGCTGGTTCCATCCACACCGCTTGAGCGTGCTGAGGTTCGCAGCCTAGCGCAGATCATCGCTTGCGATATACATCCGGTTCAAAACCTGAAAATTCTTCAAAGCATCTCGGCGCTCACCACCCCCGAGGAGGGGCCGGCATGGGCAAAACGGGTCATCTTTGAAGGCTTAGCCGCTATGGAAAAGCGCTTAGAAAGTGTAGCGGGCGCGTATTGCTTTGGAGACAATCTGACCATCGCGGACATTTGCCTGATCCCGCAACTCGGAAACGCCAAGCGCTTTGACGCTATGGGCGATTGGCCGAACATCAATAGGGTTGCAGAGAATTGCGACGCACTGGACGCGTTCCAGAAAGCCGCCCCGCAAAACCAGCCGGATGCAGCTTAAGCTGCTGGCCAGACGCCGCCGATTGCCTCGGTCAGTCTTTGGCAGGCTGCAAGTAAGTCTTTTCTTTCCGTCTTAAGATCAGTCTGCTTTTGCATGTTGCTGATCACGGAGGCAACGAGTGCGACCTTTCCTTGCAAATCGAACACCGGGGCGGCCACCGCGGCCAGTCCAGGGATAAGATCGCCTTGGACCTCAGCATAGTAGTTTCGCTTAGTATCTTTTCTGATCTGCGTATGATTTCCGCCAATCAATTTGATTTCGTCCAATATCTTAGACTTACCGATTCGCTCAAGAACTGGATCGCTGAGGAAGCTGTAGAAGACGCGGCCATTGGCTGATCGCAGCAATGGCAAAACTGAGCCGACGCCCAGAGAGGTTATGACCGGCGGATCGCCATCATACCAACGCAGCACTGTCGGTCCTGCATCCCCCCAAACGGTCACTAAGCATGTGTGACCGCATCGGCGCGATAGATCTTCGAAGACGCTGTCTGCCAATCGGAATGAATCAACGCGCGCCAGAGCCGCAAGGCCAATCTTAATTGCGCCTGAGGCCAATCCATAATGCCCGGAATCTGGATCCTGCATCACCATGCCGGCCGCAGATAGACTGCTGAGATATCTATGTGTTTGGCTGGCCGATAACCCTGCGCTCGCGGATATTGTGGAAAGACTGGCCAAGTCTCTGAATGAGGCAACCGCTTCTAGCACGCGAATACCGATTTCAACGGATTGAATTCCCCGTCGTTTTGGGGCTTTGGCGATATCATCCGGCATTCAAAAACTCTCTCATTTTGCCGCGAGTTGAAGGGCAATTACTCTTTCAAGTCAACTTTTCGCGACTTTTGAACCGACCTGGGTTGCACATTGTGTGAACTTATGCACAATGTGCAAAACAATAATAACACGGCCTTTCTTAAATGAGTTCGTGGACCGGGGTAGGATATGAGTCAGTCAGGAATAGTCATTATTGGCGCAGGCGAAGCGGGTGTATCGGCTGCTGCAACCCTTCGGTCCGAAGGCTATGATGGCCAAATAATCGTGCTTAGCGATGAACCGGATAGCCCCTACCAACGCCCTCCACTGTCGAAAGAGTTCATCCTCGAAAACCAGCATCAACCTGCGGAGATTAAGGGCGAAGCTTGGTTCAAGGAAAATGAGATCGACCTGCGCTTAGGTGCCAGAGTTTTATCCGTTCATGCCGATAAGAAGCTTCTGAGCTATACGGAGGTTGGCAATAGCGATCCTGCTATCAAGATAGAGTATGACAAACTGCTCATCGCGACCGGCGCCCGCGCCCGTATGATAGATAATCTTGTCTCCTCCAAAACGCACGTCTTACGCACCCAGCTTGATGCAAGAGAGCTTCGATCTGAGCTCAATCGAGCAACGGACATATGTGTTGTCGGAGCCGGCGTTATTGGGTTGGAGGTTGCTTCGACTGTTCGCGCGCTTGGTAAGAATGTCACCGTTTTAGATATTGCGAGCCGCGCTATGGGGCGCGCTCTTGCGCCTGAACTTTCAGAATTCTTGGTCTCTGCTCACACGCTTCGCGGCGTTGAGATCCACATGAATGAGCGCGATATTATCGTCGAGGAGAGCGCAGACAGACTGCATATTAGCTCAGAGAAAAATGCCATTGCGGCAGACTTGTTGCTGGCTGGGTGCGGCGTTCAGCCAAATGTAGAATTGGCAAAGTCGATCGGGTGTGATGTCGACAATGGAATTGTCGTAGACGAGCATGGAGCGAGCTCCATTCCAGATATTTATGCTGCTGGCGATGTCGCGAATTTCTATCATCCCTTTTACGGCGAACATTTGCGGTTAGAGGCATGGCGCCATGCCATCAATCACGCGGCACATGTCGCGCGTCGCATGCTCGACAAGCCGTCGGAGTATGCAGAGCTTCCTTGGTTTTGGACCGATCAGCTTGGCATGAACATTCAAGTTGTTGGCTTAGCGGCGCAGGCTGAACGGACCGTCTGGCGCTATGACGGTGACGCGAAAACCGCGTTCCACTTTGCCGGTGACACGCTCATCGCGGCAACCACGATCGACAATGGCCGCGTTATGACGCCGCTGACACGCCTTATCGCCTCGCGGTGGAGCGGAGACGCCGATCAGCTTCTCGATACATCAACGCCGCTCGCGAAAACCTGCAAGGCGCTGATCAAACAATCTCAATTGGTTCAATGACATAAACAAGGATGTTGAAATGAGTTTAGTCTTTCCCGCCATCGAAACGCCAACCGTTCCGATTAAAGGAAGCGATGATCGCTTACCTGTACGCCGCATCTTCTGCGTGGGTCGGAATTATTCAAAGCACGTGATTGAAATGGGCGGCCACCCGGACCGCAACCCTCCATTCTTCTTCACCAAACCAGCCGATGCGATTGTTCAAAATGGTGAAACGGTCGCCTACCCCACCATCACTGAGAACTTTCACTTCGAAATTGAACTCGTGGTCGCGATCGGCAAGACCATGTTCAAAGTTTCGAAGGAAGACGCCAACGATCACATTTACGGATATGCAGTCGGCATCGATCTGACACGCCGAGACTTGCAAATGGGCGCCATGAAAGCTGGCCACCCTTGGGAATTTGGCAAGGCGTTCGATAATTCTGGTCCGTGTGCGGAGATTACCCCAAAATCAGAGATCGGCGTTATGGATGACGCGCGTATTTGGTTGAAAGTAAATGGTGAGACTAAGCAGGATTCTAACATCACGCATTTGATCTGGTCTGTGCCTGAAATCTTGTCCACGCTCAGTCATGCGATCGAACTCCAACCTGGCGATTTGATCTACACCGGCACGCCTGAAGGCGTTGATGCTGTTGTCCCTGGAGATGAGATCACCGGCGGTGTGGACGGGCTGACGGATATCAACATCAAAATCGGGCCTGCGCGCTAATCCCTCTCTCAGCATAACCCATTCGAAATTATCGGACGAACAAGGAGACAAATGTGACAGATCAAAAAGTAAAACCTGCACTGAACTTGAAGTTTATCTCTCACGGCACTTTGGAGTGCATCGACATTGAGAAGTCTCGTCAATTTTACGAAGAGTTCTTTGGGTTCGAAACCGTTCGGACGAGCAAGATCTCTGTATGGGTAAGATTAGGCGGCGACCATGTTTATGTCGCCGTCAAAGCCCCTCCCGGTGAGAAGCAGCCAATGCCGTTCTTAAACCACAACGGGATTGATGTGGAGACGGACGCTGAGGTGGATGAGGCCTATAAGATCGTAATGCGCGATGCAGAAAAGTGGGGGCTGCATGAGATTAGCGAGCCTCTAACCCAGCATGGCAGTTACAGTTTTTATTTCCGCGATATGGACGAGAATTACTGGGAAATTCTCAGCAATCCTAAGGGCGGTTATGGTTGGATGTTTGAACGCGGCGACCAAGAAGGACGTGGACACTTGGCGAAAGATTTCGATCGCCCACAGGACGCGTCTTAGGCTCGGTCAAAACACTCAAATATTCAAAGGACCGCAAGCTTCTCGTCTTGTAGGAAGCTTGCGTATCCTCCGGTAACTGAAGGGCGGCTCGCGACGATGCGATCCGCCCTCTTTTTTAGGCCGGGCCAGAGTTTTATTTCGCGACTGAGTTCAGCAGACGAAAAACGGCTGAAATGTCTTGCGAGGATGCTGGCGTGTCGTTGGCTTTTCTGAACCACTCAACCGCCGAAATCGAGAGCGGCGCCGCTATGGCTTTTGCTGCGACTTCTGCCTCAATCAAATCGGCGTACTTTTGCATTGTTGCGATAGAGGCTTGTGAGTCGTCGAATGCTCTATTTGCGATCAGCGGGGCACGAAAGCGAAACATCTCTGAAGATGCCGGGCTATTGCCAAGTGTTTCGATAACATCAAAAGGATCCAACCCCATTTTCTCTGCCAAGGCGATGGCTTCTGCGCTGGCCAGAGTATGGATCATGATCATCTGATTGGCGATCAGCTTCATTTTAGTTGCCGCGCCGAAATCCCCTAAGAATTTCAGATTGGGTGAGATTGCTTCAAGCGTCTTCTGGTGATCGGAATAAGTTTCAGCATCTCCTGAGACAAACAAGCTTGCCCGGCCGGCGCGGACCATATCCGGAATACCGCTGACCTCGCCATCGAGGTAGGTTATGTTCTTCTCACCGAGGCGCCGATTGGCTTCTTCTTTTGCGACGAGCGAATGGCTAGAGAGCGATATAATGGTTTTGCCGTTAGCTGGAGTGTAATCCGGCAGTCGTTGGATGACATCGAACAAGGCCGGTTCGTTTGGAAGGCACTCCAAAGAGAGAGAGCATTTTTCAACCACCTCATTTGCGGCATTAGCAGCTATACCCCCTAGACTGGTAAAGGCCTCTAGGGAGGAGCGGCGATATCCTATCGTCGCAAGATTTGATGTGATCAAACGTTCGGCAACGGCGAGCCCTATTTGACCGACGCCGACAATTCCGATGGGCTCCATACTGCCCTCCAATTAGCTGATAGAAAGCGACGTTTTGGAGAGCGACACATCGATCTTCATGCGCCCCTCTGCCAAGCGCCATTCAAACACGTCGATGTCTATAAGGTCTGATGTGCCCCTAGAACGGTAGACGCCTTGCAAGGTAAAACTGGAAGCAAGGAGTTATGGTCCATGTCAGGACGGATTAGATATACAGAAGAGTTCAAGCGCGAGGCTGTGGCGCAGGTCACGGAG
>JALUWJ010000183.1 GCA_027019605.1 Henriciella sp. | reverse complement strand
CGCTCGGTCGGCGTCAGGCTGATACGCCAAAACCATACCGGCAAGTTCTTCTTTTGTCAGAAAAGGCTCGTCATCACGAATTCCGCGCGGCGGCCTTGAAGCGCGCGACCGATCTTCAGATTTGACGGTCGCAGTTGCCATTCACACCTACATTCGGTCGTCGCGGCCAGATTCCAACTCGGCCTGGTAAGCGCGCATAACATCTTCTTCGGTCGCTGCTGGTCCAGACTGAAGGGCGAGGCGATCTGCTTCGCGCTCTTCCTCTTCACCTGGGCGAACTTCTTGCAGTTCAGCCACGAGCGACTCTTTTACGACTTTCAGATCGATCGACTCGTCTGCAATCTCGCGCAGAGATACAACTGGGTCTTTGTCATTGTCGCGGTCAACCGTCAGGGGTGAACCTTCACGGATCATGCGCGAACGCTGAGCCGCAAGTAGGATCAGATCAAAACGGTTTGGGACTTTGTCGACGCAGTCTTCAACGGTCACACGGGCCATGTAAATCTCCTGTAGCCCGCCCTTATATGCAGTGCAGCAGGCAAGCGCAACCCGGACTTGCATTGAAAAATGAGCTCATTTAGGCACGGCTGACCTGCAAGTTCGAATAGCGCCCGCATGAGGTTCCAAAAGATGACAGAAATCATGCCTGAAGCGCCAAAAGATTGCGCTCTTTGTCCGCGCCTGCGCCAGTTCATCCTCGATCAACGCGAGAAAGAACCAGACTGGTTCAACGGCGCGGTTCCAAGCTTCGGTGACAGCCAAGCAAAACTGCTGGTTATCGGACTTGCCCCCGGTATGACCGGGGCCAATCGTACTGGGCGGCCGTTTACCGGCGACTGGGCGGGCGATCTGCTTTACGCCACGCTTGGCAAATTCGGATTTACCCGCGGGACGTATGACCGGCGTCCGGACGATGGGCTTGAGCTGAAAGATGCGATGATCACCAATGCGGTTCGCTGCGTGCCACCGCAAAACAAGCCAATCGGGGCAGAGATCAATCAGTGTCGACCCTTCCTAAAGGCCAGAATAGATGCGCTAAGTGAAGTTAAAGTGCTGCTTTGCCTCGGTAAAATCAGCCATGATTCGACGGTTCGGGCGCTTGGATTGCGCCTTAAGGACCATCCATTTGGCCATGGGTCCGAATATCAGGTCGGGGATATGACCTTGCTGTCGAGCTATCATTGCTCCCGCTATAACACCAATACACGCAGGCTGACCGAGGAAATGTTCGAAAATGTCTTCGCGCGGGCAAAGGCGCTGATCGAGGCTTGAGCCTTGCGCAGGGGCAAGAGCCCCATTAGCTAGAGTGTGGGATCAATTAAAAGGGAGACTCCTCAATGACGCCGCTTTTCGTCGTGCTCGGACTGGTCGTTCTGCTCGCGTTTTTCATTATCGGAATTTACAACGGCCTCGTCGCGAAGCGCCAACGCTGCAATCAAGCGTTTGCGGACATCGATGTTCAGCTCAAGCAACGCCAAAACCTCATCCCAAACCTGGTAGAGACGGTTAAAGGCTATGCGGCGCATGAGAAAGAAACTCTCGATGCGGTCATTCAGGCACGCCAAGGCGCCGTGAGCGCAAATACGCCAGGAGAGATGGGCGCAGCAGAGGGCATGCTCGGCCAAGCCCTTGGGCGCTTGTTTGCTCTGGCTGAAGCGTATCCGGATCTGAAAGCGAACGAGAACTTCAAAGACCTTCAGGACGAGCTGTCTGTGATCGAAGACAAGATCGCCGCCGCTCGCCGGTTCTACAACTCAGCCGTTCAGGACTATAACACGGCCCGCGAGCAATTCCCGGGATCTCTGGTCGCTGGCAGCTTCAATTTCGAGCCGCGTGAATTCTTTGACCTTGGTGAAGACCGGGTCAGCATGAGCACGCCGCCGGAAGTCAAATTCTAAGGTTTCACGATGAGACCCAAACTGGAAACGCCGTTCGCCATTCTAACCATGGCGGCGGCGCTTTTGCATTTTGCAGGCGAAACTTACTATCACGTCCTCTATGGCCAGCCATTTCCGGCCTATTTGGTTGATCTGATTGCCATTGGATTGATGCTGCTGGGCTCAGCTAGCTCACTCCTGCGCCGGGACATCAGTTCGGCGGGATGGATCGCAGCCGGCTGGGCATTCACGCTTTGCTTGAATTACAGATCCTACTTCAATCGCGTCTATCAGAAACAGGCTGGTGGCGAACTCGACGAGCCGTCTATTGTTCTGACAATCCTCGGCGTGACGCTGATCACCAATGCGATCGCTTGCTTGTTTGCACTTTGGTTGGCGCGGCCGCGTCGAAGCTAACCGAGAACCGTCGGAAGCCACGTCGCCAGCGCAGGCAGGGCGGCGACCAAAGCAATCATGATCAGCTGAAGCCCAATGAACGGGATTGCTCCACGCCAGATATCCAGCGTTTCCACCCCATCAGGCGCGGCGCCGCGCAGATAGAACAGCGCAAAGCCGAAAGGCGGCGTCAGGAAGCTGGTCTGTAGGTTAAGCGCCATGAGGATGGCCAGCCAGATCGGGTCAGCACCCAGGATGATCAATGGCGGCGCCACGATCGGGACGACAACGAAGACAATTTCGATAAAGTCCAGGAAGAAGCCGAGAATGAACATGACCAGCATCGTCACAGCCAGCGCGCCCCAAAGGCCGCCAGGAATGCTGGTCAGTAGCGTCTCAACATAGTGGTCACCGCCATAGGCTCTAAAAACGAGGGCAAACAGGCTGGCACCGATTAGGATCAGGAACACCATGCTGGTGATCTGAACGCCGGAGGTGAGGGCGCTGCCAAACTGATTGGCCCGGATCAATACCCGCGCAGCCGATAACAAACCGCCCAGGAAGACCAGGCTCAACAGTCCGGCGAAGACAATGCCGATCATATCGCCGGTTGGGATCACCTCGCGGTTAGCGGTCAGGTTCATAAGATTGGCCAGCACACCAAGCAGAAGCAGGCTGATAAAGGCGCCCCAGATGCTGCCAAGGTCACCCGTCTTTCCGTGCTCTTTCGCAAGCCGCAGTCCAGCGAGGAGAAGGGCGCCGCCCGCCCCGATTGCGGAGGCTTCTGTCGGCGATGCAAGGCCGCCGAGAATGGAGCCGAGCACGGCAATGATAAGCAGTAAGGGTGCGCCGAGGCTGCGTGCAATCTCAGCTGCTGAGAGCGGTTCGGCGTCTTCATCTATCGTGGCGGCGGGGCTCGCGTTCGGGTTCAGGATCGCGGTGATCACGAGATAGAGCAGATAGAGGCCAACCAGCATCAAGCCAGGCAAGAGCGCGCCCGCGAACAGGTCACCGACTGAGACGACGCCAGCGCCGCCGCCTGAGCGCATCGCGGCGGATTGGTTCGCATTAGAGACGGCGTCCGCGAGGAGGATCAAAACAATGCTTGGCGGAATGATCTGGCCGAGCGTACCGCTGGCGGCGATCGTGCCGGTCGCGAGCTTTGGATCATAGCCTTGGCGGAGCATGGTCGGCAAAGCGATTAAGGTCATGGTGATGACGGTCGCGCCGACAATGCCCGTCGATGCTGCCAAGAGCGCGCCAACAATTACGACTGCGTAGCCGAGACCACCGCGCACGCGCGCCAGGAGACGGCTGGCGGTTTGTAGTAAGTCATCGGCAACCCGAGAGCGCTCTAAGATCACCCCCATCAAGACAAAAAGCGGCACCGCGATGAGGACTTGGTTCTCCATAGAGCCAAGGATCCGGCTGGGCAGGTTACGCAGGATGGGAAGCGGGATCAGCCCCAGTTCAACACCGATCAGGCCGAATATCAGCGCCACACCCCCGAGGGTCAGCGCCACAGGATATCCTGCGAGCAGGGCCAGAATGGCAGTTAGGAACATGCCGAGGGAGAGGAGGAGTTCGAGTTCCATTAGACGGCTCCCCCCGTTTGATGCTCTTCGGATGTGTCAGTTTCCAAACCGCGTATAATCATCGCCGACTTTAGCGCCTGGCTTAGCGCTTGCGAGATCATCAGAACGGCAAAGATCGGCACCAGCGTTTTGAAGAGATATTGGATCGGCAGGCCGTCACTTTCGTTGAACGGTTCGAGATCCGTCCAGGTTCGTGCAATCAAGCCTGACGCCGAATAAAGGATCAAAATGCCAATCGGGACGATGAAAGCGAGCGAGCCAAACATCTCAATGCCTGCTTTGGTTTTGGGGCCAAAGCGCGGGCGCAAAATGTCGACGCGCACATGCCCATCATCGCGCAAGGTCGCAGCCGCGCCGAGCATGAAAATCATCGCGAAGGAGAAGATGACACTGTCATTGAGCCAGCTGAAACTGAGCCCGAACACATAGCGCAGGAGCACAGCAGCGAGTTGAATGAGAATGATCAGGAAGGCGGCGCTCACGGCAAATGCCATGGCAAGACCACTAATCCGGTCAATCAAACCTCGCAGCAGGCGGGCAGGCCCGGCAACCGGTCCGGGGAGGATCAGGACTAAAATCGGAAGGAGCAAAAGCGGCAGCAGTGCATAGCCTGCATAGCGCAATCCCGTTCCAGCGATTGATACGAAACTCTCCATGATTTCCGCCCAGTCTGCCCCTTTGTGGATTTGCTTGGCTTAGAGCTCGCGCGACGCCAAATATGGTCCGTCAGAAATGCTCGCCCAACCGCGCATTTTCTTAAGAGCGTCTTCGAAGCTCTCATAGATGCGCCGCTCAAGATCGCCGCCAGAGCCAGCATCGCTGCGGACATCGGCTGAGGCTTCTTTCATGCGCGCCATCACTTCGTCAGGGAAGCGTCGTAGCTCGATGCTTTCCTCGTTGACCAGCTTCTCGAGATAAACCCCGTTTTGATAGGTGAACTCACCCACCGAGAGATGATTGACCTCGTTGCAGGCGCTGCGAATGATCGCTTGCTCTGTTGGTGTCAGGCTGTCCCACTTATTGCGGTTGATGCCGACGGCGAGGGCGCTGCCCGGTTCGTGGAAACCAGGGCCGTAATGGTATTTCGCCTCGCGGTGGAAGCCGAGGAAATAGTCATTCCAGGGACCAACCCACTCAGTCGCATCAATCCGGCCAGTTTGAAGCGCTTGATAGATCTCGTTGCCAGGTAGCGCTTCTGCTGCGCCGCCAAGCGCTCGGATCACGTCGCCGCCGAGGCCTGGAATACGCATTTTCAGCCCGCGAATATCGTCCAAGCTATTGATTTCCTTGCGGAACCAGCCGCCCATTTGGTGGCCTGTATTGGCGCCTTGGAAAGCGATGATGCCATACTGACCTGATAGTTCTTCCCAGAGCGCTTGCCCGCCGCCAAAGTCGATCCAGCCCATGATTTCGGCTGCGGTCATGCCCATCGGGACAGCGGTGAAGAAATTGTACGCCTTGGACTTGGACTGCCAGTAATAATCGGCGCCGTGATACATATCGGCATTGCCAGAGGCGACTGCGTCAAACGCTTCAAATGCCGGAACCAATTCACCGGCGGCATAGACGTTCACTTCCATCTGGCCATCAGACAAAGCGTTGATCCGATCGGCCACACGCTGCGCTGCGGCGCCCAGCCCTGGGAGGTCTTTCGGCCATGTGGTCGTCATAGTGAGGCGCGTTTTACGGCGACGTACAGCTGGCGCGGCGACACCGTCGCCTTCACTGGCAGATTGACTACAGGCGGTGGTTGCAAGTCCAGCCGCGCCAAGCGTAGCCGCACCTAAGAGTTTACGGCGGTCGATCATCCGGTTTCTCCCGTTGATTTATTGTTCATTTTCTAAGGGGCGCCAGCGTCCGCCATCAAGCACCTCAAGCGGCTGGAAACGCCGCTTGTAATCCATTTTCTCGCTATCTTTGATCCAGTATCCCAAATAGAGATGCGGCAAGCCGAGTTCACACGCGTGTTTGATGTGATCCAAGATCAAATACGATCCGAGGCTTCTGCGGCGCAGGCTTGGATCGAAGAAGGTGTAAACCATGGAGAATCCGTCGCGCAGAACGTCCGTCAATGATACCGCTGCGAGCGGGGCATCTTCTGCTTCGCCAATGCGGTATTCGAACATCAGCGTCTGAACCGGACTATCATTCACCATCGCACAGAACTCGCGATACCCCATGTCTGACATACCGCCCCCGTCATGACGGCTTCGCAGATAGGTCTTAAGCAAACGGAAATATTCGCGATTTGCGCGCGCTTCGACTGGTCGTCTGACCAAGTCAGAGTTGGTTCGGATGACTCGGCGCTGGTTTCGACTTGGTTTGAAGTTCGGAACATCGACCCGGACGGAGCGACAGGCATTGCAGGTCGGACAGGCTGGGCGATAGGCAACACCCTGGCTTCGACGAAAGCCCGCGCGGCTGAGCTGATCGTGCAGCGCGTCCGGGTTTTCTTGGGTCAGATGGGTAAATCCCTTGCGCTCAATCTGACCGGGCAGATATGGGCACGGGCTTGCGCCTGTTACGTAGAAACGCAGTCCGTGCCGGATCCCCGGAAGTAGAAAGAGCGACTCATCTAACTTCATAATCGCATTTTACGCATCTAAAGGCCAAAGCGCCAAGGGGCTATAATCGTAAACGCTGCCCACATCAAAATCACCAATGGCCCGCCAAACCTCAAGAAGTCTCCAAACTTGTAATGACCAGGGCCCATAACCAGCATATTTGTTTGGTAGGCAATAGGTGTCGCGAAGGCACAGTTCGCAGCGTAAATCACGGCCAATAAGAAGGGTAACGGGTCAGATCCGGTTTGTTCGGCGGCGGAAATTGCAATCGGCGTGAACAAGACTGCGGTGGCGGCGTTACTCAAAATATTGGTGAGAATCGCGACCGCGAGGAAGATTGCCGACAAGACAGCCAGCGTCCCAAATGGCGACGCAAGCAACACGACAAGCTGCGCGAGCATCTCAGCGGCGCCGGTGCTTTCCAATGCAGCGCCCATGGCTAGCGCAGCCGCAATGACGAGATAGATGCGCAGATCAAGCGAGCGCGCCGCCTGGCGATGGTTCAGGCATTGCAGCAAGATCATTAGCGTTGCTGCGACGATTGAGGCGAGCGTGATAGAGGCGACGCCCGTCGCCGCCGCGACCACCATGCCAATGGTGATCAGGCGTGCTACCTGCGCGCGTGTCGTGGTCGGGAACTCACTCTGTGACCATTCGAGCAAGATCAAATCGCGGCTGGTGCGCAAGTCCCTAAACGCGCTGATTGGCCCGCACAGCAGAAGCGTGTCGCCCGCTTCAAGGCGGATTTCGCCGAGCTTGGTGCGGATCATGCGGCTGCGGCGCTGAATTCCGAGCGTAACCGCGCGGGTAAGGCGGCGGAAGCCGAGCATTTCGACGGTGCGCCCCGCCATTCTCGATCCGGGGGCAATGACGGCTTCGACCAGTCCAAGCTGACTCTCGCCGGTATCGTCTGTTTCAGGTACGCCGGTTTGCCAGATATCCTCAAGCATGGCCGGTTTATCCGATAAAAGATCGGTCAGCGCTTGCCGGGTCGCGGCAACAATCACCAAATCTCCGGGCAATAGACGCACTTCGTCATAAGGCGGGAGCAGGGCGCGTTCCCCGCGCTGGATCATCCGAACCGTCATGTCTTTGAGATCAGGGAACATGCCAGCAATGGCTTCTTTACCGTCCAGGAAGTGTCCAGGTGTGACTTCAAATTGCGCAACAAACTGTTTGCCCGATTTCACCATGGTTTCGGTGAAGTCTTCGCGGTTCGGCAACAAAACGCGAGAGGCGATCAATAGGTAGACCATGCCGACGCCCGCAAGCATCAAACCGAATGCAGTCTGATCGAAAAAGCCCAATTGTTCTGTTGTTAGTCGCTCATAAGCATCGGCGGCGAGCAAGTTGGTCGAAGTGCCGATCAGGGTCGTCATGCCGGCAAAGATCGAGACAAAGCTCAGGGGCATCATCAGCCGGGAGGTCGACGCTCCCATGCGAGCGGCGATCGCCGACATGATCGGCAGAAACATGATCACAACCGGCGTATTGTTGGTGAATGCGCTGGTGAAGAAGACGGCCAGGAAGGCCCCAATCAAAGTCAGCGCCGGTCGGCGGTCATAGGAGCGCACAAGCGCCTTGGTAGGACCTTCGAGCGCGCCGGTTTGGAACAGACCTTGGCCCACAACCAGCAGCGCCATGATTGTTATCAGAGCCGGATTGGCGAACCCAGAAAGAAGCACTGCGACGGTGATCTCAGAGCCGTCAAATGCGGTTGCGCCAGGCAGGCTAAACAGCAGCAGGAGCGCAGCGATGACACTGATTGAGACCAGCTCCATCGACCAGCGATCGAGCATATAAAAAACAATTGTCACCCCAACGGCCGCTAGGCTCGCCCACATGGGCCAGTGAGCCAATAAGTCTGCGGTCATTCCGCCTCCTGGATGATTCTCGTCGGACGCCTATTGATTAGGCGGTCTTGTCGCGAATGACCAGAACAATTGATATGCGGCGGTTTGCAGCGTCTTCTGGTGTATCCTGTAAAAGCGGCTGCGTATGCGCGAGGCCCGCGACCCCGGTTATTCGCGCTTCTTCGACACCGGCGTCCATCAACAAACGCCGCGCAGAGTTTGCCCGATCTGCAGAGAGTTCCCAGTTCGAGTACCCCTCGGTCAGGCTCGGGTGTGAGTCGGTGTGACCTTCAATCATGATCGGGAGATCAAGCATGGCAATTGCGGACCCGGCCAAGCGGATGAGGCGCTCGCCAGTGGGGTTGAGTAGGCCGTCGCCAGTTTCGAACAAAGGGCGCTCGGCCATGTCGGAAAGATCAATGCGAACAAAGTCCGGCTCTTCGGTAATCCGCACCGACGCCCCAAAAGCCGCGAGGGCCGGATCATTGCGAAGGTCAGCAGCAAGGGTGGAGGAAACGGTATCTTCGACGGTGGTGATGGATGTCTCCACCGTTTTCTCCGACCCAAACTGTTGAGCAAGGTTCTCGCGTTCACCGGCGGAGATGCCGTGAATGATCCACATGATCAGGAAAAATGCACACAGCGCCGTTAGGAAGTCAGCATAAGCGAGCTTCCAAGTGCCCATCTTGCGGGCGGACGCAGCGGGCCTTCTGCCCTGAGTGCGCCGGGATGAATAAGCAATAGCCATATTTTTCCCTAAAGACCCTTCTGGTCTGCTGACGTTCAATAGTGCATCAGGGTGAATATCGGTTTTGGAATGGTTGTTCGATTTAAATCAAATTTATCCGATCTAATCGGGCGATGAGTTGAGGAGGCGCAAATGGCGCGCGTGGCGTTTTTAGGATTAGGGGTCATGGGCTACCCCATGGCAGGGCATTTGGTGAAAGCTGGGCATGACGTGACAGTCTGGAACCGCACCGGCGCGAAAGCAGAGGCCTGGGCCAAAGAGTATGGGGGCAGCGCAGCCGCAACGCCCGCAGATGCGGTATCTGGCGCGGAATTCATTCTGCTTTGCCTTGGTGATGATCCGGATGTGCTTGCCGTCTATGATGCCTTGGAGCCAAACATTGGTACCGGCGCCGTTATCGTTGACCATACGACGGCGAGCGCCGGGCTTGCCAGAGCATTGTATGCGCGCGCCAGTGAGAAGGGCGCGGCCTTTGTCGATGCGCCAATCTCTGGGGGGCAGGCCGGTGCGGAAAACGGACAACTCACCATTATGTGCGGCGGCGATGCCCAAGCCTTTTCAAAAGCCGAGCCGATTATGCAGGCCTATGGCAAACGCATGACCTTGATTGGGGAGAGCGGCGCTGGCCAGCTGGCGAAGTCGGTCAATCAGATTTGTATTGCTGGCATCGTGCAGGGCCTGGCGGAAGGCATGCACTTTGCCGATGAGGCCGGTCTCGACGTTGCCAAGGTGATCGAGGCAATCAGCGGCGGCGCTGCGCAAAGCTGGCAAATGGAAAATCGCTGGGAGACCATGCGCGATGGCCATTATGAGCATGGCTTCGCCGTAGACTGGATGC
>JALUWJ010000182.1 GCA_027019605.1 Henriciella sp. | reverse complement strand
CTGATATTCTTGTCTTCGGCGCGGCGACGGATCATGCGGACCGCCGCATCGACCGGATCGACAATATCGATGGGCTGAAGGTCCACCGTCATCTTGCCCGCTTCGATTTTCGCCATGTCGAGAATGTCAGTGATCATTTCCAGCAAATGCTTGCCGGAATCGAGAATGTCTTGGGCGTAGGTCTTGTAGCGTTCATCGCCCAAAGGCCCATACAGTTCTTCGATGAGGATCTCTGAGAAGCCATTGATCGCGTTTAGCGGCGTTCGCAGCTCATGGCTCATATTGGCGAGGAAGGCGCTTTTCGAGTTGGCCGACCGCTCGGCATTGACCTTCTCCTCCTTGAGCTTGCGCGTCAGTTCCGCCGCTGTGGTTTCCGAGCGCTCGAGTTCGGCCACGAGTTTGCGTAAGCGGGCTTGCTGCTTGGTCAGTTCGACTTCGTTGCGCACATCGCTTGAGACATCCATTCCCAGGGTGATCATGCCGCCCGATTGGGTTGTGCGCTCGATGATCTTGAACCACTCGCCATCGCGAATTTTGACAATGTCAGCAGGATCATCGTCGTCGCTTGGGCGGCGATCAATGACATTCGCTGCTTGCGACAGCATGACGGTGTCATAGCCCATTCCAGCGCGCACCGTCGGTTCTAGGCCGAACACACGTTGGAAGGCGCGGTTCCAGTAAATCAGGCGCTTGCGGGCATCCCACAAAGCGAATGGGCCAGAATACCCTTCAAGCGCGCTTTTAAGGCGCGTTTCGGCCTGACGTGTTCGCGCCAGCGCGAGTTTGGTCTCAGTCACGTCATGCAGAATACCGTTCAGGGCACCGCTATCCTCATCAGGCTGAGCGCGCAGGTCCAGCCAGACGGTTTTGGTCTTGTTGGCAAAGACCTGTTGCACAAATCCACGCTCTGGCAGGCCGTCCAACGCTTGTTCGACGGCATCAACATGATCCTCATGCACCAGACGCAAAAATTCTCTTTGTGACAGCTGAAGCTCGGCATCAGCGCCGAGAAGACGGCCGGCTTCGGCGCTAAACTGATAGGTCGCGGTTTTCTCATCCCAAGACCAAAACCCGGCTTTGGTCTGGTGCAGAACTGTTTTTAGAATTCGTCCCGCTCGCGTTGCTTCGCCTTCGAAAGCTTCCGAGTCAATGCGGTTTTGTTCAAACAAACGAAACAGGCCGAGGATTGCGAGCGATGGCCCAAGCAACAGTAATGCGTAGACCAGCAAATCGATCATCGCGGACCGAGACATCAGCTTGAAGGACTTGCTCAAGCATACGGAAAGCTCACCGCGTGAAACTGGGACACACGCAACAACTTGTCTCGCGGAGACAAGCTGGGTGCCGCTGCGCTGTCCGTCGATAATGGAGGCGGTTCTCTCGCCCCGCATTGCAGGAACAAGGTTATTGATGGGCACGATCGCCAAGCGAGAGGATCCAGAGTCTGGATCATGTACTAGGATGAGATCTTTGTTGGAGGTTAGCCCCGATTGCTGGCCCGTGGCTAAAAGCTCGCTGGCGCGCTCACCGGCGACCCGGAGCCGGCTGCCATCTGGAGCGGTCAGTGCATCCGCGAGGGTGGCCACCGTTTCGAGATCACTATGCGCCCGTTGGATCTGGTTTGAGCTCCAACCGGCTTGATAGCCGAGCTGGAGTGTTTGGCTGGCGGTGGCGATTTTTCCCGACAGGTTTTCGGCGACCGTTTGCGCCTCGATTTGCGTCTCAGCGCGTTTCGCAGCGCGCAGGTCTTGCTGGTCGTCAAACGCTTTCAGGCCGAGCGCGACCCCTTCGATGAGGATGATCAGGCCAAGCGCGGTGGCAAGGCTCAGGCGAGGGCGCGTCCGCACCTTCTTCTTCGACTGCTCCACTTTGACCTTCTGACGCGCCACAGCCGGTCCCTTTCTGGTCGCGCCTCTTTTTCGGGCGCATTTGCTCAGCCCTAGCTTTCGATCCGGAAAGTTCAGGTTTGGTTAACCAATGGCACGATTCTGGGATTGAGCAGCAGATTAGCTCAGTGTGCGACCGATAATATCCGAGGCGTTTTTCGACAAATCGCCCGCTTGCAAGGCTTTCAGAGTTTTCTCGGCGGCGGCTTTTGCCTTCGGCTCTAGTGAGCGCCATTGTTCAAACGCGGTTAGCAAACGCGCTGCCAGGGCGGGATTTTTCGGATCGGCATCTTTGATCACGCTCGCAACGAGCTCATAGCCCGAGCCATCTGCGGCGTGAAACTCCGCCAGGTTCTGCATCGCGAAGACCGCGATCACGGAGCGGACTCGGTTCGGGTTTCCGAGATCGAATTTCGGATGCTTGAGCAGGGCCGAAATGTCATCAACTGAGCCCGTGCTGGCTTGAACGGCGAACCATTTATCCATGACCAATTCATTGGCGGACCATTTGGTTTCGAACGCCGCCAATGCGCCGCTTTTGCTCTCTCCGTTTGCGGTGCACAGCGCGCGCAGGGTGGAGAGGCTCTCCGTCATATTTTCGGCCGCGTCGAACAGCGTCTTGAGTTTTGCGTCTGACGGCTCCCCCAACGAGCCAAGAAGCGTGATGAAGGCGCCGCGTAGCGCCCGCGTGCCGGCTTGTTCAGCGTCGGGTTTAAACGGCGCTGGGCTCGCAGTTGCCAGATAGGTGTCAGCGTCCTCTGACAGTTCCTTCGCAAGCGCTTTCTGCACTGACTTGCGGGCCTCTGCGAGTGCGGCTGGGTTGGCTGGAACTTGCTCCAAGAACAACTCGCCGACATCTGGCAGTCGCGTGAGCAATGCTGCGAAGGCTGGGTCGCTCATATTCGCGCGCACGGCCTCGGCAATCGCTGTGATGACTTTCACGTCCGGCGTGGTCGCATCGCCGTAAGCAAGCGCAAGAATATCCTGCTTCACCAAGGCCTGTAGGGCATCCCATTGGTTAAACGGATCTGTGTCGATGCGCGCCAAAGCGAGGCGCTGGGCATCTTCGATTTGGTGGTCCAGGCGGATCGGCGCAGAAAAGCCGCGGTTCAAGGACACAAACGGGCGGCCCGTATCACTCTTCACCGTCCAGACGGTTTCTTCGCTCTCGATCAGAAGCGTGAGCTCCTCGAGCGTGTTTCCGTCCGCGTCGAACGCCGCGACGCGCAAAGGCATTGGCAGAGGTGTCGGTGTGTCATTGCCCGGCGTTTTCGGATTCGTCTGGGTCAGCATCACAGTCAGCGTGTTGCTATCCTCGTCCCAGATCTCGCTCGCCGCGATGGTTGGCGTTCCGGGCTGGCTGTACCAGCGCCGGAAATTGCTCAAATCCTCGCCGCTCGCCTCTTCGAAGCAGGAATAGAAATGTTCGATCGTGGTGGCTTCGCCGTCATGGCGATCGAAATAGATTTGCATCCCCTTTGCGAAGGCGTCATCGCCGATCAAGGTTTTGAGCATGCGGATCAATTCCGCACCTTTTTCATAGACAGTGGCGGTATAGAGATTGTCGATGCTGCCATAGCTGTCCGGGCGTACCTGGTGGGCGAGGGGGCCAGCATCTTCTGCAAACTGGCGCGCGCGCAGGCGGATGACATCTTTGATCCGCTGTACCGGGCGCGAGCGCATATCAGCGCTGAACTCTTGGTCGCGGAAGACCGTCAGGCCCTCTTTCAAACAGAGCTGGAACCAGTCGCGGCAGGTGATCCGGTTGCCGGTCCAGTTGTGGAAGTATTCGTGGCCGACAATGCTCTCAATCGCTTCAAAGTCGGCATCCGTTGCGGTCGCTTCATCGGCAAGCACATAGGCCGAGTTGAAGATGTTGAGGCCTTTGTTTTCCATCGCGCCGAAATTGAAGTCGCGCACGGCAACAATATTGAAGACACCGAGATCGTATTCGCGGGCGAACACGTCCTCGTCCCATTTCATTGAGGCTTTCAGGCTCTCCATCGCCCACGCCGCGCGGTCGCCATCGCCTTTGTCGACATGCACAGCAAGATCGACGGCGGCGCCATTCATGGTCGTGTAGCTGTCGCGATAGACATCATAGTCACCGGCGCAGAGCGCGAAGAGATAAGATGGTTTTAGGTGCGGATCGTCCCATTCGGCAAAATGACGGCCGCCATCGAGGTCGCCGGTTTCGCCGAGCGTGCCGTTGGAAAGCAGGATTGGATATGCGGCTTTATCGCCCTCGATCCGAACTTTGAAACGGCTCATTACGTCCGGGCGATCTGGCCAATAGGTGATGCGGCGAAAGCCAATGCTCTCGCACTGCGAACAGAAACGCCCGCCGGAAATATAAAGCCCAGACAGCGCGGTATTTGCGGATGGGTCGATTGTGACGATGGTTTCGAGCGTGAACGCATCGGGCGCTTCTTTCAGCGTCAGGCTCTCATCATCCATCGTATAGGCGTCGGACGCGAGCTCCGAGCCATCCAAGGCGATCGAGTCGAGTTTCATTTGAACGCCGTCCAGGACGAGGTCGCCAGCGCCTAAGCGGCGTACCTGCATCTTGGTTCTGACTTTGGTCGCGCTTGGCTCAAGATTGAACACCATATCCACCTGATCAATCGCAAATGGATAAGGCGTATAATCTGCGAGTTTGATTTGAACTGGCGTTTCAGTGCGCATGGAAAGCCCCTTCTGGATGTGTGTGACACCCATTTAGCTATCCTGCGGCGCCTTGCAATCATACGATCCCGTTACCCCTGTTTTTACGCAAGGTGCGCCTACCGTGGCGTCACGGGTTTCCGCGTACGTCAACCGCGCTATTGTTCGTGCTATAGAAAATGACAGGGAGGCCCGTGAGGCCATGAATTTTGACTTCTCCGATGATCAAAAATTCCTCGGCAATGAGGCGCGCAAGTTCCTCGAAGGGGAGTGCACCACGCAACATGTCCGCGAAGTGCTGAATGATGACGACAAATCTCACCATGATGGCGTGTGGACCAAAGTGAAAGAAATGGGTTGGCTCGGCACAGCCATTCCCGAAGAGCATGGCGGGCTTGGCCTGGGCGCGCTTGAGCTCTGTGTTCTGGCTGAAGAAATGGGCCGCGCGCTGGCGCCGGTGCCATTCGCAAGCACTGTCTATTTCTTCGCAGAAGGCCTGATGATTGCGGGCAGCGAAGCGCAAAAGGGCGCGGTTCTTCCGGGCGTTGCGAGCGGCGATGTCATTGGCTGCTACGCGGCGAGCGAAGGTCCAGGCAACCCGGATCCAGCGAAACTGTCCGTAACCTTTGATGGTAGCAAACTGTCGGGCACGAAAATCCCGGTCACTGATGGCGATGTTGCAACGCATGCGATCGTGCTTGCCAAAGAAGGTAGCGGCGCAAGTTTGGTCCTGGTCGACTTGAATGGTCCAGGCGTGACCCGCACGCCGGTGAAAACCCTAGAGCCGACCCGCAGTCACGCTGAAATCAAGTTTGATGGCGCCGCTGGCGAACGTCTTGGTGAGGCCGGCGCCGGCGCAGACATGCATGATGCGATCATGAATCGGGCGGCCGTTTTGCTTGCCTTTGAACAGCTTGGCGGCGCAACGCGGTGCCTGGAAATGGCAACCGATTACGCCAAGGAACGTTATGCGTTCGGGCGTCCCATCGGCGGCAACCAAGCGATCAAGCACAAGCTGGCTGACATGTATGTCAAAAACGAAGTCGCGCGCTCGAATTGCTATTATGGCGCTTGGGCGCTGTCGACAGATGCTGCTGAGCTTCCAGAAGCCGCTGCCGCCGCTCGTTTAGCGGCAAGTGAAGCCTACTGGTACGCGTCAAAAGAGAATATCCAAACCCATGGTGGTATGGGCTTTACTTGGGAAGTCGATTGCCACTTGTTCTATCGCAGAGCCAAATTGCTCGCGGTACAAGCCGGTGCCCCGAAAGTTTGGAAAGAGAAATTGGTCCGCGCGCTCGAAATGAAGAACGCGGCTTAAGGAACGGAGAAAGACAAATGGATTTCAACGATACAACCGAAGAAGCCGAATTCCGCACTGAGGCCCGCAGCTTCCTGGAAAAGCACCTGGAGCCGAAAGGTGCTAAGCCTCTGCGCCAACGCGTCTCGGGTGAAGAGTTCATGGCCCGTGCCAAGGAATGGCAAGCCACGAAAGCGAAAGCCGGTTACGCCAAAATCACTTGGCCAAAAGAAATGGGCGGTCGCGGCGGCACGCCGATGCAGCAAGTGATCTGGGGCCAGGAAGAAGGCAAGTTTGATGCACCAACCGGCCCATTCACGATTGGCCTTGGCATGTGTATCCCAACCGTGATCGCGTTTGGCTCTGACGAGCATAAGAAGCGCTATGTCCAGAAGGCCCTGATGGGCGAGGAGATTTGGTGTCAGCTATTCTCTGAACCGTCTGCCGGATCTGATGTCGCGGGCTTGAAAACGCGCGCCGTCAAAGATGGCGACGAGTGGGTCATCAATGGCCAGAAAGTTTGGACTTCAGGCGCGCACTATTCTGATTATGGCATCCTGCTGGTTCGCACCGACCCGAAAGCGGCGAAGCATAAAGGCCTGACCATGTTCATCGTGGACATGAAGCAACAAGGCGTCGAAGCGCGCCCAATTCACCAGGCTTCTGGCGGACGTGAGTTTAACGAGGTCTACTTCACCGATGTTCGTATTCCGGACAGCGACCGCCTCGGCGAGGTGGGGCAGGGCTGGAAAGTGGCGATCGTCACGCTGATGAATGAGCGTCTGGCTGTCGGTGGATCGCCTGGTCCGGATTGGTCTGAGATCATGTCCTACGCGAAAGATGCAGGCACGATCAGCGATAGCGCTTTCCGCGATAATCTCGCCGACTGGTATGTCGCGGCCCAAGGCTACAAGCTGACCAAGCTGCGCACGCAAACGGCGCTTTCGAAAGGTCAAACACCAGGCCCGGAAAACTCCATTGGCAAAATCATCACGGCGAACCAGTTGCAGGATATCTGTAACTCAGCGATCGAGATGCAGGACCATTATGGCCTGATGACCGGCGATGATATGCCCGCCGATGGCCTGTTCCAGCAGAGCTTCATGTGGGCGCCAGGTCTGCGCATTGCGGGTGGGACCGATGAGATCCTGAAGAACATCATCGCTGAGCGCGTACTCGGCCTACCGCAAGATGTGCGCGTCGATAAGGACATCCCATTCGACGAAATGAAGTCCGGCTAAACCCGCTTCACGGTATAAAAGTTGCAAGGCCCTGCATGAACTGCAGGGCCTTTTGCGTAGGTAATTCAACTTTAACGGGATTTCGGCTAAACTGCAGATATAACTGAGATTTGCGTAATGTTTTCGTCGAGGTCGAAAAACAAAATAAACATCGATCGGGTCGTCACCAAGCCGACACGACCCGCACCTATTGTGCGGCCGCAATCCAACAATCGGCGTGGTCCTCGTAAAGGCGTTTGGTGCGTCTGCGCGATCGAGACGCGCGGCGGTGAAGTCCGCGAGGGCGTGATCATCGACATCTCTAAGACTGGGGCCCGCATTCGCTTTCGAAGCCGTGGCACCTTGCCTCAAGTCGTCAGAATTAAAGCATCCCGCATTGGCCTCAGCCGTTTTGCGCGCGTGGTTTGGCAATCTGAATTTGATGCCGGGCTTGAATTCGTTCCTGATAGCCGCGTCTCTGGCTAAATCCCAATCGCGATGCGCCGGCTCAGGCGGATGATTTCCTATTTTCACGAATAATGGCGTGCGAAACCTGCCGTGCGCGAAGCGGCGCTGTTTCAAACTCATACAAGGTTAGAGTTGCCTCTTAGTATGCTCATAAGGTGTATATTGTATGCATTCATGAGATATATACTCAGAAACTGATGATTAAGTGTCGCTAAAATTGCGCCTATATAAGCATAGAAATTTGTATAAATCTATGTTATTCATGGTGTGTGGGGGGCAAGTAATTGAGGCTGGAGGGTGGTATGGCTTCTTCAAACCGGAATACTGAAATAGAGCGGTTGATGAAGGCGCTTGTAGAGCCGCAAAAGGGCGCCGCGTATGAGGACAATTTTTACAAGCTGCTAGAGTTCGTCAAAGAGGACCCGTCCCAATTCACGCTGCGAAGGCGGCTCTCAGATGGTGAGAGTGAGGATGCCTTTCCTCTCGAACCTGAGCATGTCGATGAATTGGCTTGGCGTTTTGAGAATCGGGATCAAGCCAAACTGGTTTGCCCGGACTGCCCTGAACGGACGGGATGCATTCGTTTGCCATGGTATGAATGGGGACGATGCGTCTATTTCTGTTGGGGACGTTTGTTTTGATATCTGAACGGCGCAACTGGCTCGGTTATCGGTGTTAGATGCCGGGCTTGAGTTCGGGCCGGACAATCCCGTCTCTTGCTGAAGGCGGTTAAAACACGCCGAGAGATAATCCCGCGCCGAGCGCGCTGCCTAATTCACGGCATCGTTCAAGGTCGGTTTGGGGAATTTTCTTCTCTGATAGGATTTCAACCTCTGTTTGTGCGTGTGTGCAGACAATCAGCGGCGACTGTACCTGTTTGAGACGCCAGCCTGTCGCAATTCTCGCCGTTTGGCGGGCGGCATTGTCTCCATCCGAGCCTGCGCAAATCATTTGCGCATAGGGGCGCCCCTCGATTTTTCCGAGGACCGGATAGTAACACCGATCAAAGAAGGCCTTCATTTCTCCGGATAAAGCCGCGAGGTTTTCTGGCGCAGCGAATAGATATCCATCTGCGTTGAGCAGGTCGTCGGGGCCTGTATCTTCCGCGCGCTGCAGCTGCGTTTCAACCTCCTGACGCGCGGCGTCAAAGGCAGCATTGGCCATTTGCTGGGTTCCTTTGGTGCGCGTGTGATAGACGATGAGCAATTGGGTCATTGGCTCTGATTATGCGGTTTTGCGATGGGCGTCTTTAGAAAAGCGATGAACGGTCCAATTTCACTCCGAATCACTTCAATCGGAGCGTGTGAAACCTGCGTTACTACTTTTGCTCGCGCCGCTTACGGCCTGTTCCGAACCATTTGCGGTTCAAATCACCGCGTCCTCGGAGAGCTCAATCTATTGGTCTGATGGTGATAGCGGTCGGATTGATGGCGTGAAATTTCGCTTGGCCAATGTTGATGCGCCTGAGACGGGCGGTGTTGGCGCGATTGGCGGTGCTAAGTGCGAGTACGAACGCGAGCTTGGCTATGATGCTAAAGCGTTCGTGGTTGAGTTGACCCGCAATGCAGAGCTGGTGATTACCAGCAATTCCGGCCCGGACCGGTACGACCGTGAGGTTATCACCCTGTCTGCCAACGGCAAGGATGTCGGCGAGGCTGGCATTGCTGCGGGGCATTTGGGGCCATGGCCGCATAAGGGCCGCCGCGCGCTGGCCAAAAAGCCGGACTGGTGTGGGCAGGCGCTAAACGCGGCCGAATAGGCGGGCAAAGAAGCCTGGTTTCTTGTTGACGTCGGCGGTGTGCGTTTGCGCCTCAGTATGGGCTTCGACTTCTGCCTCGTGGCGACCTTGCCAAATCTCCAAATCCACTGCGTCGTCAATGTCGATGAGTTGCGGCAAGACCGCGACCGTGGCGGCGATCGGCAGGTTTGCCCAGACATCCTCCATCGCGTGCGGGCCGGACCAACGGACGCCGTGGAATGGGCTTTTGGTGCGCGCCGACTTGTTCAGTCCGAACAACCAGAACCCGCCATCTTGAGCCGGTCCGAACACCGCGTCATGGCGGCTCAGTTCGCGGATGGCTTGTCGGAGCAGGGCGGGCGAAATGTCTGGTGCGTCACTGCCGATAAAGAGAACCGGTCCTGCTGGCGACTCGCGCAAGCCTTTGCTGAGCCGGTCGCCGAGATCACCGGAGCCTTGGCTGCGACGTTCGAGATGTGCAGGCCAAATTCCGCCGAGGGAATTGGTAAGCTCTTTATCTGGTGCGGTGTAGAGCACGGTATCCCAGGCGGGATTCAAAGCGGCTCGTATCGTCTTCGCTTGCAACGCTGTCGCAACCCGGCGCGCCGAGACGGGTGACCCCATGCTTTTCGCCAGTCGTGTCTTGGAGAGGCCAATGCGCGGGGGC
>JALUWJ010000181.1 GCA_027019605.1 Henriciella sp. | reverse complement strand
GGTTTGGACTGCTTCGCTTTCATACCCCATTTGCTCGAGGGCACGCGCGGACATTTGCAATCCCGCTTCGATGGCGTCTGGAATAACGAATGTCGCCCCAGCCTGGTATAAAAGCTGGGCGTGATCGGCATCGCGCGCGCGGGCGAGTATGGGCACATCTGGCCGCGAATGACGCGCAGTTTTGACCATGCTTTCGGCGCTCAGCTGATTGTCTAACGTGACGACGACCAATCCTGCATGCGCCAGTCCGGCTTTTTGCAGAACTTCCTTGCGTCCGCCATCACCAAAGTAAATTTGACGCCCGAGCGCCCGTTGATGCGACACTGTCTTTGGATTGGTGTCCAGACCGACGATCTCCGCTTGTTCGCGCTCCAGGATATGTGTCACCGCGCGTCCAACTCGGCCCAGTCCAGCAACGATCACATGTCCCTCATTGGCGCTGAAGTCGCTTGGGATTTGATGGGAGGGCGGCGTGGTCGAGCTGACCTTAGCGAGCCAAATCCCCAGCCGCCATGTCGCGGGAATGACGAGCATAGATAGCGCCACAATTGCCGTCACAATGGCTGATGTTCCAACCGCGATAGAGCCCGCAGCCAATCCAGCGCCGACAATGACAAATGCAAATTCGCCCGCCGGCGCGAGCAGCAAGGAGGTTTCGATCGCGGTTGCGTTGTCGCCAGCGAATATTCGGATCGCGATGAAGGCCAGCACCGTCTTGATGATCAGCATGGCCGCGAGTCCGCCAAGCACGACTTGCCAATTCTCGAGCACGACAGACAGGTCGATTGCCAGTCCAACCGTCATGAAAAACAGTCCAAGCAGCAGACCCTTGAATGGCTCGAGGTCGATTTCCGTTTGGTGTTTAAACTCCGTCTCACCGAGCAATAGACCAGCTAGGAATGCGCCCAAAGCGAGCGACAAGCCGGCATTGTATGTGATCACAGAGGCCCCAACGACGGTCAGCAGAGTGATCGCCATCAGGAAGTCGCGCCCGCCAGCATTGATTGCAAGCCGGAACAGGTGGCGCAGCAGATAGCGCCCAATCGCAATAATTATGATCAGAGCAAGCAAGCCATTGAACAGTGCCTGGATCAGAACCGTTGAGAGATCGGCTTCGCCTCGCATGGCGGTGAAACCAACAAAGATCAAAATCGGGGCGACCAAAATATCTTGAAACAGCAAGACACCGAGCGCGCTTCGGCCGACAGGCGTCGCAGCTTTTTTGTTCTCGACCATCAATTGCATCACGATCGCGGTCGACGACAATGCTAGCGCCAGCCCAATAATCGCGGCTTCTGTTGCCGGAAGCCCGATCAGGAATAGCGCGTATCCAATCACCATTGCGCTCAAAATCGCTTGAACAGTTCCCGCGCCAAACACGGTCCGTTTGAGTGCCCAGAGCTTTTGAAATGAGAGCTCCAGGCCCAGCAGAAACAGTAAGAATAGAACGCCGAGTTCAGCCAACGGCGCCGCCGCCGCTGGATCAGAGATCGTAACGTATTCCAGAATCGGAACCTGGTCGCTGAAGGCGCTCACCCCGCTCGGGCCGAGGGCGAGACCCGCGAGAATAAACCCTACCACAGCAGGCAGTTTTGCAGCGCGCAAGACAGGGACAACAAGTCCCGCAGCCACAAAGAAGACCAGCGCATCTTTGATCAGCGCTTCTTGGCCTCCATGCACCATTACAGGCTCCTCTGCTTCATCACTTCAGAAGCGATGTTAGCCCGTTCGTTTCTCAGAGGAAGGGATTTCGGTCGGAACCGGTCAAAAAGCTCGCTTACGCCGTCTCCAGGGCAGACTCTAACGCATTATGCAATGTCTCTCGAGCTGATGCGCTTAAGGATTGTTGGAACAAGGTAAGGTGTTGTTCGACGGCGGCGCGCACTGCACCGGAGCCAATATCGCTGTCCTGTCCGCTCTCTCGCAAGAATTCCAAATGATAACGCAGGATCAGCACGCTGTTGGTTGCAAGCGCCGGGATATGGGCCTGATCCAGCGCGAGGTGATTGCCTTTGATCATGCCGTGGAAGAAGGTTTGAAACTGGCTTTGCGTATCCCGATAGATGCCCGGCAAGCGTTTCAGCAAATTATCCGTATGCTCGCCATAATCAGCCTGGTCCCGATAGAGAAAACGGTAGCGGCGGATCTCTGACATCAGCGCGAACAGCATGTCTGCATACTGGTGCAGTATCCGTTCTGGATCGCTGGGCAGGAGCGCAAGGCGTTCCTCGACATCGAGCAGAAATTGGCCCGCAATCGCTTCGAGGAGCGCGCGTTTATTCTTGTAATGGTACCAAAGATTGCCTTCAGCAATGCCGCACTCAGCGGCCAGCTCTGCCGTGGTGACATTGCCAAAGCGGCGCGCGTTGAAGAGCTCGCGCGCCGTTTCCAGGATTCGGTCTTTTGTCTTCATCAGGCCTTGGCGTGTAGAACCACTGGCACGTTTGTATAGCCCATAACGAAGTTAGACAGCACACGCTCTGGCTCACCCACCAATTCAACACGATCGAACCGGTTCAGGATTTCCTCCCACAGGATACGCAGCTGCATCTCGCCGACCCGGTTGCCCATGCAGCGATGGACACCGAACCCGAAGGAGAGATGGCGACGTGCATTCGGGCGGTCGATCCAGAACCGGTCTGGATTTTCGATCACCGTCTCATCGCGATTGCCAGAGACATACCACATGACGACCTTGTCGCCTTTTTTGATCTGCTTGCCGCCGAGCTCGATGTCTTCCAGCGCTGTTCTGCGCATATGTCCGAGCGGTGTTTGGTAGCGAATGATCTCGGACACCATGTTCGGGATCAAAGCAGGGTCTGCCTTGAGCTTGGCGAACTCATCGGGATTGCGATTGAGCTCAACCACACCCGCGCTGATCGAATTGCGCGTGGTGTCATTCCCGCCGACGATCAACAGGATCAGATTGCCGAGGAATTCCTGCGGGTCGTTGACCATGTCCGCAGTCTCTGGATTGTGCGCCAGCAGGGAAATGAAATCGAATTTTTTCGGCTGGGCGGCGCGTTCCTGCCAGAGCCGCGCGAAATAGGCGTAGCATTCCTCCAGCGTGCGCATGCGGGCTTCCATATCCACTTCGACGCCGACTGTTTCCGATGTGGTTGCAACATCAGACCAATAGGGCAGGAGGTGGCGGTCTTCGAATGGAAAATCGAACAGTGTGGCCAGCATCTGCGTGGTCAGCTCTTTTGAAACCAGCTCAACCCAATTGAATGGCTCGCCGACGGGCAAACTGTCGAGGATGTTGCAAACTCGCTGGCGGATTAGCGCTTCGATCTCGGATAATTGAGAGGGCGCGACGGCCGGGCTAACGGTCTTGCGCTGCACGACGTGGGAGGGGCCATCCATGGCAATGAACATCGGGGTTTCCATTCCCTCTGGAGCGTCTCCAATGACGATATTGTCTTGCGACGAAAACACTTTGTGATTGGAGTCGACTGCGACAATGTCCTGGTATTTGGTGATCGACCAATACGGGCCAAATGGACTGTCCGGGCAATAGTGGATCGGAGCTTCGTCTCGCAGGCGTTTGAAATAGGCGCCTTGCTTATTCGCCTCAAAGATCTCGGCCTTTGAAACATCCAGGGTTTCTAAGTCCAAGCTGTAAGGATCCGGAATACCGGACTCATCCCAAGTATGCGCTGTATCGGCCAATGTTTCCTCCAGATTTTTTATGATTAGGGTGATAACCCTAAAATCTGGATCTGCCAAGATGAAGGCAAGCTCTTGCCTCCGCGGACGAGTCCGACACATTAGCGAACATGAGCAAATCTTCCGCCGGACCAGAGATACAGCGCATGATCGACCTGATCGCACGTTTGCCAGGGCTTGGCCCGCGATCGGCGCGGCGTGCGGCTTTGTTCCTGCTCAAGCGCCAGGATACTTTACTCCGTCCGATGGCTGAGGCCTTGGCTGATGCGGCTGCGAAAATTGAGCAATGCCAGGTTTGCGGCAACTATGACACGTTGCAGCCTTGCGCGGTCTGCCAGGCCCCTGGGCGCGACGATGGACTGATTTGTGTCGTCGAGGATGTCCCGGATCTCTGGGCTCTGGAGCGCGCAGCAGCGTTTCGCGGCCGTTATCATGTGCTTGGCGGCGTGATGAGTGCGCTCGATGGGGTTGGCCCTGAGGACCTGACGATCGGCTTGCTGATCGACCGCGTCAATCAAGGCGGCGTGCGCGAAGTCATTCTCGCACTCAACGCAACGGTTGATGGCCAGACAACTGCGCATTACGTGGCTGAACGTTTGGAAGGTTTAGGGGTCGAAGTTACCCGGCTCGCCCACGGCGTGCCTGTAGGCGGAGAACTAGACCATTTGGACGATGGCACTTTGGCCACCGCCCTAAGATCCCGGCGCGGCGTTTAGTTCGCTTTTTCGACGCGGTAGATCACGCCATCCAACATGTTTGTGGCGACATAGATCGCATCTGGCGTGGAGATCACGTCTCTGAATCCGGTTTGCAGATCGCTCAGCAGGTCTTCGGTTTCTCCGATGGTGCCGTCTGCACCAACATCGACGCGCACGATTTTCTGACCCGCTGGACCATCCATAGCGCCAATCAACAGATCGCCAGCCCAGTCTTCAAAACCATTCGTTTCGACGATCGTCATGCCTGACGGAGCGATTGAGGGGACCCATTTGACGTTTGGTTGTTCCATACCCGGCGCTTCGGTTTCATCAGTGATGATCGTGCCGTCATAGTTGATGCCATAGGTGATGGTCGGCCAGCCATAGTTGTTACCAGGCTGAATGATGTTCAGCTCGTCGCCGCCTTTCGGGCCATGCTCGTGGGCGATCAATAGATCAGCGCCTGCATGATAAACCATGCCCTGGACGTTGCGATGGCCATAAGACCAGACCGTTGGATTGCCTTCGTCTTCGGAAAATGGATTGTCCGCAGGAATCGATCCGTCTGGCATAATGCGTGCGATCTTACCGTGCAGGTTTGCCGGGTTTTGCGCTTCCTTCATATAGCGATAGCCATCGCCCAAAGAGATCGCCATGGAACCATCCGGCAAAAACGCCATCCGCGACCCATAGTGATATGTGGTTTCGCGCGGGGCGCCGATAAAGATCTCTGAAACGTCTGAGAGGCCGCTGGCATCCGCATTCAGGGTCGCAGAGATCACCGCTGTGGTGTTCGTGTCGCCCATATCTTTCGAATAGCTCAGATAGAGCTTCCGGTTGGTCTCAAACGCTGGATCAAGCGTGATCCCCAAGAGTCCGCCTTGGCCTTCGACCAAAATATCATCCGGCAATCCCGTCAGCGGAGCTTCGACAAGGCTTTCATCTCGGATCAACCGCAGACCACCTTCGCGTTCGGTGACAAGCAGATCACCGTTTGGCAGTGCCGCCATCCCCCATGGGAATTCCAGCGTCTCCGCAATCGGAATGAGCTTCAATCCTGAGCTTGATGTGATCGAGCCGTCTGCTTCTGCAGGTGGCGGCGCCGCTTGGCCTCCACACGCGGCTAAGCTGGCTAAGGCGAGAAGGGAAAGACTTGAACGCAGCACCTTGTTATCTCCTGCAATCGAATATGAGGTCTACATAGAGGTTTCCACCGCAAAAGAAAGAAGGGCGACCCGTTTGGATCGCCCTTTCCCTCTCTCCCCCGCGCATCGCGAGGGCCCCTATTGGCTCTTACTACCAGCGTTTTGCAATCCGGAAGCCGAACTGACGTGGCTCCAGCAGGAAGACATTGGTAAACAAACCGGATGATGCATCGGTCAGATACTGGTTGGTCAGCTGGTCTTCTTCGAGAAGGTTTTTCACAAAGAGTTCCAACTCCCAATCCGCATCAACATTGGTCAGCTGGATCGCCGCATTGGCGTTCTGGAAGCTATCGAGACGATCGGCTTCAAGGTTGAAGATCCGTGTGAAGACTTCGCCGCGATGGTAGAAGTCACCGCGGACTGACAGATCCCAGCTTGGATTGATGTCGAAGACATATTCCGCGCCAACCGAGAAGGTGATTTCAGGTGCAAGCGGCAGCTTGTTGCCAGAAACATCCACTGGGTTACCGACGTTTCCATCAAAGGTTGGCAGGCCGTTACCCGTCAGGAACTGGTTCAGTGTCGCACCGCCCAAGGACGCCTGTGGCGCGTTTGGTGTACACAGGAACGCAGCGAGACCTGCGAATGCGCCGCCACCAGCGGTGAGGAGCGTATTCACGTCTGCGACTGGCGCCACACAGTTCTGTGTCGTGCCTGCATCTTTAACAACCACCAGGTTCGGGTCGCCGCCAGTTTGGTCATAAGTATCCAGAAGCGGCGCTTGATCCGCGAGCTCTGAATTCAAAAGACCAATCGTTGAGTCGATCCGGAAGTTTTCGGTGACCTGGTAATAGAACTCGCCTTCGAAACCAAAGACAGTCGCGTCGACGTTTTCGTTGACCGATGTCCGGTTCACGATTGAGGAGATCTGATAGCCCTCATAATCGTAGTAGAAGGCCGCGAGGTTCAAGATACCCGCGCCGCCGAAGAGCGTGCTCTTCGAACCGACTTCGACCGCGTTAATGAACTCCGGATCAAACGTATTGCTGACAGCTTCCAGGCCTTCAGACTGCGGTGGGTTGATACCGCCGCCTTTATAGCCACGCGCGACGTTCGCATAAAGCAATGTGTCGTCTGTTGGACCAAAAGCACCGGCTTGATAGTCAAAGCCGAACCGGCCTGTGATTTCTTCAAACTCAGCTTCTTGCGCTGGACCACCTTGAAGGAAGCCGTTTTGAACGCCAGGGCCCACTGAAGCAGGTGCAAGCAACAAACTTGGCGTGTTTTCCTGGCGTTTTTTATCGTTGGTATAGCGAAGCCCCAAGGTCCACTTCAGGTTATCTGTGGCGTTCCAGTATGCTTCACCAAATGCACCTAAGGCATCCAGCTTATATGGGCTTCGGCTGAGGAAGTAGGTGCGGTCGCCAGGTAGGCCTGTCGCCACGCCCAAAGCTTCCGCGGTGTTGAAGAACACGAAATAGTTGGTTTCACCGATGGAATCGAGCTTCAGCGCACCCACCGTGAAGTTGAAATCGCCGTCGAAGTCAGACTGTAGACGCGCTTCCATAGAGGTCGTCTCGAAGTCAGAGCTAGAGCGGTCCGTCGCGAGGAGTGTGTCAGCTGGTGCACGCAAACGTGTATCAACCGGGATGTTCAGTCCAAGCGCAGGGCCACCTGCGAAGTCGCCATCGCCATCACCGTCTAGATCCGGTGTCAGAGGTGTGACGTTGAAACCAACCGTACCGATGCCTTTATTGTAGTCATCCGTGAACGCTCGATAGTTATCATTGTGGCTCGCGAGCAGCGTCAGCGTCAGGTCGTTGTCAAACTCATATTGGAGCTCGGCCTGCACCGTATTTGATTCGCCTTCAAAGGTCGGAATAAGGTTGGTTTCAAACTCACGCAAATTGCTGGACGTTGTTGCACCCGCATTCGTGTCTACGCCGAAGCCGTTCAAAAGGCCGAGGCTTGATGCGAGAACGCCGCCAAGCGTACCGCCTGTGTTGACGGTTCCAAGGCCCGGACGGACCTGAATTGGATTGCCATTGGCATCACGTGCGTAGCCGAGGCCTTCGATTTGATACGGCACACAACCTTGGTTGAACGGGAACGGTCGCGTATCTTTTGTACACAGTTGCTTGGTAGCCCGTGTACGGGTTGAGTCTTCCTCGTAATGCTCACCCATCAACCAGAATGAGAGCTTGTCGGTAATATCGCCGCCAATTGTTCCGCGAATGGCCCACAGGTCGCGGCCGTCGACATCTTCTTTGCTGCCATCAGGAAGGATTGCGTCAGAATAGCCATCGCGTGTCAGACGGAAGCCAGCGACACGAGCTGCAAGGCGCTCACCGAGCGGCACGTTGATGTGACCGGTCGCTTTGACATTATTAAACTCACCAATGGTGAGTTCAGCGCTTGCGTTAAACTCTTCGAGCACGGGTTTCGCGGTAATCGCGTTGACCACACCGCCGGTCGCGTTCCGGCCGTATAGAGTCCCCTGGGGCCCACGAAGGATTTCGATCCGCTCGACATCGTAGAATTCTGTCTCAAGCAAAGTTGAACCTGACGATGACACACCGTTGACGTGCGTACCCACAGCCGCATCTGACGACGCCCCAACCGCCGCGTTGATGATGCCTCGGATACTGATGCCGCCTGCAGAGAAGTTACCCTGCGTGGACCCAAAGTTCGGAATGTTGAACTGAAGATCAGACCCCGTGTCGATGTTCAGACGCTCGAGCGCGTCAGGATCAAACGCGGACACCGCGATTGGAACATCCTGGATTGATTCTTCGGTTTTCTGTGTGGTAACAACGACGGTACTCAATGTCCGAGCACCGTCGTCTTCTTGCGCGATCGCGTGGGGCGCAGCCGCAGACATCGCGAGTGCCGAGGCACCTGCCAAAAAGACGTAATTCGAGCGTCGTGAGACTTTCATATGCTAACTCCTCCCTCGGTGCCTGCTTTTGCGGCACGAGTTTTTATTGCGTTTCCTCGTGGGCTCCCCATGTTGTCTGGGAATGCCTCAAGATGCATGACAGAGCTACGTGTGACACTTTGTCAACAAGTTACGTAGGGGAGGCAGCAATTGACGCTCATCTGTGTGACATATGTTACACGGGCTAAAATTTCGAAACCTGCGCTCGGAGTGGCAGTCGTTTCAAGGGAAAGAGAAGAAAAAATGGCTGCGACGTCTGCCCTAGTGCTTTTTTCAGGAGGACAGGATTCAACCATCTGTCTGGCGCATGCCTTGGCGCGCTATGACCGAATCGAAACCATTGGTTTTGACTACGGACAACGCCATTCGGTTGAGCTTGAGTGCCGGTCCAAAGTTATCCAAGCCTTGCGGACGAATTTTCCTGAATGGGCAGATAAACTGGGCGAAGATCATGTCTGTGATCTCTCTGTCCTAGGCGACATCAGCGAAACGGCGATGACGTCTGAAACCGAGATTGAGATTGCGGAAAATGGATTGCCGAACACGTTTGTGCCGGGGCGGAATCTTCTCTTCTTGACCATGGCAGGGGCTTTGGCCTGGAGGCGCGGCCTCTCAATCCTGGTCGGCGGGATGTGCGAGACCGATTATTCTGGTTATCCCGACTGCCGCCGAGAAACGCTTGATGTGCAGGAACTAACGCTTTCGCGCGGCATGGATCGTCCGTTCACGATCGAGACCCCGCTCATGTGGTTGGACAAGGCCGAAACCTGGGAGCTGGCAGAGGATCTTGGCGGGCAAAAGCTGCTCGACCTTGTGATTGAGGAAACGCACACATGCTATCTTGGGGATCGCACACATCGCCATGAATGGGGGTATGGCTGCGGAACCTGCCCAGCCTGTGAGCTTCGCGCTAACGGTTATCAAAAGTGGCGTGCTAAGGTCGCTGCATGAAGACCTATTCCGTCAAAGAAGCCTATGTGACTTTACAAGGTGAAGGCGCGCAAACGGGGCGTGCCGCTGTTTTTCTGCGCTTTGCTGGCTGCAATCTGTGGTCAGGCCTGGAGCGAGATCGCGCCAGCGCAGTTTGCAATTTTTGCGACACCGATTTTGTCGGTACCGATGGCGAGAATGGCGGAAAGTTTGTCGGTCCGGACGCCCTGGCCGCACATGTGAAATCTGTCTGGGACGCCGCTGCACCTGAAGGCGGGGCGCCTTATGTGATTTGCACGGGCGGCGAACCTCTCTTGCAGCTTGATACGCCTGCGATTAACGCGATCAAGGCGGCTGGATTTGAAGTCGGCATTGAGACGAACGGAACCCTGGCGGCGCCCGAAGGTCTGGATTGGATCTGCGTGAGTCCGAAAGCCAATGCTGCCGTCAAACAAACCTCCGGCAATGAGTTAAAACTGGTCTTTCCGCAGGACCAACTAGAAGCGCAGCCGTCACAATTTGAAAGCTTGCAGTTTCAACACTTTTTTCTCCAACCTAAAGATGATAGGGCGCACGCCCAGAACA
>JALUWJ010000180.1 GCA_027019605.1 Henriciella sp. | reverse complement strand
GATCTCAACCAGGCGGAAGTGATCGGAGCGGGTGAACAGGCCCTGGTCCGGGAACGGGTCTGGGCTGAGGCTCATATCCATGGCTTCGGCCGCTTCTTTCACCGCCGACTCGATTGTTGAGCGATCCGAACCGAAGGCGACAACGTCTTCGAACGGATAGGTCAGAACGGGCATGTCCAGGTTCACATTACCAACCAGGCGCGAGGCGTCGACGGTTGGGTTCTGGGCGAAGTATTGCGCGCCCAGCAGGCCTTTCTCTTCAGCGGTCACGAACAGCAACATAATGGAGCGCCGTGGGCGTTCGCCATCGAGCACCATGCGAGCGACTTCCAGCATGGTTGACACGCCGGCCGCATTGTCCAGGGCGCCATTATTGATCTTGTCATCCTCGAACGATTTGGAGACACCGATATGATCGAGGTGAGCCGTCAGCACGATGATCTCGTCCTTGAGCACCGGATCGCTGCCTTCGATCAGGCCAATGACATTGTCAGAGTTTACCGTGTCGAGTGTAGAGCTCTGCGAAATGCTGATCGTGAATGGCAGGTCAAACCCATCGACAGCGCCGCCTTCAGCCTCGGCGGTTTCCATGATCGCGTCGAAGTCTTGGCCGGCCGCTTCCATCAGTTTGCGGCCGCCCTCCATGGACAGGGCCGCGGCCACTCTCAGGTTTGGGGCGCGAGAGAAGGTTTCGCCGTCCTCCCCCAGCCAGCTCATGCGCGCCGACTCCAAACGGCCTTCGCCAATCAGCCGAGCGAAGGAGTAAACGCGCTCGCGTGTAGGTGTTGTCAACGTGACGACCCCGACGGCGCCGCGGTCTGACGCTTCTGCAGACTTGCGATTGCCATAATAAGCGCGCTCTTCGGTCTGGATGCCTTTTGGGGTGCCGCCCAAGTTGACGACGATTTTTCCGTCCACGTCCAAGCCGGCATAATCATCCCGGCCAAGGTCAGGGGCGACCACACCAAACCCGACAAAAACGGCTTCGGCGGTGACGCTGCTTTCGGCTTCGCGCGTCGAGCCGTAGACAACGTGATCGACATTCTCTTCCAGTGCTAAGGCGTCGCCGGTTTCGGAATTGGACACTGTCAAAGATAAGGCCTCCGGAACGCGGTAGCTGCGCCGCAGAGGAACGGTTTGAAAATAGGTGCCGTCATTGCCGGCGGGCGCAACGCCGAGTGCTTCGAGCTCGGCGGCCACATAAGCGGCGGCTTGGTCATAGCCGTCAGTTCCGGCTTCGCGGCCCTGAAGGGCGTCATCGGCCAGGAATCGCATATGCGCTTCGATATTCTCGGCCTTGGCGTCGAGGCTTGTTGTTGAATCTGCTGCCGGTTGGTCAGTTGTTTCTGAGTCCGGGGCAGGGGCCGCACAGGCTGCGGCAAGCATGAGAGCGCTCAGCGCCATGCTTTGTTTGATAGTCATGATCGTCAGATCTCCCAATGTCTGATCGCGGGCAAAGGACAATGCGCCGCCCAAATTGTCCAGTCATATCGTGATTGGCTTTTTGTTGCGAACCGGGCAAGCTGGGCGTGGGAGACAAAAACTATGATCAAAAGAAGCGTGATAAGCGCCCTCGTTTTAACCGTGTCAGCTTGTTCGAATGAGGCCGTTGAGCCAATGCCGCCGCAAGGCGAGAATGCTACGATTTATCCGGCTGCGAGTGTAGTCACCATGGTTGGCGACGAAGTTGCGGAAGCGGTGGCCGTCCGCGATGGTAAAATCATTGCGGTTGGTGAATTGGCGCAATTGCAAGGCGATCTGCCGGGGGCGGACACAGATACAACTTTTGCCGAGATGACCATCGTGCCGGGATTGATCGATCCCCACGTCCATATGGGGCTATCTTCGCTGCAATATGCGACGCCGCTCACGCCGCCTTGGCCAATGGCGACGCCTGAAGGCATGGTGCGCGGTCTGCCGACGCGAGAAGCCTTCTTTGCGACGCTGGCAGAAATCGAAGCCGAAGCGCCCGCAGGTGAACCGCTGATCGTGTATGGCTTTCATAATCTCGTGCATGGGGATTTGACCCGGCAGGATCTCGACGCGGTGACAACAGACCGCCCGCTGATCATCTGGCATTATTCCAGCCATGATTTCTATCTGAACTCAGCCGGGCTTGAATGGGCGAACATCGACGCTTCATTGCATGAGCAGTTTGAAGGCGTTGACCTTGATGAAAACGGGGCTCTGACCGGGCGCGTCTATGAAGATGCGATCCCGGCATTGATGGCATCGATTGGGCCAATCCTCTTGGCGCCGGATCGCTTGCAGCAGGGGCTCAATGGATTTTCCAGCCTGCTGCGCGCGGGCGGTGTGACCACTGTGGCCGATCTTGGGTATGGCATTTTCACGCTGCCGCTGGAGAATGCGAACATTAGCGGCAATTGGCGGTCGATGGAGCATTCTGGCTATCGCCTGTATTTGGTGCCAGAGCATCGTGCGTTTCAGCACGCGTTCGGGGAGGAGCGTGTCGAGACGGTCTTAGGCATGGTCGCTGGTGATATTGAGGCGCCGGCGCCGGTCTTACCGCAAGTGAAATTTTTCACCGATGCAGCGTTCTACTCTCAAACCATGCGGGTGTCTGAACCAGGTTATCTGAGCGGCCAGTCTGAGGGCACGCAGGGGCTTTGGGTTTTGAAACCAGAAGAGATTGCTCCGACGATTCAACCCTACTGGGATGCCGGGCTGGCGGTGCGAATTCACTCGAACGGAGATGCAGCTCAATCTGCAACGCTTGATGCACTGGCGGAGCTGCGCCCATCGGCGCCCGACCGCGAGTTCATTTTCGAACATGCTGGCTTGTTCTCGCCGGAGCAGGTGACGCGCGCGGCAGAGCTCGGGGCAGGGATCTCGGCGGCGAGCCATTACGTTTTCTATCTTGGGCAAGCCTACCAATCGCCGCTCGGGCCGGATCGGGGAAACTGGATCCTGCCGCTGGCCAGCCTGAGTGAGGCCGGTGTGCCGGTGACCTTGCATTCCGATGCGCCATTGGCGCCGCCGCTTCCCTTGCGGGCAGCCAGCGTGCACATGTTGCGCTCGACCCGGGAAGGCGAGACGCTCACTCCATCGGAAAAGCTGAGCGCGGTCGAGGCGCTGGAATCGATCACGATTGATGCGGCATATGCTTTAGGACTTGAGGATGAGATTGGCAGTATTGAGCCTGGCAAGCGGGCAGACTTTACAATCCTCGAGGCGAACCCCTTGGATACACCTGGGGAGGCCTGGCCCGACATTGCGATATGGGGCGTGGTCCTCGATGGCGAAAAGCGGGGATTGGACGCGGGATAGAGAAAAGTTTCGCCTACCCTTGACTTTTGTGATTTTAGGGCTTGCGCACCTGTGGATCAAAGGTTAAGGAACGCGGCTTGCGGGAGATTGGCGATTCGTCGGTCTCCCGTTTCCTGTCCGAGACCATGGGTGGCTTTGTTCGAAGTGTAAATCCCTTGATAGACGGGGTGATGCAGGTTGGTCTGTGATGTTTTCACAGATTGGACTGGTCTGCGGATGCCCTGGGCAGGCGCTTGAAGTGGCGTCTAGGCGTCATTGACGGCAACCCCAGGCGCCCGGATGGTCCGGTCGCCTTGTTTGAAGGAGATCCGTAATGGATAGAGCCGGAAAAGCCGAAGCCATCAAATCGCTGGAAGGCGTTATTGCTGACTCAGGCAGTGTCATCGTGGCACGTTATACCGGTCTTACAGTTGCGGAGATGACTGAGTTCCGTAGCAAACTGCGCGAGCAGGGTGCTGTTGCGAAAGTGGTCAAGAACCGTCTCTTCAAAAAAGCGCTTGATGGAAAAGGCGGCGACGCGGCGAGTGCCATGTTCGTTGACCAAACCGTCATCGCTTATGCTGAGGATCCAGTTGCTGCGGCAAAGGGCGCTTCAGAGTTCGCTAAAGATAATGAGAAGCTCGTTATCGTTGGCGGCATGATGGGAGACGAAATTCTTGATGCGGCGGGCGTGAGTGCGCTCTCCAAAATGCCATCTCGTGAGGAACAAATTGCGACTGTGGTTGCGCGCCTCTTGGGGCAAGCCAGCCAGCTGGGTCAGCGTCTAAATGCACCAGGTCAAGGCCTGGCGGGCGCGATCAACGCCATCGGCGAACAAGCAGCAGCGTAAGGTCAATTCCACAACAAAGACCAGCAAACACATCAACCCGAAACAGGAAATCAGAAAAATGGCTGATATCGCAAAACTTGGTGAAGAGCTCCTGGGCCTCACCATTCTAGAAGCAAAAGAACTGAACGACTTTCTTGAAGAGCGTGGCATTAAAGCTGCGGCAGCTGTCGCTGTTGCAGGCCCTGCGGCTGGCGGAGACGCTGGTGGCGACGCTGCTGCTGAGAAAGACGAGTTTGACGTCATTCTCACCGATGCCGGTGCGAAGAAAATCAACGTGATTAAAGTTGTCCGCGAAGTCGTGGGCGGCCTTGGTCTGAAAGAAGCTAAAGAGCTCGTAGAAGGCGCTCCGAAGCCAATCAAAGAAGGCGTCGCAAAAGACGAAGCCGAAGAAATCAAGAAGAAGTTCGAAGAAGCCGGCGCGACTGTCGAGCTCAAGTAAGACTTCTGCCCCTGTTGGGGTGAGTATAGTGCGGGATGGGGTTTGCGCGAGGCGCCATCTCGACAGAAATAAGCGCGGCAAGGCCAGTTTGGCTTTGCCGCGTCCTCGCGTTTTAGGCGACACGCGGCTTCGGCATCCCTGCTGAAGCGCAAAGAACGGAAGACAAGATGGCACTCTCTTTCACTGAAAAGAAACGCATCCGCAAATCCTTCGGCAAAATTCCCGAAGCCATCGATATGCCAAACCTGATCGAGGTTCAGCGCTCCTCATATGAACACTTCCTGCAAATGCACACACCGCAAGCAGAGCGGACCGATGACGGTCTCGGCGGCGTGTTCAAGTCAGTGTTCCCAATCATCGACTTTAACGAGCGCGCGTCGCTCGAATATGTCTCGTATGAGTTTGAGCCGCCGAAATTCGATACAGAAGAATGTATGCAGCGCGATTTGACCTATGCGGCGCCTTTGAAAGTGCGCCTGCAGCTCGTCGTGTTCGACATCGATGAAGACACCGGCGCCAAGTCGGTCAAGGAAGTTAAAGAACAAGAGGTCTATCTCGGCGATATCCCGCTGATGACCAATAAAGGTACGTTCATCGTGAACGGTACTGAGCGTGTTATTGTGAGCCAGATGCACCGGTCGCCAGGTGTGTTCTTCGATCACGATAAGGGTAAGACGCACTCATCTGGTAAGCTGCTTTTCGCGGCCCGGATCATTCCTTACCGTGGCTCTTGGCTCGACTTTGAGTTTGACGCGAAAGACATCCTGAACGTTCGGATCGACCGGAAGCGGAAGCTGCCAGCCACGACTCTGTTGATGGCGCTTGGCTATGACGCGGACCAGATCCTTGACATGTTCTACACCCATTCAATCTACCGCTTGGACAAAGCAGGCTGGATTACCGGGTTCAATCCAGACGCCTGGAAGGGCGTGAAGCCAGCTTTCGATTTGGTCGACGCCAAGTCTGGTAAAGTTGTTGCGCCTGCCGACCGCAAGATCACTGCGCTCGCGCTGAAGCGGATCAAAGAGGGTGGCACGGAAGAGCTTCTGCTGCCGACCACAGCGGTCGAAGGCAAGTTCCTGGCGCGCGATATTGTCAACCGTCAAACCGGTGAGATTTACGGCGAGTCCGGCGATCTTCTCGACGAAGAGCTGCTGGCTGAGCTGCGTGAGCAAAAAATCAAAGCCATTGAAGTGCTCGACGTTGATGGCGGTGGCCGCGGTCCGTGGCTGCGCAACACGCTGAAGGCGGATAAGAACGACACGCGTTTCGAAGCGCTGTCTGACATTTACCGTGTTATGCGCCCAGGTGAGCCACCAACCCAGGAAGCTGCTGACGCACTGTTCAATCAGCTCTTCTTTGATAGCGAGCGCTATGATCTGTCCGCGGTTGGCCGGGTGAAAATGAACACCCGTCTGAAAGTTGCGGTTCCTGGCTATGAGCCAGCGGAAGACACTGAGCGTACACTCCGCAATGATGATATTGTCGGTGTGGCGAAAGTTATTCTCGACCTGAAAGACGGCAAAGGTGAAGTCGACGATATCGACAATCTCGGCAACCGCCGTGTCCGTTCTGTCGGCGAGCTGATGGAAAACAATTACCGCATCGGTCTGGTGCGTATGGAGCGTGCGATCAAAGAGCGGATGAGCTCTGTCGATATCGACACGGTCATGCCGAACGACCTGATCAATGCGAAGCCAGTTGTGGCCTCTGTTCGTGAATTCTTCGGCTCTTCGCAGCTGTCGCAGTTCATGGACCAAACAAATCCGCTTTCAGAGATTACGCACAAAAGACGTCTCTCAGCGCTTGGGCCAGGTGGTCTGACGCGTGAGCGTGCGGGCTTTGAGGTTCGCGACGTGCACCCGACCCACTATGGTCGGATCTGTCCAATTGAAACGCCAGAAGGCCCGAACATTGGTCTGATTAACTCTCTGGCGACGCATGCGCGGGTCAACAAGTATGGCTTTATCGAAAGCCCATACCGGAAAGTTGAGAACGGCAAGCTGACCGACGAGGTGATCTACCTCTCTGCGATGGAAGAGCAGCTCTATAAGATTGCTCAGGCCAACACGCAGGTCGACGAAAATGGCGAGCTGATCAACGAATTCGCCAACGCCCGTGTGAACGGCGAAGCGATGCTCGTGCTTAAGGAAGACGTTCAGTATATGGACGTTTCGCCGAAGCAGGTTGTCTCTGTCGCTGCGGCGCTTATCCCATTCCTTGAGAATGACGATGCGAACCGCGCTTTGATGGGATCAAACATGCAACGCCAGGCGGTGCCATTGGTGCAAACGGATGCGCCGCTGGTCGGAACCGGCATGGAAGCCGTTGTGGCCCGTGATAGCCGCGCGGCGGTGGTTGCGTCCCGCGCCGGTGTGATCGAGCAAGTTGACGGCACGCGTATCGTTGTGCGCGCGACTGAGGATCTGGAAGGCAAGTCCGGTGTGGACATTTATCGCCTGTCCAAGTTCCGTCGTTCGAACCAGAACAGCTGTATCAACCAGCGTCCAATCGTTCGCGTGGGCGATGTGGTCAAGAAAGGCGATATCATCGCTGACGGCCCATCAACCGATCTCGGCGAACTGGCGCTCGGCCGTAACGTGCTCGTCGCGTTTATGCCTTGGAACGGCTACAACTTCGAGGACTCGATTCTGATTTCTGAGCGCATCGTGCGTGACGACGTCTACACATCGATCCACTTGGAAGAGTTTGAAATCGCGTCTCGCGACACCAAGCTTGGCCCAGAAGAAATCACCCGCGATATTCCAAACGTTGGCGAAGAAGCGCTCCGTAATCTCGACGAAGCGGGCATTGTTGCCGTTGGTGCCGAGGTGAAAGCTGGCGATATTCTGGTCGGTAAAGTGACGCCAAAGGGTGAGAGCCCAATGACGCCAGAAGAAAAACTTCTGCGCGCGATCTTTGGTGAAAAAGCTTCAGATGTTCGTGACACGTCTATGCGTGTGCCTCCGGGCGATGCCGGTACGGTTGTTGAAGTGCGTGTGTTTAACCGCCACGGCATCGACAAAGACCAGCGCGCTCTGCAAATCGAGCGTGAGCAGATCGAGCAGCTTCAAGAGGATAAAGAAGACGAACAGTCTATCCTTGAGCGCAACACCTATAACCGTTTGCGTGAAGTTCTGACCGGTAAAGAGGCTGCGGCAGGACCGAAAGGCTTCAGCGCCGGTAAGATCTCTGCTGCTGACCTTGAAGAACTGTCTGATCGCGACCTTTGGGAAATCGCACTGAAGTCTGAAAAGGCACAAGCTGAGATTGACGGTCTGCGCGAGCAGTTCGACGAAGCGATCCGCGAATTGGATGCCCGCTTCAATGACAAGGTCGACAAAGTCCAGCAGGGCGATGATCTGCCACCAGGCGTGATGAAGGTTGTGAAAGTCTTCCTCGCTGTGAAGCGTAAGCTGCAGCCAGGCGATAAGATGGCCGGACGTCACGGGAACAAAGGGGTTATCTCCAAGATTAACCCGATCGAAGACATGCCGTTCCTTGAGGACGGAACTCCGGTTGATATCGTGCTGAACCCGCTCGGCGTTCCATCGCGTATGAACGTGGGGCAGATTCTCGAAACCCACCTCGGATGGGCTGCGGCTGGTCTCGGGAAACTGGTGACGGAATCACTCGAAGAGTGGCGTGCGAATAATGATGTCGCACAGCTCAAAGAGACTCTCCAAAAAGTCTACGGCAATGAAGAGCCGCTTCCTGAGTCGGAAGAGGATCTGGTTGAGCTCGCAGGCAACCTGCACAAGGGTGTGCCGTTTGCGACGCCGGTCTTTGACGGCGCACGCGAGCCAGACATTGTGGAAATGCTCGAGCGAGCAGGCCTACATGGCTCAGGTCAGTCCGTGGTCTTTGATGGCCGCACCGGTGAGCAATTCAAACGTCCGGTGACTGTGGGCTATAAGTATCTCCTCAAACTGCACCACCTGGTCGATGAGAAGATCCACGCCCGTTCAACTGGACCATACTCTCTGGTCACACAGCAGCCGCTCGGCGGTAAAGCACAGTTCGGTGGTCAGCGCTTCGGTGAGATGGAAGTCTGGGCCCTTGAGGCCTATGGCGCGGCGTACACGCTGCAGGAAATGCTCACCGTTAAGTCGGATGATACGGCCGGTCGTGCGAAAGTGTACGAAGCCATTGTTCGCGGCGATGACACATTCGAAGCCGGTATTCCGGAAAGCTTCAACGTGTTGATCAAAGAGATGCGATCGCTCGGCCTGAACGTCGAGTTGATTGGAGACAATGACGGAGACTCAAACGTGGCGGCTGAATAGCCGTCGCGCCTTGAATTAGGGCAGTAGAGTAAACAGGTTCAAAGGTCGGATTTTCGGCGAGGAAGCCGGCCAAACCCTCCCAAGGAGTGGAAACATATGCGCCAAGATGTAGCCAGCATTTACAGACAAAAAGAAGAAGTCCCTAGCTTCGATGCGATCCGGATTACGATCGCTAGCCCGGAGAAAATCCGCGGCTGGTCGTCCGGTGAGATCAAGAAGCCAGAGACGATTAACTACCGGACGTTCAAACCAGAACGTGACGGCTTGTTCTGTGCTCGGATCTTCGGACCGATCAAAGACTATGAGTGTCTTTGCGGAAAATATAAGCGGATCAAGTATCGCGGAATTATCTGTGAGAAATGCGGCGTTGAAGTTACGCTCGCAAAGGTTCGCCGTGAGCGTATGGGACACATTGAGCTGGCCTCGCCGGTAGCTCACATCTGGTTCCTGAAATCTCTGCCATCCCGGATCGCAACTCTGCTTGATATGACATTGAAAGATGTCGAGCGTGTTCTGTACTTTGAGAGCTATGTCGTCACCGAACCTGGACTGACACCGCTCGAGCCAAAGCAATTGCTCACTGAAGAAGAGTATATGGACCTTCAGGATGAGCACGGCGAAGACGCCTTTACGGCGATGATCGGTGCGGAAGCGGTCAAAGAGATCCTTGAAGGGCTCGACCTCGACCTGCTGGCTGATCAGCTGCGCGAAGACCTCGCGGAGTCGACCTCTGAGCTGAAAACCAAGAAATATTCTAAACGACTGAAAGTCGTTGAGGCCTTCCTCGCATCTGGCGCCAAGCCAGAGTGGATGATCCTCAATGTCGTGCCAGTCATCCCACCAGATCTGCGCCCATTGGTGCCGCTGGACGGTGGCCGCTTTGCGACCTCTGACCTGAACGATCTGTATCGCCGCGTGATCAACCGAAACAACCGTTTGAAGCGCCTGATGGAGCTGCGTGCACCAGACATCATCATCCGGAACGAGAAGCGGATGCTGCAAGAGTCTGTCGACGCTCTGTTCGACAATGGCCGTCGCGGCCGGACAATTACCGGCACCAACAAGCGTCCTCTGAAATCGCTTTCAGACATGCTGAAGGGTAAGCACGGTCGCTTCCGTCAGAACCTGCTCGGAAAGCGCGTCGACTATTCTGGTCGTTCGGTCATCGTGGTTGGTCCAACCATGAAACTGCACGAATG
>JALUWJ010000179.1 GCA_027019605.1 Henriciella sp. | reverse complement strand
TCAAGCGATCCGCCAAAGTCGACTTGCCGTGGTCAATGTGCGCCACAATGGAGAAATTACGAATTTTGTCGCGTGGTGTCATACGCGCGATATAGACTTGCCCGATCCTTTAGGGAAGCAGAGGTGCGACAAGAACTGCGATAAGTGGGATCAATAAAGCGTTCGCTTACGCAGTAAGTTTCCGCTTTTAGGCAAACCTCTGCAGATTTCAGGTCGGCAGCACTTTTCGTCAAACAAAATGCTTACCTCATGCAACTCTTGTTTTCGACGACAAACGGATCGCTCGCCTCATAAGCGATGGGTGCACAATTGAATCAGCTCTCACTTGAGTGGTGACTGCAAAACTGGCGAAACATGATAGTAAATGGCGCAGACTAGAGTTTACTTGCTTGATTCAAGAAAATTCATCGCGTTCTTTCGGAAGAGCTTTCATAGTAAGGCTCAGAACCTTGGGGGGGCAAAATGCACGGGAACAATCATTTGGTTTTATTCTGGAGCGGCGTTCGATCGTTCTTCCTGCGAACAGGCAAAATAGCGTTCAATTTCAGACGCGCTATTGTGTCTGGGGTCGTGCGACGTTGGCGAATTTCTCTTGCAGTTTTTTCGTTTTTATTGATGGCGGGACTCTGCTTCACGCTATTCGTAGGGATGATCGCCGGCTCCATTGGTCGAGATAATGAGCGGTTCCCTTTTCCGCTCATCGACAGCGTTGCTAATCACATAAAGGTTCGCCTCGATGCCCAAGCTGTGATTGTGCCCGCCAAACCTGGAGAGATTAAATTTCAAACCACCCACGTACCGATTGTGGGTAAAGTGGTGCAGCTTCCAAGGTCAGCCCGTCCGGGTACCGGTGGCGCTCTGACTGAGGCGAATGGTTACATCCTAGCTATTTCGAATGAAGGAAAAATGCATGCAGTTACTTTGGAGCAAAGGGTAATCGAACTCAAAATTTCACCCCCTGACCAAGGGTATGATGAGTATGTCTTGGCATCTGAAAAAGATGAATATGCTGATTGGTCATTCAATACGAGTGAGTTTCGGTTTAATGATGTTCTATATCTTGAAGCCTTCGATCAACCAGCCTTGCTGGTCTCCTACTCACGTTATGATCCTGATCGCGCTTGCTTTTCGAATCGGATCGACATCGCAAGACTAGATGCACCTTTTGAGCCCGATACCGTCGAAATAGACTCAGACGATTGGGAAATATTCTTTGAAACATCACCGTGTCTTCCTCTTGTGCAAGAGATGAATGCTATGTCAGGGAATATGGCAGGTGGACGAATGGTCTTCGATGACGCCGCCCGCTTAATCTACCTGACAAGCGGATCCTATGGGTTGGACGGCAACAGCGGGCCTAAAAACCCACTTAACCCAGAGTATCCACCAGTGCCACAAATGGATGAGGCCGGCTACGGTCGGGTTGTCGCCATTAGTATTGACAGCCTTGTTTCGCATCACGTCTCTAAAGGGCAGCGCAACCCTCAGGGCATCGCAATTGACCAAGAGGCTCGTATTTGGACGGTCGAGCATGGTCCTCGCGGCGGCGATGAGCTAAATCGTATCGAAGAAGGTGCCAACTATGGTTGGCCCTATAAGTCGGATGGCACGGCATATAATGGGTTGGCGCTGAAGCAGCTTAACGCTGCTCCGGATCAAGATGTCTATGTCGAGCCTGTTTTAGCATGGGTGCCCTCAATTGGGCCTGGTGGTCTCGCTGTTATCGATGGTTTTCACCCTGAGTGGGATGGCGACCTTCTGGTTGGCACACTGTCACAACACAAACTTGTGCGGATCCGTATAAAGGACGAGCGGGTTCTCTACACCGAGGATATCGAAATCGGTCTGGGGCGCAGAATTCGCTACGTTCTTCAACATTCAGAATCCGCCATAGTCTTGCTAACGGATGACAGGGAGGTCTTGATCTTAAGAGCGGTCGAAGGTGGTATGGTCACTGAATATGTGGAACGCTATATCGCGCGAGAATTGGACGCTCCAAATCGCATAAAACAACGCGTGCGAACTGAGCTAGAAGCCTGCCAGCAATGTCATTCATTGACGTCTGGCGAGCATCGAGCGGGCCCGAGTCTCGGCGCAGTGTATCAGCGAGAAGTTGGTAGTTCAAAATTCGGGAATTATTCGGATGCTCTCAAATCCTCTAACGAAATATGGACTCGAGAACGCTTGATGCGATATTTGGAGAATCCTACAGCGGTTTACCCTGGCACGATCATGATCGCACCCGGCGTACAGGATCCTGAGCTGCGGGAAGCAATCGTGGATGTGCTTATTAGTTTAGATTCATATGATTAAGCACTTACCGGCGGACTTCTTGTGATCCGACTCTTCAAATCCGACGAAACTGGTGCGCCGGTGGCTTATCATGAGGCCTGGGTGGAGCCGCAGCATCGGCGGATCGTCGAACATTGGGGCTATGTTGGTGAGGCCGGCGAGACAGCGACGCACCGTGTGCATATTTTTGGTTCTTGACCTGAGACCCGATTGGTCCCGCATTTGAATTGAGAGTCTCTGACAACGGAGACCCAAATGCGAAAGAGCAGATTTAGCGAAGAACAGATCATTTCGATCCTTGCAGAACAGGAGCGCGGCATGTCCACATCGGAGGTGTGTCGCCGTCACGGGATGAGCTCAGCGACCTTCTACAAGTGGAAAGCGAAGTTTGGCGGGATGGATGTGTCCGACGCCCGGCGCCTGAAGACCCTGGAAACGGAAAATGCGAGGTTGAAGAAGCTGCTGGCAGACAGCATGCTCGATAATTCGATCCTGAAAGACCTGCTGGGAAAGAGCTGACGACGCCCCGGCTGAAACGGGAAGCGGCACTCAAGGCGATGTCGAAATATGACATCTCGCAGCGCCGTGCCTGCAAGCTGGTCAGCGTCGATCCCAAGACGGTTCGCCGGGAGCGTGAGCCGGACAATCCGCACATCCGCGAACGCATGCGGGAGATCGCCTCACAGCGGCGTCGGTTTGGCTATCGCCGGATCGAGCTGATGCTGGCGCGCGAAGGTATCATCATGAACCAGAAGAAGCTGAGACGGCTCTACCGGGAAGAAGGCCTTGCCGTGAAGCGAAGGCGAGGCCGCAAGCGTGCCACGGGCACCAGGACGCCAATGCCGATCCCTGATGGTCCATGCATGCGCTGGAGCCTCGACTTTGTCGCCGATACGTTCGGGGCAGCCAGACGCTTCCGTATCCTCGCCGTGATTGATGACTTCACACGCGAGTGTCTGGCGCTTATCGCGGACACATCGATCTCAGGACAGCGCGTCGCTCGCGAGCTGGATCGTCTGATCCGGCTCTATGGCAAGCCAGAGACCATTGTCAGTGACAATGGCAGCGAACTGACCAGCCGGGCGATCCTGGAATGGCAGAATGAGCGCGGTGTTGCCTGGCACTATATCGCACCCGGCAAACCAATGCAGAATGGCTTCGTCGAGAGCTTCAATGGCAAGCTTCGCGACGAGTGCCTCAACGAAGAAGTGTTTGATAGTCTGACCCATGCCCGCATGATCCTCGGGCGCTGGCGCCACGACTACAATCATATCCGGCCACACTCATCGCTGGGCGGGCTGACGCCCGCAGCGCGCCGGTCGCTCGAGCTTGAGGGGAGCACCGCTCCCGACGCGCTCGCCAAGCCTCAAACTATGAACTATGGAAAGGCCAGACTCTCATTATGAGTGAGGGACCCAAGGGTCTCAGGTCATTCTCTCGAGAAGCAGTTTGCAAGCGTGCTTGAGGGCGCGCGGGCGCTTGGCTTTCAAGAGCTGTCGGAAAGCGCTTACGCCACTTTGATTGTCGAGTTCGCGCTGACGGGTGAAGGCTCCGTCGCGGATCAGGACAAGCATGAGGACGTCTCTGACGCTTTAACCGAAAAGCTCGGTTGGCTCGGCCTCGGCTATTGCGAGGACGGGAAAGTGACGGGCGACGGAATAGAGATTTGCTGCCGTGTCCTGAATGTAGAGCTCGCAAAGACCATCATTTCCGAAGCGCTCGATGGATCAGTGTTCGCTGATTATTCCCGCATCTATCAAGAATAGGTATAAGGCAAAGATGGCCGACACTGAAACCTTGATCGACAACACCAAAACGGACGCCAAAACCGGCCTCACGCCGGAAGGCTGGCTGACCGATAGCTGGTATTTGGCGTGCGTATCGGCGGAGCTGAAGCCCGGTGAACAAGTGCGCCGTATTGTCGTCGGTCAACCCATCGTCCTGGCCCGCACGGCGGCGGGGGAGGTGTTTGCGCTGCGCGATATCTGCCCGCACCGATTGGTGCCGCTGAGTGCGGGGCGCCAGGTTGAGACGGAAGGCGAAGCGACGCTGGAATGTCCCTATCATGGCTGGCGATTTGGGGCCGATGGCGTTTGCAAACATATGCCGTCTCTGACGGGGGCTGAGCCTTACGATCCAGCGAAAGTCAAAGTGCGGCGCTATCCGGTGCACGAGGCGAACGGTGCGGTGTTTGTCTTCATTTCTCACAATCCTCGATTTGATGGTGTGCCGGATGTCCCGGCGCCAGACTTTGGTCCGCTGCCGGACAAGCCAAAATTCGTCATCGAAGACGTTTTCAATGCGCATATGGATGATGCGGTGGTCGGCTTGATGGATCCGGCGCATGTGCCTTTCGTGCATAGTCAATGGTGGTGGCGTCCGCCCTCGGTCGGCCTGAAACTCAAAGAAAAGCCGTTTGTTCCAGCCGAGCGGGGTTGGGCGATTGATCGGCACCGCCCAAGTTCCAATTCGAAACTCTATAAATGGGTGTTCGGGGATGAGGTTGAGACCGAGATCCGTTTCCAACTGCCAGGCTTTCGCTGGGAGATTATTTCCAATGACCGCGCCCGCCTGCTAACGCTGACCTGCCTGACGCCCGAGGCTCCGAAGCGCACACGGATCACGCAGCTGACCTGGTGGACGGGGGCACCGCTGCTCAATCTCGCCATTCCGATCGCGAAGCCGATGGCGCGCAAGTTCTTGCGCCAGGATGGCGATATGGTCGACCTGCAAAACCTCGGCATGGAACACCAAAAGGCGATGATGTGGATCGATGATATCGATGTCCAGGCCAAATGGTATCAGATGCTTAAACGCGAATGGGCGGCGTCACGTTCTGAGAACCGAGACTTTGTGAACAAGATCAATCCGACAACGCTCAGGTGGCGGAGTTGAGGCTCGGTTTCTAATCTTCCCCACCCTCGCTGGGGGTGACGCTTCTCTCAGCATCCAGCACCAGATTGCCGGGCGACGGTCACAGGCTCTTTGTTCGGTTAAGTCCCATTTTGGGTTGTTCAGATCTGCTATATAGGCAGTCCCGCTCGATCCATCAGGCCAAAGCGTCTTCTATTCGCTGGATCTGCATCCAATCTGCAACCAAGGTGGGATTGGAGGGAAGATGCTCCGCGACCCTTGCTAGCCATGCCTTGATCACAGGATGATCAGCCGCGCTTAGGCGCGATTCCAAGCCAAACATGTACCCAAAGACGAGCTGGGGGAAAACCGCTAGGTCGAGCATGGTGGGATGCTCAAACCCGCCCATGAATGGGCCTTCCCCGATATGAGCGGCCAGCTCTAACCCAATTCTTACTTGTGCGTCCTCTAAGCTTTCAGAGAGATCCATGCGCTCTGCCATTGCCTGTATGAATGGAGCCTTGGAAACGAAGTCTGGCCACATATGACGGACTTCTTCCGGCAGTGGTGTATGGGCGCTGACAAGCGCGGCAAGTCGCCAACCTCTAAACCGTGCTTTGAGGTCTACCATCCCATCTACCGCAGCGCGGAAAGTGTTGAGTAGAAAGGTGTTGCTGATCCAGTCATCAATTTCGGAAATCTTTTCGGCGTGCTCTGCCGGGCAAAGCGGTTTCTCCGGAAATAGCTGATCCAGCCAATGTGCGTGTTCCGAGGATTCCCGCTTCCATTCCCCATCAATTTCCAGAACAGGAACCTGGGTGGCGTTCGTAAAGCCGATGGTTTCGCTCGGAGCGATTGGATTCACAGGGACGTGTGTGAAATCTAAGCCTTTATAGTAAAGAAAACAGCCGGTCTTACGAACAAAGGGGCTTGTGGCGTATCCGTACAGCTTGATCGATCTCATTCTATCCGCCTCTGCACTGCCTTGAGCTCAAAGCATTAGGGTTTGTTTTGTCGCGATGCCGCTTGTTCCCACCTACCGCGTTGGGACGGGTGCATCCCCGGAATAGTCGTAGAACCCGCGGCCGACTTTGCGGCCGACCCAGCCGGCTTCGACATATTTTACGAGCAGCGGGCAGGGGCGGTATTTGGTGTCGGCGAGGCCGTCATGCAGGACTTGCATGATGGAGAGACACGTGTCCAAGCCGATAAAGTCAGCGAGTGTCAGCGGGCCCATTGGGTGGTTCGCACCAAGGCGCATGGCGGTATCAATGCTTTCAACCGTGCCGACGCCTTCATATAGCGCATAGACTGCTTCGTTGATCATCGGGACCAGGATGCGGTTCACGATGAAGGCTGGATAATCTTCCGCATTGGTCGTGGTCTTGCCAAGGCGCCCGGCAAAATCCATCGCCATGTCATAGGTTTCCTGGTCGGTGGCGAGGCCGCGAATGATCTCCATCAGCTTCATCAGCGGCACTGGGTTCATGAAGTGCAGGCCGATAAATTTCTCTGGGCGATCCGTGGTTGAGGCGAGCCGGGTGACAGAGATCGATGATGTGTTGGTGGCGAGATAGGCGTGATCCGGCACGACTTTGCACAGCGCCGAGAAGATCTTCTCTTTGGTTTCTCGATGCTCTGTAGCGGCTTCGATCGCGAGGTCGACTTCGCCGAGCGCTTCGACCGCCGTATTGGTTTTGATGCGGGCCTGCGCGGCTTTCATCTCATCCATTGAGATCAGCTCGCGGGAGAGCTGGCGCCCGAGGTTTTTCTCAATCGTGATCACGCCAGCGTCCAGCGCGTCTTGGGAGATGTCGTTTAAAATCACGTCATATCCGGCCAAGGCGCAGACATGCGCAATTCCATTTCCCATCTGCCCAGCGCCAACGACGCCTACGGTCTTGATTTCCGCCACATTCGTCTCCTGTCGGAATATCTTATCGTAAGCGGTCTAGGTTGCTTGTGCAGTGCGGCAAAGCAACCATGGATTTTATTCGCAGTTGCAAAAGAATTGTGGCTGTCGCTTCAAGGACACAGGTTTTGGTTAAGCCGCCGTGCCTGTTTCATTGCTCGCCGCAGCAGCGCGGATCGTGTCCAGGAGTGAGCGGCGCAGCGACTTGTCGCCGATCTGCTGGAACGCTTTGATCAATTCCATCGCCTCGCCGTCCAGGACTGGCAGGCTTGGCGGGTGGTCATCTTCATGCACGCTCAGCACGCCAGGCTCTTCGAGCAAATCGTCAACGCCTTCATAGAAATAGGTGATCGTAATGCCGAGCACTTGCGCCATTTCAAAAAGCCGACCGGCAGAGATCCGGTTCACGCCTTTTTCGTACTTTTGAACTTGCTGGAAAGTAAGGCCAAGCTTCTCGCCAAGCTGTTCTTGAGTCAGCTTCAGTTCTCGACGGCGCCATCTCAGTCTTTGGCCAACAATTCGATCGATACCGCTGGGGACTTTATTTTCAGACATCCGCTACCTGACTTCTCTATACAGTTTCTATTCTTCTAACGCCGCCAATTCATAAAGGCTAGTCCAGCAAATAGAACCATTGTCAACCAGTAAAAGGTATCTCCAAATCTCTGAAACGGGGTATTTTCCAGTTTTGCGGGTAATCCGGTGCGTACAACCGAAGACCGCCAGCCAGCGGGATCACCTGGCGCGGGATTGCCCCGTGCGATTTCTCGGCCATAGCCATCCACCATGGCGGTCATCCCTCTGGTCGCGACACGCGCCATAGGCAGACCGCTTTCGATCGAGCGGTAGCGATTCTGGGCGTAATGCTGAGCTGGCCCGAGGCCACCGCCAAACCAGGCGTCATTGGAAATCACCACGATCCACTCAGCGGCATCGCGCTGAGGTTGCGCTTTGCGGACCATTTCCGGGAACAGGCCTTCATAGCAAATCAGCGGAATGAAGGGCGGTGCCACGCTTTGCGGCAGGAGAACGGTCGCTTCAGCGCCGGGCTCGAACCCATTGGTGGCGATGCGTTGGATCGCGGAGGGTAATATTCCGGCGAGGCTTTCGCCAAAGGGAATGATCTTGGTTGCGGGCAATTCCCCAAAGGGGACCAGCCGGTGCTTGTCGTAAAGCGCTGCGAGCTCAGTCGTGTTGCTGCCGGCTGTGAACATCACCAGACTATTATAGTCGCGGCTTTCACCTTCATCATTGGTAAAGCGCGCAGACCCTGCGATCAGAGCGCGTCGCCCGAGAAAGGCGGACACCAGTTCCAGCGCATTATTGTCTGGAAAATAGGGGTTGGGCAGCAGGCCATAGGGCAGGGCGCCTTCCGGCCAAATTAGAATGTCGCCATCTTCGCTGGGTACATTTTGCAGCAGATCGATATAGCGCGCGATGACTGGTTCGCCGAGATCCTTGAACTTTTCGCGCTGCGGGACACCGGCATCCATCAGCAGGATGGAGCGTTCTGTCATGATCGTATCATTCGCCAGGCGCTGTGACCCCCAAGCCCATGAAAAGCCAACCAGGGCCACGGCCATAATCACCGGAAAGGCGCGGCCAAGAACGCCTTTGGCGTCGCGTGTGTCCACCAAACCTGCCGGGGCTGCGGCCACAAATAGTGTGACCAGAGTCAACCAATAGACACCGCCCAATGAGGCGGCTTGTGAAAGCGAGCCACCCGGCGCCCAAGTCGTACCGGGCAAGTTCCAGGGAAAGCCGCCAAACAAGGTGCCGCGGATCAATTCTGCGCCGCCCATAAAGATGGCGAAGATGAAAACGCGCGACGGTGAGGCAGACCAAAACGCGCCTGCAAGTGCGCAAGCCGCGCCCCAAATCAGCGCCATGCCGCCCGGCAAAAGAATGAGCGGCATCCAGAGGAAGATGGCGTGTTTTTCCGGCTCAACCAAAAATGGCAGCGCGGTCCAGTACATACCGACGAGGAAGTATCCAAAGCCAAAGGCCCAGGCGCGGAAGAACATCGCACGGCCCCAACGCCGCTGTCCACGGGCGCCATCGAGCATCCAAACCAATCCAACCACGGCGATGATCAAGGCTGGCGACAAATGGAAAGGCGCAAAGCCAAGCGCACAAAAAGCGCCGAGCAGGAGCGCGAACAGTCCGGCCGTCATACCCCGCGTACGGGCGATCGCTTCGTGTACGGTCGTCAGGACGCCGAGGCCGTGACTGCGCGTTTCTTGATGCTCGATCATGAGTTTAACTCCGCAGCCGGCTTGCGAACCACCAGTCTTTGAATTCGGCGGACATCACTTTCCAGGATTTCTAGATCGACCCCTGTTGGGTGTGGGAGGACTTCTCCGCGCAAGGGCACGCGTCCGGCCAGAGCAAATGCAACGCCGCCAAGCGTGTCGACATCATGGTCTTCAAGTTCCAGGTCGAGGCCCGTTTCTTCGGCAAAATCCTCGGTTTCCATCCGCGCATCGACTTCCCAGGCAAGGCGTCCGCGGCGGATGAGAAGCGCTACATCTTCGTCATGCTCATCCTCGATTTCGCCGACAATTTCCTCAACCAAATCTTCCAGACTGACCAATCCGTCCGTGCCGCCATACTCGTCGACAACCAGGGCAAGATGGGTTCGGGAGGCTTGCATCTTCACCAGCAAATCCGGCAGCGGCATGGAGGGCGGCACAAATAGGATATCTCGGCGCAGGCGTTCCAGCGGCGCGTCATCTTCTTTCGGAGCGTCGCCATTCGCCCGCGCAATCTCGCCGATCAAATCACGGATATGCACGACGCCAACCGGGTCATCCAGAGTTTCCCGGTAGACCGGCAAACGCGAATGGGCCTCATTCGCGTAGAGCTGGATGAGATCATCCATGCTGGTCGACAATTCGACGGCGATAATCTCGGCGCGTGGGATCATCACGTCTTCGACGCGGGCACTGGCAAAGTCCGCAATTCTCAAGCGCATTTCCTGTTGAGACGGCGCTTCTGGCGTTTCCAATTGCGGTTGAACCGGGTCGTCCGGGGTTTTCTTGAACAGGCCTAATAGGCCTTT
>JALUWJ010000178.1 GCA_027019605.1 Henriciella sp. | reverse complement strand
TCACCATCGCCAAGATCAATATCGACGAGAACCCGAACGTGCCGACCAAATACGGCGTGCGCGGCATCCCGACGCTGATGATCTTCAAGGACGGCCAGGTCGCCGCCACCAAGGTCGGCGCCCTGCCGAAGAGCAAGATTGCCGAGTGGATCGACGAGTCGATCTGACCCCGCAGGCCGATCAAACACCAGGAACCCGGCGGCTCCCCAGCGGACCCGCCGGGTTTTTAGTTTTTGAATGCTCGCTTTACCCCAGGCTCCAACGACTTGAATGGCACTAACTGGGCTACTTGTTGGAGCAACGAAATATCGTCATGCCCTAACTCTCGATCATAAACAGCGAACCGACTCGTTGCACCATCGTGGGCCGCACCTGCGTCTGCAAAAGCCACGTATTTGGACGCGATGGACATCGGATGGGGGGTCACAGTGTCGATAAGTAAGAGGTGATCATGCTTGCCTACCAAGGCAAAATCAAAGCGGTGACGCTTTCCACTTCGCCCGAAGAACTCGTACTCTCGTGCAATACTTTTGCGGTCATACGACTTGCAAAGGATCGAGTAGATACGTTCCCCAAGGTTGCGCTCCGCTGCTGCCGCTGATCGTTCTACGGCCGCGGTGGCTGCCGCTGCGGAGGCATTTGCCACGGCTAGAATTACGGCAGGAAGCCAATCGCTATTCTGAGCGACACCAAGTATCATTTGATCTTTCAACGTCAAATGATGGCGTGCCGCAAACCGAGCCAACATGCGCTGTGTCAGACGCTCATCCCGACCGTGGAGCCAAGCGATGCTGCCTGCCGCGCCGCCGTCATGCACGCGAAATCCGTCCCCAGCCTTCGACACGAAAACCTCTACCTGTTCGAAAGAAGGATAGAGGCAGTGGGTCGAAACCTTCACGCCATCATCGGTTTTGTCGCACGACTGGAGGCGCTCCAGCGCATCCTTCAGGTCATCGCAGTTCATGTCGCACCCTTAAAAGAGTTCGCCTTGGGCCGGTTCGTCAAATGCTCGTTGGTAGGGCTCTAAGGTCAAGTTGATATCTTCGGCCAGCATTGCCAGCGCCTGCCGAATTCTTCTTACCTGCGGTTGGATCGATGTCCTAGCGGGAAGGTCCCAAACGTCTTGGCTCAAAATGTGGCTTCGATTGTCGTCCCATCTATGTGCGTGCGATCCACAAACTGTCGGCTCCATGCCCATTTCTGCAGCAAACGGTGGGTTAGCCTTGCAAAGAGTTGGCGGGGCCAGGTCAATACGCCAGACAGGCTGGTTCCGATGGATGACAGAAATGCTTGGATAAATCCGACGCGTAGGAACAAAACGAAATCTCAAGTGAGCAGATGAAACGCCTAACTCGTCGGCGATGTTCCACAGAGCTTCTAATTCACCGCCACGCGTCGATTTCCTCCACTCAGGAGGCGAACCTATAAGTCTTTTCTCATGAGCCAAGAACTCATCAACTTCATTAACAGCCATCTGGCGTGCTTCGGTCGACATTCATATACCCAGAATGAATCAAGTTTTTTCATTGAACGCAGCTAGTTTTGTTTTTTCAATCTTTTTGGGATACGCGGCCTTGCGTTCAAATCCATTGCTCTGAAATCGGCAATCCGCAGCCTCAGACATGCCCTCCGACCCAGCAGCCCCCTGCCCGCGGAAAGGCGAGTAGGCTCCGGATCAAGTCCGGAGCAACGGAAGAGCAATTAAGCCCCCACCGGGAAGGCTGATCCTGCCTGT
>JALUWJ010000177.1 GCA_027019605.1 Henriciella sp. | reverse complement strand
GCGCCGTGATGCAGCAATACGACGTCCACCAGTTTCAACGATTGAGCGGGAGAACTCTCTTCCGGGAAGAGCGGATAAGACGGTTTTGCGTCGGAGCGCGCGACGACCCAAATACGATCGGCTTGGCGCATGGACAGGCGATACCAGGCATTGTCGCCCATGGTTGAAACGAGAATGACCACGTCATTCTCCGCTTCCAGCGTGTCGAAATAAGTCGACGGTTTGTCGTCGCCTTCAATCTCGTGCACGACCCGCGACTTCACGCCCAATCCTTTGAGTGAGTTTTGCAGCGCTTCAGCTCGAAGGTCTAAATCTATAGACGGAGAGGTCGCGACCAGCGCAAAAACTTTTGGAGCGGTTCGGCGGTTGCGTTGATTGCCTTCGCGCAGGCGCGATAAGATCAGCCGGATAATCGCTGTCAGGATTTCGGGTTCTGCGGCGCTCAGGCGTTGGAAGCCTTTCCTGGAAATCTCGAGGACTTCGCTATCTCGAAGCGCATAAACGGATGATGTGTGGGGCACATTATCCGGGGCGCCATTTCCATTGATATCGATGCCGCCTTGAAACATCGCCATCTCGCCGACAGGTTCGCCTGCACGTATGTGGCCCATAAATTCGCTGCGGCCATCGCGCATCGCTTTGAACGCCCCGAATGACCCGGAGAGGACGAAGAAGATGGATTCCGACATTTCGCCCGCGCGAAACAGCGGCCAGCCCGCCGGGACGGAAAACCAGCGCGCTTCCTTGCCAGCAGCGCGTAGGGCGCGCTTGGGCACGTCTTCCAGAAATTTGATCGAAGCAAGCGCTGGAACAACGTCCAAAGTCATGCCGCCAAACATAGCCATTCACAGGTCTCCATCAGGGTGCTGCTAATATGGGGCAATATAGTGAAGGATTTGATGACATTACGTCACAAGCTCGGGATGACAGGGTCAGCGAGCGGGTTTAAGGCTCTTCGATAATACGTGCGGGAGGTGTTTGATGCCGGTCTTGAAGTCAAAATTGGATGTCGCAAGTGCGGCTTACTCTGCCAATCGACGGGCCATGGAGGAGCTGGTTGGGGAGTTGCAGGATAAAACCGCAACTGCCTCCCAAGGTGGATCGGAACGCGCCCGGGAACGCCATGTGTCTCGCGGTAAATTGCTGCCTCGCGACCGGGTTGAGAAGCTGCTCGATCCGGCGACACCTTTTTTAGAGATTGGGGCGCTCGCCGCGTACAATATGTATGATGATGAGGCGCCGGGTGCTGGCATCATCACCGGCATTGGCCGCGTTGAAGGCCGCGAATGTATGATCATCTGCAATGATGCTACGGTCAAAGGCGGCACCTATTATCCGATGACGGTGAAGAAGCATTTGCGGGCCCAAGAGATTGCGCTCGAAAACCATCTGCCGTGCATTTACCTGGTCGATAGTGGCGGCGCCAATCTGCCTCACCAATCTGAGATTTTTCCAGACCGCGAGCATTTCGGTCGCATCTTCTACAATCAAGCAAATATGAGTGCCAAAGGCATTCCGCAAATCGCGGCCGTGATGGGGTCGTGCACGGCAGGCGGAGCATACGTGCCTGCGATGTCAGATGAAACGATTATTGTCCGCAAACAGGGCACGATTTTCCTCGGCGGACCGCCGCTCGTGAAAGCGGCGACAGGCGAGGAGATTTCAGCGGAAGATCTTGGCGGCGCGGATGTTCATGCGCGCCAGTCCGGTGTGGCCGATCATTATGCAGCAAGTGATGATCACGCGCTGGCGATCGTGCGCTCGATTGTCAGAACGCTGCATATGCCGAAACCTGATCCGGTTGGTCTGACCGAACCAGCTGAACCGCTCTATGACATCGCCGAACTGCATGGCTTGGTGCCGCAAGACCTGCGTGAGCCTTACGATGCGCGCGAGATCATTGCGCGTCTGGTCGACGGATCAGAGTTTCATGAATTCAAGAAGCTCTATGGCGAGACCCTGGTTTGTGGGTTTGCCAAACTATATGGCATGCCGATCGCGATCCTTGCCAATAATGGCATCTTGTTTTCCGAAAGCGCGCAAAAGGCGGCGCACTTTATTGAGCTCGCGGATCAGCGCCGCATTCCGTTGCTCTTCTTGCAGAACATTACCGGCTTCATGGTCGGATCGAAATATGAAGCGGGCGGCATCGCCAAGGACGGCGCGAAAATGGTGACGGCAGTGGCCACGGCGTCCGTGCCGAAACTGACTTTGGTAACGGGCGGATCGTTTGGCGCGGGCAATTACGGCATGTGCGGCCGCGCCTACAGCCCGCGCTTTATGTTCATGTGGCCAAATGCCCGCATTTCGGTGATGGGCGGAGAGCAAGCCGCATCGGTGCTCGCCACTGTAAAGCGCGACGGTATGGAGCGGCGCGGCGAAGATTGGCCGCAAGACGATGAGGAGGCGTTCAAGGCGCCGATCCGTGATCTCTATGAGGCTGAAGGCTCACCTTATTTCTCAACCGCGCGCATGTGGGATGATGGGATTATCGATCCAGCCGATACGCGCCGCGTCCTCGGATTGGCGCTCTCAGCGACATTGAATGCGCCATTGAATGAGCGCGGCTTTGGCGTCTTCCGGATGTAGTCGAAGGCGCGAATCTACGCGCTCAGATTAAACTTGCGCAAACCCGGCGCGGCGCCGGGCTGGGCGTAAGATCACGCAACTGCAATGGCGCCTGCACCTTTGGAGGCCTGTCTGATTTGTCGTGAAATTTGCGTTACGTAGGTTTCGGAAAGGTCACGGGTCAAGCGGCGTCCAATCGGGTTTCCTGCGTTTGCCACAATGAGTGGTAAGCAATGAAGGAGGTCAAGCATGACCCGTATCGCTATTCTCGGACTTTTCGCACTTTGCGCGCTCGGCGCTCAAGCCGGGGAAGATGTTCAGTTTTCAACCCTCGACTCTGATGCCGATGGCGTCATTTCCGAACGCGAATATGTCTCTTGGAAAACCTCGCTGGGTGAAGCCTCGCCTGCCGACGCGTTGATCGGATTTATTGCGATTGATGTGGATTCCAGTGGCGACATTACCGAAGCCGAGTTGGAGGCCGCGAAAGTCGCGTCTGACCCAAAAAATGAAAATTCTAAAGACCAGATGTAGAAGCGGATTGCCCTTTAAGCACTGAGCGCACAGCCCAAAATTTGGCTCTGAAACGGGAGATTACAAAACTGTAACTACAAGTGTAACACAACTTGTTGTTACGTTTGTAACGCGCTGCCTCCAACAGCGTTCACTCAATATGTTCCAGGGAGGGACGACTTATGAAACTCAAACTAGCTACAGGTATTGTGGGTCTCTTTGCAGCAAGTGCGTTTGCTGTCGCTCATGCCGGTTCACCCGCTGACTATTTCAAGAAAATCGACGCGGATGCGAGTGGTATGATCACCCAAGCCGAGTATGTCGCTTACAAAACAGCTGACGGCAAATACTCTGCTGAAAAGGCGGGTGCGAAATTCGCCAAACTCGCAGGCGATGATGGTGAGCTTTCCCTCGCCGAACTCGAAGGAGCGATGAAAAAAGCCAAGTCAAAAGACGGCAAAAAAAAGAAAGAACGCTCTAGCTAAGTCTAACGTTCAATATCGTTCCTAGAAGCGCCCACAGTTCCCGATGGGCGCTTCTTTTATGCGCTTGTTTCAGAGCGTAAGTCATCCTACCCATGCGGGATGCAGACATCTTTCAATCGCTTCGATTTTGTTCGTCTGGTGTTTGCGAGCTGGGTGTTCATCTATCACGCTGTCGTGCTTTCTTCCGCGCAGCCCGGAGGTTGGATAGAGACTGGCCTCGCGGTGATGGCAGAGCTGTCCATTCAGGGCTTTTTCATCGTCTCTGGGGCACTCGTTTTTGGCTCTTATGAGCGATCTCGAAACCTTTCGGACTATGCCGGAAAACGTGTCCGGCGGTTGTGTCCAGCCTATGCGGTCGTGATCCTCATCCCGGCTGTACTGGCAGGTATTCTGACGCTGCAAAACGAACACAGTTTGCTGGACGTGTTTCGATACATTGGCGCCAATCTCATCTTCCTGAATTTTCTAGAGCCGAACCTGCCGGGCCTGTTTGAAGGCCAGCGTTTTACCGAGGTGAACGGCGCGCTTTGGACCCTGAAGATTGAAGTGATGTTCTACATGGTTCTTCCGATCATCGCCTGGCTTCTGGCGCGGCTCGGAAAATATTGGTGGGTCGGCGTTGCAGTGTTGATCATGTCGTCCTTTGCATGGATCGAGTTGATGGGCGTTTTTGATCATCCGCTCAGTCCGCTTCTGACGCGGCAATTGCCGGGTCAGATGATGTATTTCGCAGCTGGGATTGCGCTTTGGAAACTGTGGCCGGTCGCACAAACGCAGGCTGTTTGGCTCGGCCTGATCGGCGGCATAACGCTCATCTTGCCGCTCTCGGTGCCAGGCCTGGAAGCGCTGCGCGTTCTTGGCTTAGCAGGCTTGATTGCAGGTCTTGCATTCGGTCCTGGGCCGGCCTTGAATGTCGCTTCCTATGGGGATGTGAGTTACGGCGTCTATATAGTGCACTTCCCGATCGTGCAGATGCTCGTCTCCATCGGGGCGTTTACGGTGCTCGGGACTTGGGGTGGCCTTGTTTTGTCGGCAGTCCTCGTTTTCCTCGCCAGCTATGCACTATGGTGGTGGGTTGAAAAACCGGCTTTGCGACGCGATAGCCACTACAGAACTATATCGACTGGAAAGGCACAGTCATGAGCGAATATGAAACCATCACTCTAGATGCGACCCGCGAAGGGATCGCGATTCTGACTCTGAACCGACCAGATAAGCACAATGCGTTTAACAGCCAGGTCATCGCCGAGCTCACCGACGCGCTCGAAACCTTGGAAGAGCAAGATACACTGCGCATGGTCATTCTTCGAAGCGCCGGCAAGAGCTTCTCAGCTGGCGCAGATTTGGAGTGGATGAAAGCGGCTCAGCACTGGACGCGCGAAGAGAATGAGCAAGACGCTGTGGCGCTTGCCGAAATGCTGCGCAAGCTTGCGGAACTGCCTCAAATGACATTGGCGCTGGTTCAAGGCGCGGCCATGGGCGGCGGGGCTGGGCTTGTCGCGGCGTGCGATATTGCGGTGGCAGTGCGCTCGGCAAAGTTCAAATTTTCTGAAGTTCGGCTTGGCCTGACCCCGGCGACCATCTCTCCGTTTGTGATCAGCGCAATTGGTCCGCGTTGGGCGAAAGCCTTGTTTGTCACCGCAGAAGGGTTCGATGCGGACTACGCGGAAAAGATTGGCTTGGTGCAATATGTCGTCGATGATCTCGAGGGGCTCGCCGCTATGGAAGAACATATTGCCGGGCTCGCCATGGGCGCAGCGCCCGGCGCCATCCGCGACGCGAAAAATCTGGTGCTCGACTTTGCCGGCGAACCCCTCAGCGCAGCGCTGAGCAAAGAAACGGCGAAACGGATCGCAGCGCGGCGTGTGAGCGACGAGGGCAAAGAGGGGCTGTCGGCGTTTCTGGAGAAACGAAAGCCTGATTGGGCGAGCTGAGCGGCGCGCAGCCTGTCAAATTTGCCAGTTTGAAGTCACGCCGTCTTTCGAGACACTTCACCCATACAGAAACCGCCAAAAGGTTTCACATCATGAGGGGTGTTGATGTTTAGGAGGCAGCTTTGCCCCAATGTAAGACGACCCGTATTCTATCCCTCGCTGTGCTGGCCCTCGGAACCAGCTTGTTCGCGCAAGCACAAGACATTGGTGAGGCTGAGGAGACCCCGGTCGAGGCCGATGATGCTGCGGTCACGGGCGGGAAGACCTGTTATGTGAGTAAACTGCGTTTTGAAAATCAGGGTGCCTACCAAGTCCTCAACTTTATGGTGAGAGCAAAGGATCTCCCTGGCTACCTCTCACAGGGGCAATCGCGAACTTGGAATCTGGACAAATTCGATCTCACCCCGGGAGTAGAGGTGTATCTCAAATACGATCTCGACCAAGGCGATAAGTTCAAGAGTAAGAATTGCAAAAAGGATGGGACGACCTTGAAGTACCATCCCGATGGAAACACTTGGAGCCATTGGTCCAAAGGCACCACAAAACTCAAAAATCGCTGCCGCTATCGCAGCAATAAGTGCATCACGTCCGTCGACTGATTACGACGTCTCTAAGGGGGCGTTGTGCTTCGCCTACCCGCCGCCTAAGGCGCCGACGGGTAGGCCGAGCCCTTTGAGGAATCCAAGTGTCGCTTCGACGGGGTTGATCCCTGTCATGCCTTCAATTTGATTCTGAAACACGAACACGACGACACCAAGCATGATGGCATAGATCAAAAACTGCATGAGCGACTTGAGCAAGAAGGCCCCGGCGCTGCCGGCGACGAGACCTACGCCGCCAAGAATAAGCGCGCCTGTCACGGGCGTGAGATCACTTACATTCGCCGCTTGTGAGTATCCAATATATCCGCCGACGCCTGCGCCAACGATTCCTGCAAGGCTGCTAAGCCGAACGCCTGATGCATATGCCATTTGATTACCCCTTACGCTTTTCGCTGCATTAGCTTAGGCGGTAAGAAGAGGTCTGGGCAAGGTAAAATGACCTAGCCTATAAGAAACGAAACTAAGGGCGGGCGAAAATGATTTCATCCCTTCTGATCGCGAACCGCGGCGAGATTGCTTGTCGGATTATGCGCACGTGTCGTGCGTTGGGGATCCGAACCGTGGCGGTATATTCGGATGCTGATGTTCACGCGAAACATGTTCGTGAAGCGGATGAGGCCGTGTGGATCGGCGCATCGCCAGCGCCGGAAAGTTATCTCGATATAAATCGGATCATCGAGGCAGCTCGGGTTGCGGAAGTGGATGCGATCCATCCTGGATATGGCTTCTTGTCTGAAAACGCATCCTTCGCGAGCGCGGTTACAAAGGCCGGTTTGATCTGGGTCGGGCCGAAGCCGGACACGATCGAATCGATGGGGCTGAAGGATCGCGCCAAAGCGATTGCTGAGGATGCTGGTGTTCCTGTTTTGCCGGGCTATCGCGGTGACAAACAGGACGCGAAGACCCTGAGCAAAGAAGCTGAACGGATTGGGTTTCCTTTGCTGATCAAAGCGGTTGCGGGCGGCGGTGGCCGCGGCATTCGCCTGGTCTCAAAGGCCAGTGAATTGGCCGATGAATTGGAAAGTGCCGTCCGTGAAGCCGAAGCCGCGTTTGGTGATGGACGGGTGATGCTGGAAAAGCTGGTTGAGCAACCCCGCCATATTGAAGTGCAGGTGTTTGGCGATAGCCATGGCAATGCGGTGCATCTTTATGAGCGCGATTGTTCTCTGCAGCGCCGACGCCAGAAAGTCATTGAAGAAGCGCCAGCACCAGGTATGTCGGCGGATGTCCGCAAGGCGATGTGCGATGCCTCCGTGAAGCTCGCCAAAGCGGTTGGCTATGAAGGGGCCGGGACCGTGGAGTTCATCGTCGACGGCGCGAAACCCCTCGCGCTGGACACGTTCTGGTTCCTTGAAATGAACACCAGGCTTCAAGTTGAACACCCGGTCACGGAAATGGTGACCGGTACCGATTTGGTCGAGTGGCAGCTGCGCGTCGCCAGCGGTGAAAAACTGCCGGCCAAGCAAAAAGACATCAAACTCAATGGACATGCCATCGAAGCGCGGATTTGCGCCGAAGACCCAGCCGATGGCTTTCGCCCGGGCGCTGGCCTGATCGAAGAGTTTGGAATGCTCGCGGATACAGAAGCGGATTGGATCCGTTGGGAAGCGGGCTTTGAAAGTGGTGACCGTGTGCCTGCCGTATACGATTCAATGATTGCAAAACTCGTCGTCTTTGGCGACGACCGCGACGAGGCAAATGACCGATTGATCGACACGCTGGCGCATCTCCAACTGGTTGGCGTCCCGGGGAATATCGGTTTCTTGCGTCGCTGCGCGATGGCGGATGCGTTCATTGAGGGCGTACATCATGTGAATTGGATCGCGGAGCAGGGCGATGCCCTGACCCAAGCGCCAGATTCGCATCAGCATGCCTCTGTTATGGCAGTTTGCGACGCTCTCCTCGGCGAGTCAGGGGACACACCCTGGACCGTGCGCGACGGCTGGCGAATGAACTCCGCGCCCGTGTTGAAAACGTCTGTCGCGGTCGCCGAGGACGCCGATTGGTTTGATCCAGCAGATCACAGCGTCGCGGACGATATCTCCATGCCACTGGTGACAGATCTTTCAGAACGTCGGTTCGCGGTCACAACAGGCGGCGATAGCGTGCTGGTCGAAGTTCCAGATTTCGAAGCTGAAGCAGAAGCACTTGCAGGCGGTGATGCCGTGAAAGCGCCGATGCCAGGCAAGATTATCGCGGTGAATGTTGCCGCGGGCGATAAGGTCGAAAAAGGTCAAACTGTTGCGGTCATGGAAGCCATGAAGATGGAGCACTCGCTGACCGCGCCGCGCGATGGCGTGATCGAATCGGTAGATGCTGAACTCGGCGCGCAGGTGCCAGAGGGACAGATCTTGGTCGCGCTCGAAGAGGCTTAGAAAGCCGAAAAAAGCGTTCAGACTCTCAAGGGACGCCCAAGAAAAATGTTATAAAATAGACGTTTATGGTGCGGCCTCAGTATTAGGTTCGACACCATTCATCGTGCGTCTAAACAACAGCATGGACGGTTCAGAGCGCCCAGCAGCGCTGACTTGGGAAGACTGGCGCGACTTTCGCTACCAGACCGATACAGAGTTTACGCGTGCGCAATTGCTGGCGCTTCGCCAGTTTCCGTTCCTATCAACCGCGCGGCAGTCGCAACGACCGCCACCGGGAGATTGGCGCGCGTGGTTGTTCATGGGGGGACGCGGCGCTGGTAAAACACGCGCTGGCGCAGAATGGACTCGGTTCTCAGCCCTGCACGGCGGATGTCGCCGGATTGCACTGCTCGGCCCAACGCTGGGCGACGTGCGCGAAGTCATGATTGAAGGACCATCCGGCCTGCGCGCAATTGAAAGGCTGAAACAAGCCAGGCCAGCGTTCAATGTCTCGCGGCGCCGGTTGGAATGGCCGAACGGTGCGGTGGGGCTGGTCTTTTCAGCGGAAGATCCTGACAGCCTCAGAGGCCCTCAATTTGATGCGGCATGGTGCGATGAGGTCGCGGCTTGGCCAAAGGGCGAGGCGGTCTGGAACAATCTCCAATTTGCGCTGCGTCTCGGAGAAGGACCGCGCTGTGTTGCGACTACGACGCCGCGGCCAGTGCCATTGGTTCGGCGCCTTTTATCCGAGGGCGCCGTCACGACGCACAGCGCCACGCGTGATAATGACGCCTACCTCGCTGATGGTTTCGTAGAGTCGGTTGAAGCGGCCTATGAAGGCACTCGGCTCGCCCGCCAGGAGCTGGGCGGTGAATTGCTTGAAGAGGTCGAAGGAGCATTCTGGCGACGACGCGACATTGATGCCGGACGGATGTTCAAGCGGCCGCTCCAATTGGATGACGTGATTGTTGCGGTCGATCCACCAACCACAAGTCATAGCGGTTCTGATGCGTGCGGGATTATCGCAGCAGGTAGAGCGTTTGCGGACGGCTTTGGCGAGAAATGCTTCATCCTGGCGGATGGCTCCGCACGGGGGCTGACCCCAACTGATTGGGCAGCCAGGGCGGTTGCGATCGCGCAAGAGGTCGGCGCTACCTCGATCATCGCAGAAGCCAATCAGGGCGGAGAAATGTTGCGCACCGTGTTTGATAGTGTCGGTTGCGGTTTGCCGGTTCAGTTGCGCCACGCCAAGCTCAGCAAACAGGCGCGTGCCAGCCCGGTGGCTGCGCTATACCAACAACGACGCGTGACCCATGTCGGACGCCTGGATGGCTTGGAAGATGAAATGTGCCGCTTCGGGACCGAAGGCATGACCTCATCGCCCGATCGCGTGGATGCTCTGGTCTGGGCGGTTACCGTTTTGATGATAGATCGCGCCGGAGCGCCGAGAATTCGCGCGGTTTAGCGACCTGTCCGGAACGCTTTTCGGCCAAGATACTTGTTCTTTTTCGGCTCAGCTGCGGGCTCTGGCGGGGCTGGCTCAGTCGATGGCGCCGGGGTTTCGGTCACCTCACCGTTGAGGATTTGACGCACATAAGACAGAGCTGAACTGCCTGTGTTCACTTCGATCTCCGGCGCATTCTTATCGAGGCGCCGCGCCAGAAGTTTAATGTGGTGCGGGCTAAGGCCTTCCAGCGTTTTTTCGAAAACGATCTCTCCGAGCGCGCTCTTCAGCTCGAGAAGGTCGGCGCGTGTGAGACCGGCTGCTGTGACCTGTTTGCGCGCCAGTTTGCTGGCCACAGTGGACAGGTCCGCATCCTTGATTCTAGGGAACAGGCCCTCATTC
>JALUWJ010000176.1 GCA_027019605.1 Henriciella sp. | reverse complement strand
AGGGCTATTCGGATTGACCGAGAGACGGTCGGGCATTTGTTCAGACATGAGCGCGCTTTAAGCCGAACTCGCTCGACTATTCAAGCAAGTCTTGAAGTTTCGCTGGGGCAGCATGCCGCCATGACATCTTGAGCGCTGATAGGGCGGTGGGTTCATCAACCGGTTCGAGCTTGATCGTCGTGGCACCCTTGTCGCCCCATTTGTTTGGAACTTTCGAAAAGATGGCAGGCTCTGCCGCAATCAACATTTCCTGTTCTTCCACGCTTAGGAAGACATTGGCAGACGCGTCCGCTTCCAACAGTGACGCAATGGTTTTGCCGCGCGGCGTATCGACACGAAAACTTGCGCGCTCGAAATGCGGCTTCTCGATCGCTTGTGGAAGCGATAGAGCCAGCGCTCGGAACTCGTCTACCGTCATAGATCTATCCTCGGGCATCCAGGCCGACAGCATACAGGAAAGATCCGCCTTTGATGAGGGGGATGATCCGTTCGGCATCCGCCCGTTCAAGCGCTGGGCAACCCCAACTGCGACCAAGCAAGCGGCGATTGGGGCTAACATAGTCGGCGCCATGGATCACGATCAGCCGTTTTTCTGCGAGGTCATTCTGGGGGCTCAGTCCCTTTAGTTTTAACGAGAGGCCGTGCCTGCCATAATAGGTTTTGCCGGTCACAAAGGCCCCCAGCGAGGTCATCTTGGAGCCTTCTATGTTTGAGAACGCATCTGCCATGCCGTCATGATCAAGGTCTGAGCCTTTGCCATGTGCGACCAGCATCGCCTCCGCGCTCATATCTTTGGTATCAATCAGAAAGTAGCGTGGGACATTGGACGGCGCGCGATAATCGATGACGCTGAAATAGCGATCATTCCTGATCTCGCTCGCCGCGTCCGCTTTCGCTCGAAGCGCCTCCGCCAATAGCTGTTCACCAAGCAGGTCCGCCGCGGGTTGGGCTAGCGCGGTAGCGGGCCAAATCAGTCCCAGGAAAACTAGACGCAGAAACGCAGAAAGCATGCTTCAGATAAAGCATGCATTCCGGCAAAAATATGGTGGAGCGGGCCCGGCTTAGAAAACGCGCGGACGCTCAGTCTTTTCAATGTGAAGACCACATTCGCTTTTGTCGCGGCCAACCCAGCGGCCAGAGCGAATATCGTTCGGGTCTTCAGCAGGTTTGGTGCATGGCCAGCATCCGATTGACGGATAGCCTTGTGCCACGAGTGGATGACGTGGAAGCTCACGGCGTTTGAAATAGGCCTGCACGTCTTCCTGGGTCCAACTGGCGAGCGGATTCACTTTGAAGCGACCACTGGCATGTTCGAAGACTGGCAGCGACATCCGTGCGCCGCCATGGAAGCGTTTGCGACCGGTAATCCAGGCATTGAACCCTTCAAGCGCCGGTTCGAGCGGGCGCACTTTGCGCAAGGCACAACATGCGTCCGGATCGGTTTTCCAGAGCGTATTCTTTGGATCTTCCGCCTGACGTTCGTCTTCAGCCGGGGCAATGTCACGGACATTGGTGAGGCCGAGGCGTTCGATCAATTCTTCTTTATAATCCAGCGTTTGCGGGAAGTGCATGCCGGTTTCGAGGAACACGATTGGAAGATCAGGATCAACGTCAGCGATCAAGGCCAACATCACCGCGCTTTCGGCACCAAAGCTCGACACATAAGTCATCTCGCCCATCCATTCGCGCAGGATTGATGCGCGCAAAATGGTTTGAGCAGAGGCATCGCGAAGTTCGCCATTCAAGCGCGCAAGGCGCTGATCTACGTCTTCGTCGATCCGTAGTTTGATGTCTGAATATGGCATGCGCCTCAGGCCTTCGTGTGGCGCCTCGAAAAGACAGAAGTCTGACCATCCGCGGCGGGTTGATAGAACGCTGAATACTCTTCGAGCGCTTTCACAACATTAGGTAGGTCGGCCCTGGAAGTCTGATAAGCGTCAAACCCTGAACGGTTCATATAGAGAATCTGATCTCTAAGGACGTGCCCGACCGCCCGCAACTCTGCCGTGTAGCCCAAACGGCGTCTGAGTAGCTGCGCCTGGCTATAGCCACGGCCGTCCGTATATTTAGGAAAATCTATTTCTATCAAGGCGATACGGTCGAGATAAGGCGTCAGATCATGCGGATCATCCGCTGGAGACAGGCGCACGCCAATCTGCTGATTGCGCCCCAAAAGCGCGTCAGCATTTTCTGTTAGCTTAGCTAAAGGGACTGTTACGCATCCTGAAGACGGCAGGTCGCTATCACCTTCAACGAAGGTCCATGTGTCTTCGATTTCGGCGCCATCTTTAATCAACGGCATAAATCGCCTCCTGGAACGGTTCGACGCCTAGGCGTTCGACCGCTTCGATAAATTTCTCATCTTTGGTCGATCGTAGCTCACGATACGTATCGACGATTGTTTTCACCGCGCCAGGTACTTCTTCATGACGCAGCGCCTTGCCGATAATCTGGCCGACAGCGGCCTTTTCATCGGCGCGGCCACCGAGAGAAATCTGGTAATATTCCTCTCCTTTGCGATCCACACCGAGAATGCCGATATGACCGACATGGTGATGACCACAGGCATTGATACAGCCCGATATGTTGATGTGGAGCTTGCCAATGTCTTGCTCATAGGCCGGGTCAGCAAAGACCTTTTGGATCTCTTGGCCCACCGGGATTGAGCGCGCATTCGCCAAGTTGCAATAGTCGAGGCCCGGACAGACGATCATATCTGTGATCAGGCTCTCATTTGCGGTCGCGAGACCGGCAGCGTCGAGCTCGCGATAGACATTGTACAAATCATCGAGGGCCACGTGCGGGAGCACGACATTCTGGGCGTGGGTGACGCGAATATCGTCAAACCCGTAGGTTTCGGCCAGATGCGCCATAACCGCCATCTGACTGTCTGTGGCGTCGCCCGCGAGGCCGCCGACCGGCTTCAAGCTGATCGTGATGGATGTGTAGCCTGCAACTTTGTGAGGATGCAGATTGACGCTCGCCCAATTGGCAAAGGCCGGGTCCGCTGCTTTGGCGCGTTCGAAAGCGTCGCTGGTCTCAGCTTTGTTGGCAAAGGCTGGCGGCGCGAAATAGGCATTGATGCGATCAATCTCTTCTTGTGGAAGGGCGATTTTCTCGCTCGCTTGCTGCGCCGCATATTCTTCTTCAACCAGGCGCGTGAACTCTTCCGGACCGGTCTCGGTGACCAGGATTTTGATCCGGGCCTTATACTTGTTATCGCGGCGCCCAAAGCGGTTATAGACCCGCATGATGGCTTCGAGATAATCGAGGATTTCGCTCTCCGGAACGAACTCATTGACCATGGCGGCAATGATCGGCGTTCGGCCTTGGCCGCCGCCAACATGAACCTCAAAGCCAACCACACCGTCGCGCTCGCGCATGTGCAGTCCAATATCGTGTACACGAATAGCGGCGCGGTCATGCTCGGCAGCCGTCACCGCGATCTTGAACTTGCGCGGCAGGAACGCGAATTCCGGATGGAATGTGCTCCACTGGCGGATAATTTCACACCAAGGCCGTGGATCCATGATCTCATCTTTGGTGGCGCCAGCGAAATGGTCAGACGTGACGTTGCGAATGCAGTTCCCTGAGGTCTGGATCGCATGCATCTCGACTTCCGCGAGCTCTTCAAGCACGTCCGGAATGTCTTTCAGGGCCACCCAGTTGTACTGAATGTTCTGGCGCGTCGTCATGTGGCCATAGCCGCGATCATAATCGCGCGCGATCTTGGACAGTTTGCGCATCCGCGCGGCGTTCAGCTGCCCATATGGGATTGCGACGCGCAGCATATAGGCGTGCAGCTGCAAGTAGACCCCGTTCTGTAAGCGCAGCGGCTTGAACTCATCTTCCAGGATCTCCCCGGAGAGACGGCGCTCCACCTGGCCTCGGAACTGGTCGACGCGCTCTTTTACGATCTGCGCATCAAATTCATCATAGCGGTACATTACAATGTCACCCCTTCTTTGGGCATCGCGTGGCCAATTGAGAGCGCGCCTTCAACGCGGCTCACCCAGCGTTCAACATTCGGGAATTGCGCGAGATCAAAGCCGCCTTCATGCGCCACACGCGTGTAAGCGACCAGTGCGATATCGGCGCAGGTCAAATTCTCACCCACCAACCAGTCGGTCCAGGTGAGTTGCATCTCCATGACGCCAAGTGCGCGGCGGCCCTTTGCCATGAGTTGCGGATCAATCTCTTCATCCGGCAGTTTGAGATAGTGTTTCTTGAACCGCCGCACGGCAATCGATGTCTCGTGTGAATACTGTTCCCAGAACAACCAGGAATTCATCTGGGCACGCTGAAATGCGTCTTCCGGGATGAGGTCAGATCCTTCGGCCAGATACAGCATAATCGCATTCGATTGCGGCAGAACGCGGCCATCAGGCCAGCGCGCAATTGGCACCTGACCGACGGGATTCAGAGACAAAAATTCTTCGGTTTGGGTGCCGCCATCCAAAATATCGACCTCGACCCAGTCATGGTCGATATCGAGATAGTCGGCGGTCCAGCGCGGTTTCTGGCAATTACCGGAAATGCTGTCGCCATAGAGCGTCAGTTTGCTGATCTCGCGATCGGTCATTGAATGATCACTCCATACGGAACTGTCGGTCCGTTGGCGCGGATGCTTTCCCGAAGCGTTTCGCGGCCCGCGACTTTTCCGTCTTCCGTGACTTCCATGAAATAGGGATCTGTGATTGCCCCTTCTTGGGTCTTCGCGTGCTCAAGCGCGGCTTCAGCGGCGTCGCCCTTAAAGACGCCAATCTCGCTCGCATCCTCAGTCCAGGATTTGTCGGCGCGCATCCAGACCACGTTTCCGCTGGCTGTATCCCAAGCGGTTACGGTCTTTGGTGTGTCTGGTTTGAGTTTTGGGCGCACAGATGTCATGCGGCAGCCTCCGATGAAAGTTTTGCTAGCGCTTCAGCTGGGATCGCGCTCACCTCGCCAATAACAAGCAAGGCCGGACCTTTGATCCCGGCGCGCGTGATAAGTTGTGGAAGCTCGGCAAGCGTGCCGAAGATCTTGATCTCGTTCGGGCGCGTTCCGTTCTCGATCACGGCCACTGGCGTGCTTGTCGCGCGGCCAGCTTGGATCAGTTTTTCTGCAATCGTTGGCGCGGTTCCGACACCCATAAAGACAACAACTGTTTGCGCTGGCTTGGCGAGTGCATCCCAATCAAGATCCGGTACCTCGCCGGATTTGGCGTGTCCTGTCACAAAAGTGAGGGTCTGTGCATGGTCGCGATGGGTGAGGGGCAGTCCAGTCGATGCCGCGCAGCCAAGGGCGGACGAAATTCCCGGCACCACGCTCGCTTCGATCCCGGCATCGCGCAGCGCTTCCAGCTCTTCACCGCCGCGTCCAAAGACAAATGGGTCTCCGCCTTTCAAACGAACAACGCGCTGTCCTTCGCAGGCGGCTTTGATCATCAGCTCGTGAATTTCGGGCTGCGGAACGCTGTGATTGGCTTTGGCTTTGCCGACAGACACACGCGTTGCATCGCGGCGGACAAGGTCCAAAATCTCATCGCTGACCAAACGGTCGTGAAACACAATGTCTGCGTTTTGGATCAGGCGAAAGGCTTTCAGCGTTAGCAATTCTGGATCGCCCGGACCGGCGCCGACAATATGCACAGTTCCGATCTGATTGGCGGGCGAGGCGATGTCTTGCAGCAAGGCTTCCATCGCGGCCAGTGCGTCATCGAACTTGCCGTCCATGGCGAGGTCGGCGGGCGCTCCGTTCAGCGCGGCTTCCCAGAATTGGCGGCGCTTGGTGCCGTCCTCCAGAACTTCATAAACCCGCGGGCGGAAGTCCCGTGCGAGTTCTGAAAGCGGGCCCATATTTTGCGGCATCAACGCTTCGAGGCTCGTGCGTACGCGCTTGGCGAGCACCGGGGCCGCGCCGCCGGATCCGACCGCTGCCACGATTTCACCACGCTCCAAAATACTCGGGACAGTGAAGTCACATTCTTCTGGTTGATCGACGACATTGATTGGAATGCCATATTCGCGAGCCCAGATGATGGATTGGTCGCAATTCTCTTGCGTGCGGCATGCCACAATCGCGAACTTGGACCGATCGAGCGCTTGGCCCGCCATATCGCGCGGCGCGATTGTGATGCGCCCAGCGAACTCTTCGGCGAAGCCAGGTTCGATCTCAGTATCAATGACGACGGTGATATGCGCGCTGGTCTTTGCGAGCAGACGGATTTTGCGACGGGCTTCCTCGCCGCCCCCGAAAACCGTGACGTGAGCATTATCCGTATAGAAAAACGCAGGGAAGAGGCGCATGAAGATGTAAGTTCCGTTAGATCGATCGTTGCCGGAGAAATGTGTTGACGAGGCGCTTTCAGCAACCGTATGAGCCTTATCCCATTGTTTAGAGAAACTACAATCAAAATCTGGTTATAGACGTGAACCATGTCTGACACGAATGATCGCCTTCCTCCACTCAACGCTTTGCGGGCTTTTGAAGCCGCAGCGCGCCGTTTGTCGTTCACCAAAGCGGCTGATGAGCTGAACGTGACGCCGGGTGCGATTTCGCAGCATATCCGTCAGCTTGAGGATTATGCCGGGACCCCGTTGTTTAAGCGGACCGGGCGCAGCGTTCTGCTGACGGATGCCGCGCAAGCCGCGCTGCCTTTGGTGCGTGAGGCCTTTGACCAGATCGCTGAAGCAGGCCGTATTATGCAGGCCCCAGCCCGAAAGGGCCGGGTGATGGTCAGCTCAGCGCCGAGTTTTGCCGCCAAATGGCTCGCCCCGCGGCTCGACCGCTTCCACAATGGCCATCCAGGTGTCGAAGCCTGGGTCAGTGCGGATAGTGGTTTGACCGATTTCACCACAGCTGACGCAGACTTCGCGATCCGTTACGGCGCCGGAGACTATGACGGTCTGAAAGCGGAAAAGCTGCTGGATGAAACCGTCCTGCCGGTCTGCTCACCGCGTCTTTTGGAAGGCAGCGACGCGATCCGAAAACCTGCAGATCTCGCCAAGCATACACTCATTCATGATGTCAGCGCCGAGGTTGATCCATCCTGTCCAGATTGGACCAGCTGGCTGAAAGCGCGCGGAGCCGGGGCTGATGTGGACGGCACGCGCGGGCCGCGGTTCAATCAGTCTGCCCTCGCCATTGAAGCCGCTGCCACAGGACGCGGCGTGGTGCTTGCTAAACGCGCCATCGCTTCGGCTGACATTGCCGCAGGCCGCCTCGTTGCGCCATTTGCGGACGGATCAATTAGTGTTGATTATGGCTATTGGCTGGTTTGGCCTAAAGGTCGTCACCTAACCGAAGATGTCCGCGCGTTTATCAAATGGGTGAAAGCCGAAGCAGCGGCCAGTGAGGTCGCGGGCGTTTAGTCGAGGCAGCCATGGAGACGCTAATGCTGACGGGCACTGAGCAATCGCTTTCCGAAGCGCGTCCAAACTCGATTGATTTCGACCGTATCGCCAACCTTCATTATCTCGGAAATTATGTGCGTCGTTTGCCGATCAATCTCGCACGGATGATGGAGAATGCGTATGATTGGGAGCACCTGCCATACGTTCATGCCTCGTCATTCTCATCGATTGACCTGATCGATTCTGGCGCTTGGGGCTGGCGCGCGAAGATTGGACTTCCCGACGGGGCGCCCGCATCGCACCAATTGCTCGATCTCTTGGTTGAAAGCGACAGACATTACTGGGTGTCGACGGTCTATTCAGGGCCTGGAACTGGAATTGAGATTCATACCCAAGCGACTACCATTGACGAAGATGAGATCGAGGTCGACGTCCGGTTCTACTTGCCGGAGGCGCCAGAAAACGAGACCGGCGCAGAGATGATCCTGGCCTATATGCAGCAGCAATATGCGACCCTGTATGACGAAGATCAGGATTTGATGCTGGGGCGGCAAAGCGCTTTGAATGACCGCCAACGCTGGGGCGCGGGTGCGCCAAGTTCAAAAGATGTTCTGGTGGGTGCGATCGCGGACCTGGACCCGGACGAGATCCATACGGTTGAGCTGGAAACCGGGCGATTTTGCGTGCGGCAATATCAAGGTGAGTGGCTGGTGCACAGCGCTGTTTGTACACACCTATTAGGACCGCTGGACGCAAGCCAAATCAATGACAAGGGCGAGCTGACTTGCCCATGGCATGGCTACCATTTTGATCTCCGCACGGGCGAGAATTCAGAACGCAAATGCCGCGCCTTGGTAAAGCCGCCAGAGCTTATCGAACGCAGCGGACAGCTCTATTTGCGGCCTGTTTAAAAACGGCGCCGTTTAGAGTGGCTCAAAACAAGATTCGACCTCTGCCAGCCAGTCACGAACATTGTCCTTTTGGGCGTCTGACATGCCATGCCGGACCAGGATCAGATCCTTTTCGGGAACGATGACGATATATTGCCCATCATAGCCATTGGCGGAAAAGCTGCCGGGGCCTGCGAGGCCGAGCCACCATTGCCCGCCATAACCCATCGGCTCTTCGGGCGGCACATTTGGCGTTGGCGTGCGGGCATGGTCCACCCATCCTTCAGGGAGGATCCGCGTCCCATCCCAAACACCATCGCGTAGATAGAGCAGGCCGAAACGGGCAAAATCACGGGCGGTGCAGAAACAGAAGCTTGATCCGATAAAGGTTCCCGCCGCATCAAATTTCGGAATGGCAGAGCGCATTCCGATCGGGTCGAGCAGGCGCCCGCGCAAGAAGGCCTCAAATCCCGCTTGATCGACCTCCAAAGCGTCCGCCAAGAGACGACATAAAATGTTGGTTGTGCCGCTTGAGTAAGACCAGAAGGATCCAATCGGATGCTCTAAAGGCATGGCTGCTGCAAAGTGCGCGACATCTTCTTTGCCGGATCCAAATAGCATTTCGATTGTGTGGGAGATGCCGGCGTCTTCATAGTCTTCGGTGAATTGCAGGCCCGAGATCATTCGAAGCAAATGCTCAACCGTAATCGCCGCGCGCGGATCATATGCGCCTTGCCATTCAGGGACCTTGGCAGGGGCGTGAATGTCGAGGTGCCCGTCTGCCATCGCGATCCCGGTCAGCGCATGGGTCATCGACTTGGCCATCGACCAGGAATGGTAAGTTTCGTCCGGCCCAAAGCCTTCATTATAGCGTTCGGAGACAATCTTTCCGCCCTGGACCGCGACAAAAGCGGACGTCTTGCCGAGATCATCCGGGTTCGAGAAAGCGTGGTCGAGCAGCCTCGTCAGGGCTGCTTCATCGGTTTGTGCCGGAAGGTCACCCACCGGCCAGGCTTCTGTCGGCCAAGGCGTATCAGCCGGTTGAGGCGGAAGGCCAGGGAAGTCGTTACTGTCTGACATAAAGTGCCCCTCGTCGCGCGATTAGCGCTCTTCTACGGGCACATCTTTGAGCTTTGCGACATGCGCTTCAAGGTCTTCCTTTGGGTAAGGCGAATGGATGCGCTTGTCGCTCGCGGGGTGGTGTTCAAGGCCCAGGCGTTTGCCTTCTCGCCAGTTTTTCTTGGGGCGGATTGGGCGTTGGGTGAACCCGCCGCCACAGGTTGGGCAAACATTGGAGAGCGGCCCGTTCACGCAATCTGCGCAATAGGTGCATTCATAGCTGCAAATCATGGCGTTCGAGGAGTTTGGCGGCAAATCACAGTCGCAAAGCTCGCAATTGGGGCGAATTTCCAGCATCCTGAACGTCTCCTTCAACGATGTTATTGCATCAAGAATCGTCTAAGCCCGACACATGTCTAAACTCTATTTCACTTATAGCGCGATGAATGCGGGGAAGTCCGCGATTTTATTGCAAGCCGCTTATAACTATAAGGAATGTGGCATGCAGGTCATGCTCTGGACGTCCGGGCATTATGGCGCTGAACCCGGCGCGACCACGGGAAAGATCGAGTCGCGGATTGGGCTCGAGGCCGATGCCCATCTCTATCGCGCAGACACAGATCTGTTTGAGGCAATTGAGAAAGAGCATGCGGAAAAAACCCTCAGCGTGATCTTTTTCGATGAGGCGCAATTCCTGACCAAAGACCAAGTCTGGCAATTGGCGCGGGTGGGCGACAAGCTGAAGCTGCCTGTGCTTTGCTATGGCTTGCGGACCGACTTCCAAGGCGAGCTATTTGAAGGATCCGCGGCTCTGTTGGCGATTGCCGACGATTTGCGCGAGGCGCGTACCATCTGCCATTGCGGGAAGAAAGCGACGATGACCGCCCGCATGGACGAGCAGGGCAATGCGATCAAATCCGGCGAGCAGGTCAGTGTTGGCAAAGAGGTTTATGTCTCCTTGTGCCGCTCTCATTGGGAAGAAGCATTAGGGCGCTAAGACCGAATTTGGCGCGCAATCCTGCCACATTGAGGCTCTAACGCATTC
>JALUWJ010000175.1 GCA_027019605.1 Henriciella sp. | reverse complement strand
AAATCCTGGTCGATGAAAGCCTGCTTGGTTGGAAAGAGTATGAGATGGAGGTCGTGCGCGACAAAGCCGACAATGCCATCATCATCTGTGCGATCGAAAACATCGACCCGATGGGTGTCCACACAGGCGATTCGATCACCGTGGCCCCTGCCCTGACTCTGACCGATCGCGAATATCAGGTCATGCGCAACGCCTCACTCGCCGTCCTGCGCGAGATTGGCGTTGAGACCGGCGGCTCGAACGTCCAGTTCGCCGTCAATCCGGAAGATGGCCGCCTGGTTGTGATCGAGATGAACCCGCGCGTCTCGCGCTCATCGGCGCTGGCGTCCAAGGCAACAGGTTTCCCGATCGCGAAGATCGCTGCAAAGCTCGCAATCGGCTACACATTGGACGAGCTCGACAATGACATTACCGGCGTCACGCCTGCCGCATTTGAGCCAACCATCGACTATGTCGTAACCAAGATCCCGCGCTTTGCGTTTGAGAAGTTTGAAGGCGCTGAGCCGCTGCTGACCACCGCGATGAAATCGGTTGGCGAAGCGATGGCGATTGGGCGTAATTTCCAAGAGAGTCTGCAAAAGGCACTGTGCTCGCTCGAGACCGGCCTCACTGGTCTGAACGAGCTTGAATTCTCCAGCCCTGGCGCATTGCGAGAGGCTCTGAGCAAGCAAACGCCAGATCGGTTGCGAATTGTCGCGCAAGCCTTCCGGGAAGGCCTGTCTGTCGAAGACGTTCATGCAGCGACCAGTATCGATCTCTGGTTCTTGCGCCAGATCGCTCAGATTGTAGCCCGCGAAGAGGATGTGCGCCGCGAAGGCCTGCCAACCTCAATGCGTGAGTTTACCGACCTCAAGGCGATGGGCTTTTCAGATGCGCGCCTTGGCGAACTCACCGGCCAAACTGAAGACCACGCCCGAGCCGCACGCCACGCGCTGAATGTCCGTCCGGTCTATAAGCGGATCGACACTTGCGCCGCCGAGTTCGCTGCGAAAACACCGTACCTGTATTCGACCTACGAACACGCCGCGTTTGGAGCCGATGCCCCAGATTGCGAGGCGCTGCCATCAACCCGTAAGAAAGCCATCATTCTCGGCGGCGGCCCGAACCGGATCGGTCAAGGCATTGAATTTGATTATTGCTGCTGCCACGCGGCTTTTGCGATGGCGGATATTGGCGTCGAAAGCGTCATGGTGAACTGCAATCCCGAGACCGTCTCCACCGATTACGATACGTCCGATCGCCTCTACTTCGAGCCGCTGACGCACGAGCATGTCTCTGAGATTATTCATAAAGAGCAAAGCGCCGGCGAACTTGCAGGCGTGATTGTCCAGTTTGGCGGTCAAACCCCGCTCAAACTGGCCCAGCCGCTCAATCAAGCCGGGGTTCCGATCCTCGGCACCAGCCCAGACAGCATCGACCTGGCCGAAGACCGCAAGCAATGGGCGGCGCTGCTGTCCAATCTCGGCATCCAGCAACCGCCGTCTGCGACGGCGCGGAGCATTGAAGAGACCCTCGAAAAGGCAAGCGAGCTTGGCTACCCGGTCATGCTGCGCCCGTCCTTCGTCCTGTCCGGCACGGCGATGCGCATCTGTCACTCTGACGAAGATGTCCGCGAATATGCAGGCTATGCACTTTCGGTTGCGGGCGATGGATCGCTGTTCATTGACCGCTACCTCTCCGACGCCATCGAAGTTGATGTCGACGCTTTGTGCGATGGCGAGAATGTCCATGTTGCGGGCATTATGGAACATATTGAGGAAGCAGGCGTTCACTCAGGCGACAGTGCCTGCGCGCTGCCCCCTTATACATTGTCACCGTCTATTGTCGGTCGCCTCAGCGAGCAGACCATCGCTTTGGCAAAGGCATTGAACGTGTCTGGGCTGATCAATATCCAATATGCCGTTAAGGACGACGAAATCTACGTGCTGGAAGCCAATCCACGCGCCAGCCGAACCGTGCCCTTCGTGGCCAAAGCGGTTGGTGCGCCGATCGCCAGCATTGCGGCCAAGATCATGGGCGGTAAGCCGCTTACCGAGTTTGATCTGCGCCATGCTGAAGCCAGCCGGATTGCGGTTAAGGAAGCGGTTTTCCCATTTGCGCGATTTGCCAATGTCGATCCAATCCTCGGACCTGAAATGCGCTCAACCGGCGAAGTCATGGGCTGGGATGATGATTTTGGGACCGCCTTCCTGAAGGCCCAAATCGGTGCAGGTGAAACACTCCCGACCAGCGGGACCGCGTTTATTTCGCTGCGTGAGGCTGACAAAGAAGGCATCGTCGAAGCCGCTGCGAGCCTAATCGATATGGGCTTCGAAATCGTCGCCACAGCGGGCACCGCGAGCTTCCTTGCTGAGAAAGGTATCGAAACGCGCCTGGTCAAGAAAGTGCTGGAAGGCAAACCGAACATCGAAGACGCCATTCTCAACGGTGAAATCGATTTGGTGCTCAACACGACCGAAGGCGCGCAGTCGCGCAAAGACTCCAAATCGATCCGGCGCACGGCGATGGTGCAGAAAATTCCTTACTTTACGACGCTTGCGGCGTGCCGCGCTGCGGTGAAAGCGATTCGCGCCATACGCGAAAAACCGCTGGCTGTTCGCGCGTTACAGAAAGCATAACTTGCGAAACCGAGTATTTTAGACTACTTGACCGGCCTGCTTTTTGATTGAACCATCCTGTTTCAAGAGCAAGATGGCGTCAGAACCCAAGAACGGTACCTATTCATGCAACGCACACCTATGACAGCCGGGGGCTATGAGGCCCTCGACGAAGAATTGAAAAATCTGAAGTCTGTTGAGCGCCCGGCCATCATCCAGGCGATTGCAGAGGCTCGTGAGCATGGCGACCTGTCCGAGAACGCAGAATATCATGCGGCGAAGGAAAAACAGTCCTTCATCGAGGGTCGTATTGTCGAGCTGGAAGATAAGCTGTCACGCGCCGACGTGATTGATCTGTCCAAGGTCAAAGGCGACAAGATTGTGTTTGGCGCCACTGTTACGATCATTGATGTCGATACCGAAGAAGAAGCCACCTATCAGATTGTCGGTGAAGACGAAGCTGATATCGCCCAGGGCAAGGTTTCGAACACGTCGCCAATCGCCCGCGCGCTGATTGGCAAAGGCGAAGGCGATGAGGCTGAGGTTGCGGCCCCTGGCGGCGCCCGCGTCTATGAAATCGCTGAAGTCAAATACGTCTAACAGTTTGTTCTTCAACTGACCGGCGAACAGTGGCATGGCCATCGTATGAGTTCGCCTGACTCCTCTTTAGGGCCCTCGATTTGGGCGGTGAGCGATGGCCGCGCGGGCAACGCTGCACAAGTGCGCGCGATTATCTCTGCGCTGGCAGAAACCCAGCGCTGGCTACAAATCGGACATATCTACGGGCAAGGGCATCGCTCTGAGCCTGTTTTGCTTTCGCCGCGGGCGCCTTGGACCTGGCTACCAGGCGCCAATTGGCCGGCTCCGCGTCTGGCCTTGCCCAAGTCAGAGCGCGATGCATTGAAAGCGCCCTGGCCCTCCCTTTGGATCGCCGCAGGACGTCGCAGCGCACCTTATACGGCCAGCGTTCGCGGTTGGAGCGGCGGTCAGAGCTTCACCGTCCAGGTACTCGATCCAAAAACCGATCCAAACAAATTCGATCTCGTCGTCGTGCCAGAGCATGATGCTTTGGAAGGCCCCAATGTGATCCGAACGACAGGGTCACCCACGCATTTCTCCGAAGAAGCGATTGAAGAGGCCGGACAGGCCTTCGCTGACCTCGCCGATGAGAATGGCAAGTCCGCAATTGTGGTGTTAGGCGGAAACTCCAAGGCCCACACCTTCACGCGCGCCCGGGCCGAGGAGTTGATGCAATCTTTGGAGGTCGTCGCCGGTCAAGGCTGGCGCCTGCGGATAACTTGCTCGCGTCGCACACCCGTTGGAATTGTTGCTGACATGCGCAGTTTTGCCGATCGCGTTGGCGCTCGGTTTTGGGCGAATGAGCAAGATGGCCCGAACCCGTATCTCGCTTGGCTGATTTACTCCCACGCCGCGATCGTAACCGAAGATAGCGCCAATATGCTATCAGATGCCGCCTGGCATGGGCTGCCCGTCCATATTGCCAAGCTCAAAGGCGATGCGCCGAAGTTTGATCGGTTGCATGCAAGCTTGATTGAAAGAGGCTGTGCCCGCTGGTTTGATGGCAAGGTCGAGCTCTGGGATTATGAGCCCTTACGGGAAGCTGCACGCGTTGCAGATCAGATTATCGAGAAACTGCTCGAACGCCACCCGCAGCCGGAGTTACGACAAGCAGACGTGACCAAAACCGCCGCGCCGGATTGGCTTTAAGCGCTCAGGCTTTCGCGGGCTGATAGGCTTTCAAGCGCCTCAGCATCTGTTTCCCAGCACCAGGTCTCTGGCTGCTCAAGCAGAGCCCGGACAAGCTTATTATTCATCGCATGGCCGGGCTGACGCGCTTCATAGAGGCCAGCGATCGAAGCGCCAGCGAGCATCAAATCACCGACAGCATCGAGCAGTTTGTGGCGGATGAACTCATCATCACTGCGCAGGCCTTCAGGATTGATGATCTCATCGCCATCAATCACGACCGCATTGTCGAGCGAGCCACCGCGCGCAAGGCCCATGGCTTTGAGCGTCTCGACATCGCGCGCGAAGCCAAATGTGCGCGCAAATGCGATATCGCGCGCAAACAGGCCTGGAACCAGCCGCATCGCCATTTGCTGCGTGCCAATGGCCTTGGTTTCGAACTCGATTTTGGCTTTCAGAGTCAAAACCTTGTCCTGAGACGGGCTCAGACGCGCCCATTTCACGCCATCCTGCACTTCGACTGTATCAAGAATGCGAATACGGCGGCGCAGCGCGGTTTGTTGCCTGAGACCAGCATCGTGGAACAGTTCACAAAAGACCGCTGAAGAGCCATCCATGATCGGAACCTCAGGGCCATCAATTTCCACCAGGAGATTGTCGAGCCCCATGCCTGCACACGCGGCGAGGAAATGTTCGACCGTGGCAACACTGGCGCCATCTTCATTCGTCAAAGTGGTGCCGAGCTGGACCTCAGTAACATGATCCCCACGCGCCAGAATGTCGGTTTGAACGTCCAGATCCGTGCGGCGGAACCGAATACCTGTGTGCGCTTCAGCCGGCTTGATCACCATGCGCGCCCGCGCGCCCGAATGGACGCCAATGCCAGCGCAAATCACCGCCGTGTTCAGTGTGGTTTGATACTCTACTCGGCCCAAGCGTACTCTCCCCGGTAACGCGTGCATAAACACCGGTGACCGGGGCAATCTCAACACAAGCATTATTGCGCTTTGTTGCAATCGCCCGGAAAGCCAAAGCCGCCCGGAGTCGGGCGGCTCAACGTGACAGAGATTTAAGGATTAAGTGTTGGCCGAGCGGCGCAAAAAGGCTGGAATTTCCAGATCTTCATCGTCAAATGGCGTCGCTTTTGGATGGTCATCGGGGCTCGACACGATCTTTGGCTGATCTTCGCCGGTATCATTGTCGCCGACGGCGTCTTCGCGGCGCCATCCGAACAGGTTTGAGAACCCGGCTGGGCTTTCAGAAACCGGCTTTGCAAACGCGGCATCTGCGCTCACAGTGTCGGTCCCTTGCTGGCCTTCGATATGTGCAGGCGGCAAAACGCGGCCGCTAAAGTCAGGGCGCTGATCTGGTTCGCGCTCAGCGCTTGCGACAGGTGGCTGACTGACCACGACGGGCGCTTCAGAAGGTGTTTCGATGACCGGCCCGGTTTCGACCGGTGCAGTGGTTGTCGGCGCCGCAACAAGTCCAGCTTGCGCGGCAACGCCGGCAGCAACGACCGAGACGCGAATACGGCCTTCTAGCTCAGGATCAAAGGTCGATCCGAGGATGATATTGGCATCTTCGTCGACTTCGCGGCGAATTTCATTGGCGGCCTCGTCAAGCTCGAACAAGGTCATGTCATAGCCGCCGGTGATGTTGATCAACACGCCGCGGGCCCCGCGCATGGAAACATCGTCGAGCAATGGATTATCAATCGCAGAGCGCGCCGCCTCGAGTGCGCGGCCTTCGCCTTCGCCCTCGCCCATGCCCATCATGGCTGTGCCCATGCCCTTCATAATCGTGCGAACATCGGCGAAATCCAAATTGATCAAGCCAGGCATGATCATCAGATCGGTAATGCCGCGAACACCAGAATAAAGCACGTCATCGGCCATCCGGAAGGCTTCAGCAAAAGTTGTACGCTCATTTGCAATGCGGAAGAGGTTTTGGTTGGGAACAACAATCAGCGTGTCGACAACCTCTTGCATCTTGGACAGGCCGCCTTCGGCAGTTGTCATACGATGCGTTCCTTCAAAGCCAAATGGCTTGGTCACGACACCAATCGTGAGAATACCTTTATCATGCGCGGCCTTGGCAATGACGGGCGCAGCGCCAGTACCTGTACCGCCACCCATTCCGGCTGCGACGAAGACCATATGAGCGCCCTCAAGCGCTTCAAGGATTTCCGGCATGGATTCCTCGGCAGAGGCTTCGCCGACTTCCGGACGGGCCCCAGCTCCAAGCCCGGACGTGGTCTCGAGGCCGAGTTGAATTCGGTTTTCTGTCTTGGAACGACGCATCGCTTGTGCGTCTGTATTGGCAACGCAAAACTCGACGCCCTGCAGATTTGCTTCGATCATATTGTCGACAGCGTTCCCGCCAGCACCACCAACGCCAATAACGACAATTCGTGGTTTGAGTTCCTTAGTCATGCCCTGTTCCCGATCCATTTTTACCTACGCGCCAAAAGATGTCTGGGGGTAGAATGAACGGCTTGGCCTAAAAGACTCTTAAATGACTGTCATCTCGCTCAAAAATTTTCGCGAATCCAGATTAAGATCTTAGCAAACACTCCACGCCCGGAATCCCCTCCGGCTAGCGCCGCCGCATGCCCAGCCCGTGATGCGTCGGCAAATCCCTTGAGTTCATAGCTTATCAGACCTGCGGCTGTGGAAAAGGCTGGATTCCCATAATTCTCACCGAGAATATCAGCATCGATCGGTCGGCCCATCCTAACAGGTTGTTTTAGAACGGAAGTCGCAAGCTCGCGAACACCTGCTAATTGACTGGATCCGCCGGTCAGAACGGTTCGTCTCGGCAAAATTGGACGCAAAGGGCTGGCGGTCAGGTGCGCTTGCACCATTTCGAACAGCTCTTCGATTCGCGGCGCAATGATGGATGCGAGTTCGCCGCGGGTCATTCGGCCCGCTTTCAATCGCCCATCATCCCCCAGCCGCGGGGCTTCAATTCGTTCTGCCATGCCTGGTCCGGCCATATCCGCAGTCCCGTGCAGTGTTTTCAGGCGCTCGGCCGCTGCAAAAGTCGTCCCGATCCCTTGCGCGATATCGCCGGTGACCCGCGAGCCGCCGACTTTCACCAGATCCAGCCAGGCTGGCGCCCCATTCATGAACACCGAAACAGAGGTCACGCCGCCGCCAAAGTCGATGCAGATGGCGCCATTGTCGATTTCGTCTTCGATCAGGGTTCCAGATCCGCTCGCCAAAGCAGACGGAACGATCCGTTCCACGCCCAAATGAGCGCGCTGCACACATTCCTTGAGATTGTTCACCAGCGATTTCGGCGCCGTCACGACGTTCAGCAAAACCCGCAACCGTTCGCCAATCATTCCGACCGCGTCGCGAATGTCGTCCTGATCATCAACGCCGTACATGACGGGATATGCGCCCAGAAGTTCGCGGTCTTTCGGAATCGTCTGCCCGAGCGCCTTCGCCCACACTTTCTGGACGTCTTTGCCGCTAATCTCGCGCTGCCCAAGCTCGATTTCAGCCTCTGCAAGCTGGCAATCAACCTTTGGGCCGGTAATGCCGAGGATCACGCGGTCAATTCGTTCGCCGGCTTCCCGCTCTGCGTCTTCCACTGCAAGCCGAATTGAGCGCTCAAGCGCCTCAATGTCTGAAATCGCGCCGCCATTGAAACCGCGGCTCTGTTGGCGGCCGCCGCCCATGAAGGAAAATCCAGCGCGGCTGCCGGGATCGACGCGGCCAATCAAACAAGCAATTTTTGAACAGCCGATATCCAAGGCCGCAACAACGGTGCCCGCTTTGCCGACCTGTCTCGGTTTCAGTCTTTGCTCATTCGTAGCCATTAAGCGGCGCCTCCTGCCGGTTGCTTCACAGGCGTCAGATAGACATGCCCGGAAATTCGAAGATCGATGACGCTTAGGGGGCGCGATGCCAACTCAGACTTGGCATAAGTCTGCGAGAACCGCGTCAGGCTTGGCACCAGGCTCTCATCCATTGGCAGTTTCACGACCGCGCCCGATTTTAATACCAAATCCCAGCGCCGGCTGGCGACACGGCGGGCATGATCGGTGTGCGCACGTAGCGATGGCGCCAGCGAGAGCGCTTTTTCCAATGCTGGAATAGCTTCAGGGCCGCCGACCCCAACCGATTTGACCAGATCCAGATGATCGCTCGGACGCACTTTCGGCATCAATCGCCCTAAACTGTCGACGACGGCCCATTGCTCGCCATCATTCCACAGTGCTGTCGGCTCAGCGGCGCTGGCATAGATCATTACTGTGTCCGGCCAGAGGCGATAGACACGAACTTTCGTGACCAAACGCGTTTCCTCAACGCGGCTGCGGATCAGATGAGGGTCGGCGCGGAACATATTCTCGCCAGGTTCAATCATCGCCGCCGTTTTGATTTGGCGCGCAATCGCAGGCACGTGCTCCAGCCCGATCACTTCGACTGTATCGACAGAGAGGCCGATTGAACGCGAGGCGCCATCCATAGCGCTACCCCAACGCTGTCCGACCTGAGACAGAGAGCCGCCAAGCATAGCCGCGCCCGCAACGATCAAGGCGACAACCATGACCAAGCCGAAAATCACAGACGAGATCTGGGTCCGTTCCAGAACAATGTCTGCTTCAGGCTCTGACTTTTTGCCTTTGGCCCGTGGCATTGCGCACTACTTCCTCTCGCCATTCTCCATCCATGGATCATCTGGTGGGCGCTCAGATACGCTTGCGGGACTGGCACAACTGCTCAAGGAAGCAGGGAAAATTGACACCACCAAACGGATCGAAGGCCACATCACATCGTGATCCAACCCGTGGAATTTTGCATCAAAGTCGTAAAACTCTCTTAAAGCACGGGCGGGTTGCCGAAGATTCATTTTATTCCGGTGATTCTACGAATTTGACGCGACCGCCCCAATTTCGACATAGAGTTCGGGCCTTAAGAACGGATCCACTTTCAGGAAATGTCAGCGCGTTTCAGGATTGTAGAAATTTTCCAAAAATTGGGGTTGCAGAGAATAAGTTACACCTGTAACACACGCCTTGTCGGGATCGTTTTCTCTTTAGGGCGATAATAATGAAGTATACTTTTCTCGCTGGGCTTCTCGTGAGCCTTCCGCTGTCTGTGCATGCACAGGAGCCAGATCAACCCAGCGATGACGCACGCACCTTTACAATTGCAGACTTCGAGCAATTCGCCCCGCGCACGGCGCTGGATATGGTCAGACAAATTCCAGGCTTCAGCATTTCGCGGAGCGATGGCCAGCGCGGATTCGGTCAGGCGCAAGAAAATATTCTGATCAATGGACAGCGCATTTCCTCCAAATCGACCGGGGCGGCAGAGGTCTTGTCTCGCATTCCAGCGACCAATGTAGAACGCATTGAACTCGTCGAAGGCGCCAATCTGGATATTCCAGGCCTGAGCGGCCAAGTCGCAAATGTCATCGCCACAGCAAACGGCGTCAGCGGCACCTGGACCTATCGTCAACGCTTTCGGGAGAACCTTCCCCCTGCCCTGGATTGGTTCGAAGTCTCTGTGAACGGTCAGAACGGCGCGCTCGGATGGACGCTGGGCGTTGAGACCGAGCCCGGCCGCGGCGCCTCTGCCGGCCGCGAGGATGTGTTCGAGAATTTCACCAATGGCACTGGCGAACTCGTCCGCTATCGCGAGGAAGAATTCACGTTCATCGCCGATTTCGTCAACATAAATGGCAGCCTGAATTGGAAACCTGCAAACGGCCACATCGCCAATTTGAATGCCGAATACAATTTGTGGGAACCTGACCAACGCGAAACCACCAGCACGTTTGCCCCGGATGGCACGCTGCTGAGTCAATCTGTTTTCCAATTTAAAGAAAACGAATGGAACAGCGAGGTCAGCGGTGATTATGAGCTCGATCTCGGGCCGGGTCGGTTCAAACTGATCGGTCTGCAGCGCAACGAACATAGCCCAACACGTGCGAAATCTTTCGGCGCGAATGTGGATGGGACAAACCTCCGAAACAACATCTTCGACAGCACGACAGATGAAAGCGAAAGCATTTTGCGCGGCGAGTACAATCTCACCGGTGCCAACAATTCAGATTGGCAATTCTCGCTCGAGGGGGCCTTCAACACGCTCGAGAA